>NZ_JARFXU020000009.1:0-155270 GCF_029581595.2 Arthrobacter sp. NQ7 | reverse complement strand
GCTCGAACCGGACACGGCGGCGATGGGGGACTTGAAGGTAGGAGTCATCGGACCCCGCCAGCCCGGGGCCGACACCGACTTTGAGGTCCGCACCTTCCTGCCCGGGGACGCCATGGTGGAAGATCCCGTCACCGGCAGCTTCAACGCAGGTGCCGCCCAGTGGCTCATCGGCAGCGGCCGGGCGCCGCGGCAGTATGTCGCTTCCCAGGGAACAGCCCTGGGCCGTGCCGGGCGCATCCACGTCAGCGCCGAAGGCGGGGACATCTGGGTGGGCGGACACTCCACGACCTGCATCCAGGGCGCCGTGCAGCTCTGATATGCGCCGGGTGCGCCCCGGGAATACTCCACAGACCTGGGCTGTTCACTGATATGAATGCAAATGCATGTAAGTGAAGTGAACGAGCATCAGGAGAATGCCATGGAAACCCGCCGTCTCACCGTCCTCTCCGCCGGGCTGGGTGTACCGTCATCCAGCCGCCTGTTGGCCGACCAGCTCGCCGCAGCTGCGGAGCGGCGGCTCCGCACGGCAGGCTACGACGTGGCCCTGGACGTCGTCGAACTCCGCGACCTGGCCGTGGACATCGCCAATAACTTCGTCACCGGATATGCCGCACCGCGGCTGGCAGAGGTTATTGCCGGCGTTGAGGCATCCGACGGCATCATCGCGGTAACCCCGGTCTTCAGCGCTTCCTACAGCGGCCTGTTCAAGTCCTTCATCGATGTGCTGGACCCAAAGTCCCTGGACGGCAAGGCTGTCATGCTGGGCGCCACCGGCGGAACCGACCGGCACCAGATGGTCCTGGACTACGCGATGCGGCCGCTCTTCAGCTACCTTCGCACGCGCATCACACCAACCGGCGTGTTCGCCGGACCCCAGGACTGGGGGACCGCGGACGAGGGTGGCCCATCATTGGCCAACCGGATTGAACGGGCAGCGGGCGAGCTCACCGGACTGCTGGAGGGTCCGCAGCCCGGCCGGAAGGCCGGCCCGCTGGAATCCCTTCCGTTTGAGCAACTGCTGGCCGGCATTTCCGGCAACTCCTGACGCACCGGGGTTAGGGGGCCGGCTTACCCCGGTTTAGGGGGCCGCCCGGGGCTTGTCTTTGATCCTCCCACCGCCAAGACTGGGCAATCTGGGGGTTGACTGACAGATCAACGCCGGGGAGCAAAATTGAGAGACGATCCACTGTCCAGTGTGGACGGGCATGATCCAGGTGCCAGGGCCTCCTGGCCTTTTTCCAGAGGCGGACTTGCCGGTCCTTCGGGCCGCCCCTTGCGTCGGTCGCGGCGGGGGCTTCCGGCGCTGCTGACGGTGCTGCTGCTTGTGCTTGCCGGCCTGGTGGCGCCCTTGGCCGCGTCTGCCGCTACCGGTGATGTCGGGGTCCAGGGCCCGTCGCACAGTGGGACGGGTACGCCCACGGGCACCAAGCGGCAGACCAACTCGCTGTGGTTCAACGACGGGACCTGGTGGGGGAACCTTTGGGACGCCGGCAGCTCCACGTTCCGTATCTTCCGGTTCAACGCCTCCACGAATTCGTGGACGAATACAGGCGTGGTGACGGAATCGCGGGCGAACACGCACCATGACGTGCTGTGGGACGGGAAAACGCTGTATGTCGCCAGCTTCCGGTTCGTCAATGACGGCCTGCCGGCCGAGCCAGGCTTCCCCACCACCGTGCGCCGTTACAGCTACAACTCGAGCACCAAGTCATACACGAGCCTGGGATCGTCCCAAATCAACAATCAAAAGGTCGAGACCATATCCATTGATAAGGATTCGACCGGGCGCGTCTGGGCTACCTGGCAACAGGGGAACAGGATCTATTTGAACGTCACAGGCACCGATGGTGCCACGTGGGGAACACCATTTGCCCATCCCGCCTCCCTCAGCAACGTCTCTGTGGACGATAACTCGGCGGTGATTGCCTTCAGCGGGAACAAGATCGGCCTGATGTGGAGCCGCCAGGTGGGGGACAGCACCGATGGCATGTATTGGAGCTACCACGTTGATGGAGCTTCAAACTCGTCCTGGACCACTCCCGTGGCGGCCGTGAAGGGGCAGCGGAGCGGTGACGACCACATGAACCTGAAGTGGCTGGATGCCTCATCGGACAAGGTTTTCGCTGCCATCAAAACCTCGTACACCTCGGCGTCGCAGCCGCTGATCCAGTTGCTTGACCTGAACACGTCGACGTCGACATGGTCTGCCCACACGATCGCCACAGTGTCTGAGTGCCCGAACAGGGTGATCGTCATGATCGACGAAGCGGCGCGCAAGCTACGTACCTTTGCTACCTATCCGAAACCGAGTGGCACGACGAACGCCGGGGTCTGCACGAGTTCGGGTGGTGCGATCTACGAGAAGTCCACGCCGCTGGACAACATCAGCTTTACGACCTCCAAGACGGCCCGCATCGTGGACGCCGACCAGTATGTCCATAACGTGACGTCCACGAAGCAGAACGTCAACAGCCTGGCGAGGGGGACGGCCAACAGCGGACTTCTGGTGCTCGCTGATGTGAATGCCACAAGCCGGTACTGGCACTACTACGATTCCACTGGCGGGGCGGGATAGGCGCGGTCGCCCAGCTCATGGCGGCCCAACCCCTGCACGGTTGCCGCCCTGGTGGAACTGCCGGCTCCGGCGCTCACGTTCCCTGGTCCACGTCAGTCGCCGAGCAGCTCGATGAACTCGCGGGCCTGCATGGGGGAGATATCCGAGTGGCGGGTCAGGGCAGTCACCGCCGCCTCGGTGTCGCCATTGCGCGCCAACGTGCGGATCCTGCCGTAAATCTCATCGTTGAGCATATTGCTGCTCACTTCCCGGGTGACATCGCCCTTGCTGGCAATGGCCCTGTACCTGTAGGGGAAGCGCTGCGGCTCATCCTCCGCCTCCGGCAGCGGCTGCGCCGGCTCAGGACTCCGGTACGGCTGGGGATGCGCTGCGAGGGCTCCTACGGCGTCCCGTGAGGCACGCAGCCCTTCCCCGGTGATCTCGTAGTAGAGCTTGATGGCAGCCATGGCCTGCCCCTGCGCGATCAGCGCATAGAGCCGGCGGTGTTCATCTTCGGACAGCCTGTCTGCCGCAGCCCGGGCCACCTCCTGCGGCGTGTGGCCTGGGCGCCTCTGGGGGGCAGTGGCCGGATGTGCCGCGTTGCGGTTCCGGACGGCGCGGTAGGCCAGGATGACCGCCACCACCACGGCGAGCAGGATCAGGACGGGGACCACAAGGGATTCCATTTCACGAGCCGTTCTTTGTACTTCCTGGCCCTTGCCAGCTGCGGTTGTTGTGCTGTCCATCCACCCGCCGCACACCATGGCAGGCGCCGTCCCGCAGCGTTGCGGATACCGGCAGTGCCGGAGGATCACCCATACCTAGAGCTTAATCCAGGTCGCGGTTATCCACAGCAATATTCAATCTCCTGCATACAGCAGTGCCCCCGGCCGATCAAACTCCCCGGCGGGAATATGAGGAGCGCCACCTTTGACGAATCGGGCCCGGCAAGCGCTCCGCTGTCCGCATTCCCCTGATGGCTCTTCCTCACGGCCTGTGGATGAAATTCCCCAAAAGAAATATTTACTCCACATGTCGGATTGAGTGTTTCCGCAGGTCAGAGCCATATGGAAGAACAAAAAAATTCTGTATCCACAGACTTCCCCACAGGCTGTGCACAAGCTATGCGCGGTACTGCACAGGTTATCCACAACCGCCGGAGCATGCTGGCTTTGCCGCTGGGGCAGCTGCCGCTAGCGTAGCGGGGTACCTGTTCCTCAGTGCCCCTGAGGGCGCCTGCAGGCCCGGTTTTGGACCCGCAGCTATACCGCACACCTGCCTTTGTGGAAAAGCTGTGGATAGTGGGGATAACTCCGGCCGGCCGCGGACCGGGCGCCTTCAGCACCCGGATTGTCAGGGCCTGAAGGTAGAACTGGACACGTGGCGGGTCCGGCTTCCGGAAGACCGCGAGCAGGATAAACCACCGGGCCCAGGCCCGGTACAAATGGAGGACGGCAGCTTTGTCAATCGCGCATCTGGACCCTGTCGAGGCCACCCGTGGATCGGATTCCAGCCGAAAGCCGCCCCAGGACATAGCCGCCGAACAATCGGTTCTTGGCGGAATGATGCTGTCCAAGGATGCCATTGCGGATGTGGTCGAAATCCTCCGCGGCCAGGATTTCTACCGCCCTGCGCACGAGACCATCTACGAGGCGATTATCGACCTCTACGGCCGCGGCGAGCCTGCGGACGCCGTTACTGTCTCCGATGAGCTGACCAAGCGTGCCGAGATCAACAGGATCGGTGGTCCTGCCTACCTGCACGAGCTGATCCAGACCGTTCCCACCGCAGCCAACGCGGGCTACTATGCCGAGATCGTGGCCGAACGGGCAGTCCTTCGCCGGCTGGTCAACGCCGGAACCAAGATCGTCCAACTGGGTTACGGCTCGGACGGCGAGGTGGAGGACCTGGTCAACCAGGCGCAGGCAGAGGTGTACGCGGTAGCGGAACGCCGAACGGCCGAAGACTACGTGGTGCTGAAGGACGTCATGGAGTCCACGGTGGACGAGATCGAGGCGTCCGGCCACCGCGGCGAAGGAATGACGGGCGTGCCCACCGGCTTCTACGAACTCGACGAACTCACCCACGGGCTGCACCCTGGCCAGATGATCGTCATCGCCGCGCGTCCCGCAGTGGGCAAATCGACCTTCGCCCTGGACTTCGCCCGCTCCGCGGCCATCAAGAACAACCTTTCCACCGTTATGTTCTCGCTCGAAATGGGCCGGAACGAGATCGCCATGCGCCTGCTCTCCGCCGAAGCCACCATTGGCCTGCAGGACCTGCGCAAGGGCACCATCAAGGATGAGCAGTGGTCCAAGATCGCCACCACCATGGGCCGGATGAATGATGCCCCGCTGTTCATCGATGACAGCCCCAATATGTCGCTGATGGAAATCCGTGCCAAGTGCCGGCGCCTGAAGCAGCAGCATGACCTGAAGCTGGTCATCCTCGACTACCTTCAGCTCATGAGCTCCGGCAAGAAGGTGGAGTCCCGCCAGCAGGAAGTCTCCGAGTTCTCGCGTGCGCTGAAGCTCCTGGCCAAGGAGCTCCAGGTCCCCGTGATCGCACTGTCCCAGCTGAACCGTGGCTCCGAACAGCGGCAGGACAAGCGGCCCATGGTGTCAGACCTGCGTGAATCGGGATCCATCGAGCAGGACGCCGACATGGTGATCCTGCTGCACCGTGAAGATGTGTATGACAAGGAGTCGCCGCGCGCCGGCGAAGCGGACATCCTGGTGGCCAAGCACCGTAACGGCCCCACCAAGGACATCGTGGTGGCATTCCAGGGCCACTACTCCCGTTTTGCCAACATGGCGGGCGACGCCGGCGGCGGAGGCTTCTAGGAGCGCGGCCCGGCAGCCGTCGCCCCGCCGGCCTGTCCTGCCGCAGCCAGCAGATGGTTCGGCAGCCGGTTCCCGGGCGCGGTTCCCCTGATTTCCAAAAGTTCGCGGGCATGGGCGTGCAGCCGCTTGTCCTCCCCGCTGACCGGCACCCAGGCGGGAACTGGAACGGAATTGCCCTCGCCGTCGCGCGCCACCATCACCGTCAGGCAGTAGGTGGTGAGGTTCATTTCACGGCTCTTGGGGTCCCCGGAGCGGACATGGACGGCGATGTGCATGCCCTTGGTTCCTGTGTACACCAGCCGTGCCTCCACCTCCACGACGTGGCCGATCAGGAGCGGCCGGTAGAAGCGCACGCCGCCCGAAAACACCGCTACGGTGTCCCTGCCGCAATAGCGTGACGCGCAGACGTAGGCTGCCTCGTCGATCCACTTCATCACGATGCCGCCGTGCACCTTCCCGCCCCAGTTCACATCCGTGGGCGCGGCCATGAACCGCAGTGTCACCCGTTCGGCCGTGCCGGCGTCGGTATATTCCTGTCCGTTCATGGCTTCGACAATTTGTTCCCTGACCTTGATCCGGGCCAGGGCGTGGTCGCGCTGCTCAATTTCCGCGGCGGTGGCGGGCTCGAACTGCTGTACGGGGATGGGCTTGCCGTCTTCTCCCACGGCCACGAAGATCACCATGCACTGGCTGCGCATGGTGGCAGGCCCGCCTTTCGGGTCGCCGGAGGAGACCACGGTGCGGATGTGCATGGAGGACCTGCCGGTGTAGACAATGGTCGCTTCCACTTCCACCATGTCACCGCTGTTGACCGGATCGGCGAAGTGGATGTTCCCCACGTAGGCGGTGACGCAGTAGGACTTGGCCCATCCCACCGCTGCGGCATATGCCGCCTTGTCCACCCACTCCAGCACCGTTCCGGCGTCAACGGATCCGCTGTGTCCCACATCGGTAGGTGCGGCGAGGAAGCGGAGGGTCACGGAGTTGCGGCGGCCGGTCTCAGTCATGCTGCGATCTTACTGAGCGGCCCGGTTACCGGCCGGTTGGCGGGCGGGCCAACGACACAAAAGGCCGACGGCGGCCGGTCACGCCAGTGCGGGAAAGACTGGGTGGCCGGCCGCCGCCGGCGATACGCGTGCGGGTTCCTATGCCAGGGCGGAGAGGCGGGAGTTGCCGTGCCCGAAGAGGGCGCGGTCCAGGGACAGCCGGCCCGCGCCGGTAAGTGCCAGGGCGAACGCTGAGGCGGCCAGGAGCAGGACGAGTTCATAGCCTCCGTTCGCGGCGAAGACGCCCGCGGCGGCATGCACCAGGAAGAGTGCGCCCAGCATGTCGAGGGCCAGCAGTGCAGCGACGACGCGGGTAAGGATCCCCACAATCAGGGCAATACCGCCGGCGAGTTCCAGGACGGCGACGGCGGGCGCCATGACATCGGCCGCCGGAACACCCATCTTGGCGAAGGAGGCCTGCGTGCCGGCAATGGTCCATTCATTGAACTTCTGCCATCCGTGGGCTGCGAACAGGAACCCGAGGACGATGCGCAGGGCGGTAAGGGCGGTTGTGGTCAGTCGTGAATGGTTCATGCCATTCACTCTTCCGGATAATTAGTTGAAGTGTCAACAAATTGGGACCGGATGTGGTCTTTGTCATCACCGGCAACTGCTGACCGGAGGCAAGGTTAAGCTGGCTCCGTGCCCCAACAACCTGCTCCCGCATCCATGGCCGCGACCCGCGGCCCCGCCCGGGACATCCTCCGGCTTGCCGTCCCGGCCTTTGGCGCGCTGGTGGCTGAGCCGCTGTTCCTGCTGGCCGACTCCGCCATCGTGGGGCATCTCGGCGTGGCCCAGCTCGCGGGGGTAGGGCTTGCGTCCGCCGTGCTGCAGACCGCCGTCGGACTCATGGTCTTTCTTGCCTACTCCACCACTCCGGCAGTTGCCCGCGCCATGGGCGACGGCCAGTTGGGCAAAGCCCTTGCGGCCGGGCGCGACGGCGTGTGGCTGGCTTTGATCCTTGGCGTACTCCTGGCGGTGGCCGGGTTTGCTGCCGGCGGGCCGCTCATTGGCCTGCTGGGCGCCGAGGGCAGCGTCAGCGCTTTCGCCGTCGACTACTTCCGCTGGTCCATGCCCGGGTTGGTAGCCATGCTGCTGATCTTCGCCGGCACGGGGGTGCTCCGCGGCCTGCAGGACACCAGGACCCCGCTGGTCGTCGCCACGGCGGGCTTCGGCGTGAATATCGTGCTGAACCTGTGGCTTGTATACGGGCTGGGACTGTCCGTAGTGGGTTCCGCCGTGGGCACCAGCATTGCCCAATGGGCCATGGCGGGCGTCTACGTGGTGATGGTGCGCAGGAGCGCGGTCCGCCACGGCGTGGGCCTGTTGCCCAGTTGGCGGGGCATCCGCAGCATGGCCCGGGTGGGATCCTGGCTGATGCTGCGCACGCTCAGTCTGCGGGCCGCAATCCTGGCCACGGTGTTGGTTGCAACGGCGCAGGGGGAGGTCAACCTGGCGGCCCACCAATTGGCCATGACCATCTTCTCCTTCCTGGCATTCGCCCTGGACGCCCTGGCCATTGCCGCCCAGGCGCTGATTGGGAAGGAGCTTGGCGCATCCAACGCTGCGAAGGCCAGGCTGCTGACCGGCACCATGATCCGCTGGGGTTCGGGGTTCGGCGTAGTGACGGGCCTGCTCCTGGCCGCAGTTGCCCCGTGGGTTGGTGCACTGTTCACGCCGGACCCGCAGGTCCAGTCGGTACTTACCGTTGGCCTCTGGGTGCTGGCTGCCGGGCAGCCGATTGCGGGTTATGTCTTTGTGCTGGACGGGGTGCTGATCGGCGCAGGGGACGCCCGCTACCTTGCCCTGGCCGGACTGGTGAACCTGGGCGCCTACGCGCCGCTGCTGGCCTGGGTTGCCCTTTCCGGTATTGGCGGTGCCCCGGGGCTGGGATGGCTCTGGGTGGCTTTCGGGCTGGGCTACATGGCGGCCCGGGCCGTGACGCTGGGCCTGCGGGCCCGGTCCGACCGCTGGATGGTGCTTGGTTCGGCCTGACCCCCGCCGCCGGCACGGAATGGCCGGCAGGTTAGATCTGCCGGCAGCCCCCACTAAACTGGACCGGTGACACAACCATCCACCCCCGCGGGTACTGCTCCCGGAACCACCCCCCACCCCGACCTTTGGAAACCGGTCCTGCTGCGTTCGGCGGCTGCCCTGGTCTTTGGTGCCGTAACGGTCTTCTGGACCTCTCCGTCGGTGGAGGTCATGGGCTGGGCGGGTGGCTTGTACCTCCTGGCTGTCGGCGTTCTGTTCCTCCGCACCATCCCGGCGGCCGGTCTGGACCAGAAATCGGTGCCCGGCAAACTGCTGTCAGCCGCCGGCGCCACGCTGGCTGGAGCCGGGTTCGCGGTGCTCCTCCTGCACAGCGACCTGCTGTTCGGCGTGATCGCGGCCCTGGGCCTTGGAGTGGCCGGGGTGGTCGAGCTGGTATGCGGCCTGCGGCACAGGGGCCGGCATATCCTGGCCCGGGACTGGATTGCCTCCGGGATCATCGGCATTGGGACGGCACTGCTGCTGCCCTTCTTTATCAATCTTGGCGCCCACGCCCTGCTTGGTGTGGCCGGCGGGGGAGCCATTGTTTCCGGCGTGCTCTGGGTGCTTTCGGGACTGACGCTCCGGCACGATGCCCGTGCCGGCGCCGGAAAGCCGTAAACTAAGGGGGGCGCCTTCTACTTTCTGTAGAAATATCCGGCGCAAATACTGCAACTCGTACACCAGGCCGGCATCCGCCGCCTGCAGGGAGGAACCATCGTGGCTGACCAGCATCAGGGAAAACCGCGCAAGCTGCGGACCTCGGTGAAGGGTCCGCTGATGTTCTCGGGCTTCTGGGCCGTCGTAGCCTTCGTTGCCGTCCTGATCTTCGCGTCCGGTGGAAGTGCCCGGGCGCCGCGCTTCGACCTCGCCTTCACCGCCGCCGGCATCGCCTTTATCGTCACCCTGGTGATCGCCGCGATGCTCTCCATGAGCTACAAGGAGAATGCCGAACACCTCGGCAAGGGGTCCGGCGTAAACCTGAGTTCGGCACCTAACGCCTCATCCCACGGCGGCACCACCCACGGTTTTGGTGCTCCCGGTAGCCAGAACCCGCCCACACCGGGCGACGGCACGGACGGCACGCCCCGGAGCTAACCTGGGAGCCCGGCAAGCTGCCTATCCCGCAGCTGCCTGCCTGGCACGGTAGGCGGCCACATGCGCCCGGTTGGCACAGTTGCCTGTATCGCAGTAGCGCTTTGACCGGTTGCGGCTCAGGTCCAGTACGGCGGCGTCGCAATCATCCGATTCGCAGGTGCGGAGCCGGTCCATTTCCTTGCTCCGGATCACGTCGGCCAGGGCCATGGCGGCCTCAGTACTCATCCGGTCCGCCAAGGGAGCGTCCGGCGCCGTGGCATGCAGATGCCAGTCCCATCCATCATGCTTGGTCAGTTGCGGCAGCGCATTGGCATCCCGCAGCAGCCTGTTGACCGTGTCCACGGCAGCATCCTCATTCGCCGTCCACACCGCCGCCAGTTGGCCGCGCAGTTCCTGCACACTCTTCAGTTCCGCGGTGTCCCTGGTCCGGGCGCCCGAGAAATCCTCCGCCGCCAGGAACCTGTCCAGATCCCCGATGGATGCCAACCCTTCCCTGCCGTTCGCGGCTGTGTTGATCAGGTTCACCACCGTCCGCAGTGCCACTTCCGTGTCAGGGGCGAAAACCATGTTGACTCCTTACAGCGCCGAAGCGTAGTGTCATGACCAATACCCCACTTTACTCCTGACAGGAGGCAACGGTGCCTGCCGCCGCCAACAACGTCCCCAACCCGGAGCTGACTGCCCGGCGGAGCAGCTTCCTGGCCTCCGGCCTCGGCATCGCGCTCTTCTCCTCCGCCGTCTTCGGCCTGTCCGGATCCTTTGCCAAAGCGCTGCTGGAAACCGGCTGGTCGCCTGGCGCCGCCGTGACTGCACGCCTCACCGGCGCCGCCCTGATCCTTGCCCTGCCTGCAGCGGCCGCGCTCCGGGGCCGTTGGCACCAGCTGCGGGACAACTGGCTGACCATCGTGCTGTTTGGGCTTATTGGAGTGGCAGCCTGCCAGCTGTTCTATTTCAACGCCGTGGCCCGGCTCTCCGTTGGCGTGGCCCTCCTGCTGGAGTACCTGGCCCCGGTGATCATCGTCCTGTGGCTCTGGGCGGCCAGCCGCCGCCGCCCCCGGGTGCTGACCGCCGGCGGAACCCTGCTGTCCCTGGCCGGACTGGTGCTGGTGCTGGACCTCACCGGTGCCGTCAAGGTGGACCTTGTGGGTGTTGTGTGGGGCATCGCCGCCGCCGTCTGCCTGGCCATCTATTTCTTCATCACCGCCAAGGAAAACGACACCCTGCCGCCCATCGTGCTGGCCTCGGGCGGACTCCTGGTGGGGGCGGCGGTCATGTGGCTCGCCGCCGCCACCGGCCTGCTGCCCATGTCCTTCAGCGCGGCGGACACCACGCTGGGGCCGTGGACCACGCCCTGGTGGGTCCCGCTCGCGGGGCTGGTGGTCCTGGCCACCGTGCTGGCGTACGTCTCCGGCGTGATGGCGGCCCGGTCCCTTGGCTCCACGGTGGCATCCTTCGTGTCCCTGACCGAGGTCCTCTTCGCTGTGGTGTGGGCGTGGCTGCTGCTCGGCGAACTGCCCGGAGCCATCCAGCTCCTGGGCGGCGTCCTCATCGTGGGCGGCGTCATCCTGGTCCGGCTCGACGAGCTCCGCGCCCCTGCCGCCCCGGCCGGCGGGAGCCCGGCGCGGGCGGGGGCCTCGCCGCTGGAACATGCGAACGACGTCGAGCCCGTCCCTTAGGCGGGAGGGCCTGCTTAGCCAGGCGCCGCCGTCGGGCGCAAAAAAGGGCAGGGACACCAACCGGTGTCCCTGCCCCGCGTCAAGCTGGCGGCAGGCCTAGTGCGAGGCCTGGCTCTGCTCTTCGGCGTTGCGCTTGGCCTGGGCGCCGGCTTCCTTCAGCGCCTCGGCAACCTTCGTGAGCATGGCGGTGTGGGTACCGGACCACTCATTGCGGAACTTGGTTGCGTCCGGGCCTTCCCAGTTGGTGCTGCTCAGAACCTTGGTGAGAGTGGATTTCTGCGTCTCGATCTCGGACGCTCCTGCCTGAAGCTTGCTGCCGAGCTGGCGAAGCTGCTCAACGTCTGCACCCCAAATAGCCATCAGTTTCTCCTTGTTGAATCGTGGATCCGAACCAGATCGGCATCCCCAGCGGCCCCCCGGCTCATCCGGAAGATCCATTGCCTAAAACCTATCCCGGCCCCCAAACAGTGTCGATGGGCAGCCCTGCCCATGCCGGACTCCCCATGCACCGCCGTGAAAGGACCAAAAAAGGGGTCGATCCCAGGCGTTGGATGAGCCTAGCATGGCGGTATGTGCCGGAATATCAGAACCCTCCACAACTTCGAGCCGCATGCCACCTCCGAGGAAGTGCACGCCGCAGCACTGCAGTATGTCCGGAAGATCAGCGGCAGCACCAAGCCGTCCAAGGCCAACCAGGAGGCCTTTGACGAGGCCGTCCACGAGATCGCCCACATCACCCAGCACCTCCTGGAGTCCCTGGTCTCGCAGGCCCCGCCCAAGGACCGGGAGGCTGAGGCGCCCAAGGCGCGGGCGCGGGCAGCGGTGCGGTACGGCGCCGCCTGAGCCCTGTACCAGGGACTGCGGCTACTTTCCGAAGCTGCGCAGCCGGAGTGAGTTGGCCACCACCAGGACAGAGCTGGCGGCCATGGCGGCGCCGGCGATCATGGGGTTGAGCAATCCCAGTGCGGCCACCGGAATGCCCACCGCGTTGTAGAAGAACGCCCAGAAAAGGTTCGTCTTGATGGTGCGCAGGGTCTTCCGGGACAGTTCAATGGCCAGGGCAACCTGGGCGAGGTCGTTCCCCATCACGGTCAGGTCCGCGGCCTCGATCGCCACGTCCGTCCCCGACCCCATGGCGATCCCCAGGTCGGCCTGGGCCAGTGCAGCGGCATCGTTGACGCCGTCCCCGGCCATGGCCACCGTGGCACCCGCGGCCTGGAGCGTCCGTACCGCCTGGACCTTCCCTTCCGGCAGGACGCCGGCATGGACATCGTCCGGTGCAATTCCGACGGCGGCAGCCACCCGGGCGGCGACGGCGGCGTTGTCGCCGGTCAGCAGGATGGGCCGCAGGCCCAGGCCCTTCAAGCGGGCGACGGCGGCAGCAGACCCTTCCTTCAGGGCGTCCCGCAGGCTGATGATGCCGGCAGGTTCCCCGTCAACGGCGACGCAGATGGCGGTGGCGCCCCCTTCCTCGGCAGCCGCCAGCTGTGCCTGCTGGCCGGCGTCGAGGGCGATGCCGTTGTCGGTCAGCCAGCCGCTCCGTCCGGCCAGCACCCGGCGGCCCTCAACGGTTCCCGCAACTCCGCCGCCGGGGGCGGAACTGAACTCCCGCACCGCAGGCAAGGCCCCGGCGTCGTCCGCAGGCTGCGCGGGACGGGGCGCGGCGGCTGCCGCCGCGGCGATGGCGTGCGCCACCGGATGCTCCGAAGCGGATTCAACCGCTCCGGCAAGCCGCAGGACATCCTCTTCCTGGAACCCGGGAAATGCCGCCGTGGCGTCCACCGCAAGGATGCCCGTGGTGACTGTGCCGGTCTTGTCCAGCAGGATGGTGTCCACGGTACGGGTGTCTTCCAGGACCTGCGGGCCCTTGATCAGGATGCCCAGCTGGGCCCCGCGCCCGGTACCGGTGAGCAGACCCACCGGCGTCGCCAGGCCCAGCGCGCAGGGGCAGGCGATCACCAGGACGGCGACGGCGGCCGTGAACGCCTGGCGCAGGTGGCCGCCATCGGGATCCGGGCCGGCCAGGAGGAGCCAGAGCACGAATGTGAGGACCGCAAGGCCCAGGACAACGGGGACGAAGACTGCGCTGATCCGGTCCGCCAGGCGCGCGATCGGGGCCTTGCCGGTTTGTGCCTGCGACACCAGCCGCGCCATCTGCGCCAGCGTGGTTTCGGACCCCACCCTGGTTGCCTTGACGAGCAGGCGGCCGGAGGTGTTGATGGTGGCGCCGGTGACGCGGCTGCCAGGGCCTACCTCCACGGGTGCCGATTCGCCGGTGACCAGTGAGGCATCGACGGCGGCGTTGCCGTCCACCACCACGCCGTCCGTGGCGATCTTGGCGCCCGGACGGACCACCAGGACGTCGCCTGCCTGCAGCAGGTCGGCGGCGATGTTCTCTTCGCGTCCGCCGCGCAGGACCGTGGCGTCCTTGGCGCCCAGGTTCAACAGGGCCTGCAGGGCGTCGCCGGCCTTCTGTTTGGCGTTGGCCTCCAGGTACCGGCCCAGGAGCAGGAAGGTGGTCACCACGGACGCCACCTCGAAGTACAGGCCGCCGGACATCGCCTCCATGCCCGGAAGCTCCGTCATCCGCGGATCCGCCAGCAGCTGCCAGGCTGAAAACAGGTAGGCTGCAGCCACCCCGAGCGATACCAGGGTGTCCATGGTGGAGGCGAGGTGGCGGGCATTGATGGCTGCCGCGCGGTGGAACGGCCAGGCCGCCCACGTGACCACCGGCAGTGCCAGCACCGCCGCGGCCCAGCCCCAGTTGGGGAACTGCAATGCCGGCACCATACTCACCAGGAAGACGGGAAGGGTAAGGATGGCGGCGAGCATGAGCCTCGGCCGGAGCTTCGCGGCGGGGATGGCAGCATTCTGGTCGGCTGGCCTGCCCTCCGGCCCGGCCTTCCGCCGCTCCCGCACCCTCGCCTTGTAGCCCGCCGCATTGACGGTATCGACCAGTTGTTCGTCGGTGATGCCGTCAGGGACCGTGACGTAGGCCGATTCCAGTGGCAGGTTGACGGTTGCCGCCACGCCGTCCAGCTTGCCAAGTTTCTTTTCCACCCTGTTGACGCAGGACGCGCAGGTCATTCCCTCAATGTCGAGTTCCACGACGCGGGTGCCGGGCGGGTGGAGCAGTTCCTGGTGGCTCATTGTCAGCTTTCCGTTGGTGGCTTTGCGGGGCGGGCGGCGTTCCTAGGCTTCGTTGGCAACCACCAGGTAGCCGGCCTCCGCGACGGCTTCCCCGATATCCGCGTGCGGGAGATCCTTGGTGGACGTGATGGTCACGCTGGAAATGCCGCCGGGGTTCAGTTCGACGTCCACTGATTCGACGCCCTCGAGTGCTTCAAGTTCTTCGCTGACTGCCGACACGCAGTGCCCGCACGTCATGCCCGAGACGCTGACGGTTGTGGTGGTGGGGGAGGTGGTGCTCATGGCTTGCTCCTTTTCGTGGGCCGGGGTGGCCGGTGGGTGGTGGGGTGGCGGGTTCAGCGAAGGAGCCGGCCGATGGCTTCGGCGGCTTCCCTGACTTTGGCGTCGATGGCTTCGGCGCGTGCATCGGGATCGGGCTCGGAGGCTGCACCCACCACGCAGTGGCCGATGTGTTCCTCGACCAGGCCGAGGCTTACCGCGTGCAGGGCCTTGGTGACGGCGGCGACCTGGGTGAGGATGTCGATGCAGTACTTGTCCTCATCCACCATCCGGGCGATGCCACGCACCTGGCCCTCAATGCGCTTCAGGCGCCGAAGGTACGCGTCCTTGTTTCCGGTGTACCCGTGACGGGGTGCAGCGGCACCGGCCGCGGCGGAATGCTCAGCCGCTCCGGCGTCGACGGCTTCTTCGATAGCGTTCATGGGTTGACGATATACCCTTAGGGGGTATCAGATCAACTACCCCCCAGGGGTATCTTGGGAGCTCGCGGCCGGGAATGGTGCGGCAAGGATCGGGAACACAAAAAAGCTCCGGAGTGCGTTATTGGGGGATACGCACTCCGGAGCAGCTTTTGGGCAATTCCGGCTTCCACCTGGGTGGATCGGGCTTGCTTGAATCAGCTTACTGGCTGGTACGGCCACTGCGCCAGCACCGCGAATAACTACTTTCGCTTTACTTTAAACGGGTCTTCAGCGGCCGGTTTTATCCGGTCCCCGCGGCTTACCCGCGGTCCTCATGGGCCGGTTTCCGGTACGGAACCACCAGGACCGGGCGGCTTTGGTGATGGCTGAGCCAGGTCCCCACGGAGCCGTTGAGTGCCTCCGAAAGCCGGTGCGTGAAGCCGCGTTCGGGGGTGCCCACGATAATGATGGGGGCGTCCACCTCGGCCGCCAGTTGCCCGAGGGCGCGGGCCGGGTCGCCCGTGAGGGTGCGGAACGACCACTCCGGGATCTTGCCCCCGGCCGCCAAGGCCTCCAGGGTGGACTGCACCTTGGCCGTAAGGTCCGCTGACAGCGCCTGCATGTCGTCATCGGCCTCGGGATGGCGGGAAAGGCGGTGGGCTGAGCGGTCCGGGTCCCACTCCACCAGGTAGCTTGCCTCATCCACGTAGGCGCAGACCAGGGGTGCGCCCAGCCGGGCGGCCAGCGCGGAGGCGGTTTGGAGGACCTCCGGGTGCTGCTGGGGCATGATTCCCACCAGCAGGGGATTGCCGTTGAAGTGTTCCCATGTCATGGGGCTTATTGTCCGCCGGTCCAGGCCGGCAGGAACAGGTACCTTGGGCCCGCAAACTTCCGGGGCGGCAGCCGGGGATGGATTTGCCGGGGTGCTCAGGGCACCGCCGGGTACGCAGTGACTACCACGTTCTTGCCCCAGGGATCTTCTGTGTAGCAGCTGATAAGGACCAGCCGGTTGGGCACCATGTCCCAGATGGGGCTGTCTTTCAGGCTGGACTTCAGGTAGGTGGTGATGCTGTCCACCTGATAGGTGATGCTTCCGGCTGCTGTTTCCACCTCAAGGCGGTCGCCCACGGCCGCCGCTGAGCTGAGGTGGTTGAAGGGGGCGTCCGCACCTTCCCAGCTGTGGCCAATGACGTAGGTGGTGTTTCCGGAGCCTTTGCCCGGAGCACCAAACAGCGAAAGCCAGTAGGCATCCTTTGTGGCAGGCGGTTCGATAGTCCGGCTGGACTGGGCCTCGCCGTCCAGGTCAAGTGGATGGACGGCCACGTCGACGGCAGCCGAGGGGTAGTGGATGCGCACGGGCTGGGCAGCCGGCGGAAGCTCCGGTCCTGCTGCGGGTCCGGCCGCAGTGGGGCCGGCTGGTGGAGCCGGTGCTGCCTGGTCCCGCGACGTGAGGTCATGCCCAGGCGCGGTGTCCGGCAGTCCGGTCACCGCGATCGGCGTCGTGCCATTCAAGGCCGTGCCATTGGCAGCAGTGCCGCCGGTGGCAGTCGCCCTGACCGGGCCGGCCGACAGCAGTGGTGCAGCGTGGAACAAGGGGGCAGCCACGGTTGAAGAGAAGAAGGCCAGGAACCCGCACAGCAGGATGGCCAGATCGCTCCGGTTCCACCGCAGGATGCCGCGCCGCACGGGTGCTGCGTGTCGGCTTCGGTCCTGGCGCATTGGATTCCTTAAGGTCGGCGGGGGTGGAAGGAAGGCGTCCTGCCGGGCACTGGCAGGACGCCTTCCTTGTCAGAGGGCCACCTGTGGTGGCGGTGTTCCGGCTAGCCGGCGGTGTGCAGCGGACGCGACCGTCGCCGGACTGCCACCACGGTTCCTGCGGCAGCCAGCGCTCCCAGGCCTGCGAACCAGTCCGGCAAGCCGTCGGGCGCTCCCACCGCAGTCTGGGCGTTGTAGCCCTGATTGGTTCCCACGCTGACCGGGGCAGGCGCGGCCTTCGGTGCCACGGCCTTCTGCTGGGCAGGGGCGGGCTGTGCGTGCTCAGCAGTCGGAGTCACAGCGGCCGAAGAAGTTCCACTGCTCGTGTCCACGGTGATGTCGGATCCGCCGGTGCCGCCGCTACCGCTGTCGGTGCCGCCTCCGCCGGTGTCAGTGCCTCCGCCACCGGTGTCGGTGCCGCCTCCGCCGGTATCGGTGCCGCCGCCGCCGGTATCGGTGCCGCCGCCACCGCTGTCGGTGCCTCCGCCGCCGGTGTCGGTGCCGCCGCCTCCGTTGCCGCCTCCGTTGTTGCCGCCGCCGTTGCCGTTGCCTCCGCCGTTGCCGTTGCCTCCGCCGTTGCCTCCGCCGTTGTTGGTACCGCCTCCGTTGCCGCCTCCGTTGCCGCCACCGCCGTTGTCGGTACCGCCGCCGTTGCCGTTGCCTCCGCCGTTGCCGCCGCCGTTGTTGGTACCGCCGCCGCCGCCGTTGCCGCCGCCGTTGTTGGTACCGCCGCCGTTGCCGTTGCCGCCGCCGTTGTTGGTACCGCCGCCGTTGCCGTTGCCGCCGCCGTTGTCGGTACCGCCGCCGTTGCCGTTGCCTCCGCCGTTGTCGGTACCGCCGCCGCCGTTGCCTCCGCCGTTGCCGCCGCCGTTGGTGCCGCCGTTGTCGGTACCTCCGCCGTTGTTGGTGCCGCCGTTGCCTCCGCCGTTGTCGGTACCTCCGCCGTTACCGTTGCCGCCGCCTGTGCCGTTGACATTGAGTTCCAGCGGTATCTGGGCGCCTCCATTCGAGTGGGCGAGCACCGCCTGGTCGGAAGCCGCGATGGCAGGCGCTGTAAGGCTGATAAGGCCGAGCCCTACCACCCCCATTGTTGCTAAGGTGCGTTTCATTTCTTCTCCCCATATGTGTGTGTGAAACGGACCATGGCGAGGAAAGGCCAGCGATGACGCCATATGCCCCAGCAGCACGGTCAGCTTGCTTGAGGTTTCAGGCTAGGGGCGCCGCCTGCGGCAGTCGCCAGTAGGAGGTACTCGTCTTTTTCCACAGCTGCGGGCCGGGGTTACTTGCCAGTACCCTAACCCCGCCCCGGCACACCTGCTTCCCTTCCGGCACCTTGTCCGCGGTCAGGGGCGGGCCTACCGTTTTAACTGACCCAAGGAGCGTGCGTCATGGAAATCTTCATGTGGTGGCTGGACCTGGACCTTGACAGCAAGGAATGGCTGCGCGGGAACCTGCGCGCCGAGGAACTGCCGCTCCCGGTCCTCCAGGGCATCGCCGAAGCCGGCGGCCCGCATCCAGGCAACCCGGCCGCCGTCCTGACCGCCGCCGACTGGGACTTCATCGAAACGCAGTCTGAGTTCGTCGACTGAGGCCCCTGCGGGCCGGCAGGGGAAGCCGCCCGGGGGGAACCCATTGCGGGCAGACTCCTCCGGTGGTTGCATGGAGCGCATGGCAACGGCGGCAAAACATCTTCTGGCGATCGGCACCAAAAAAGGCCTGTGGCTGGCAACAAGCCAGGACCGGCAGGAATGGTCCTTCACGGGCCCGCATTTTTTCATGGCGGAGATTCCCAGCATCGGCATCGACACCAGGGAAGGCCGCATCCGGATCCTGGTGGGTGTCCGCAGCCCGCACTGGGGTCCCACGGTGGCGCACTCGGATGACCTGGGGGAGACCTGGACGGAGCCGGAGCATGGCGCCATCACGTTCCCCGAGGACACGGGTGCGGCGCTGGAACGCGTGTGGCAGATCTACCCGGATGCCGAGTCCCGCCCCGGGGTGGTGTGGGCGGGAGCTGAACCGATATCCGTATGGAAGTCCACCGACGGCGGGGAACACTTCGAGCTGAACCGGGGATTATGGGACCACCCGCACCACAGCGAATGGGGAGCCGGGTACGGCGGCGCGGCGGCGCATTCGATCGTGGTGGACCCGGCCGGCGAGACCGTGCATGTGGCCATGAGCACCGGTGGCGTCTACCGTTCGCTCGACGGCGGCACCTCCTGGGAGGCGCGCAACAAGGGCATCTCGGCCTACTTCATGCCGGACCCCAACCCGGAGTTCGGCCAGTGCGTGCACAAGATAGCTGCTGATGCCGCAGTGGCAGGGCGCCTGTACGCCCAGAACCACCACGGCGTCTACCGGACGGACGACAACGCAGACAACTGGAACTCCATTGCGGAGGGGCTGCCTGCCGACTTCGGGTTCGTGATGCTGACGCACCCCCGCAGGGAGGGCACGGCGTGGGTGGTCCCGCTGAAGGCAGACGGCGAACGGATTCCGCCCGACGGAAAGCTTGCCGTCCACCGCACGGACGACGCCGGGAACAGCTGGAAGCGGCTCAGTACCGGCCTTCCGGAGCGCGAATACAACAGCGTGCTGCGGGACGCGGCGTCGGTGGATACGGCGGAACCGGCCGGCGTCTACTTCGGCACGCGGGGCGGGACGGTCTATGCGAGTGCGGACGAGGGCGAGACGTTCACCGAAGTGGCCACCCACCTGCCCGATGTCCTGTGCGTCAGGGCGGCCGTGGTTGCCGGTGCCTGAGATCTCGCTGGTGCTGCCCAGTGTCCTGCAGCCCCTGGCCGGCGGGCAGTCCGTACTGACTGCGCCCGCCGACGGGCCGGTGACGGTGGCAAGCCTGCTCGATGCGGTTGCCGCGGAGTATGCAGTGCTGGGCCGGCGGCTCCGGGATGAAACGGGCGCGCTGCGGAGGTTCGTCAACATATATGTCGACGGCGATGAGGTGCGGCGGCTGCAGGGCCTGGACACCCGGGTGTCTCCGGGCCAGGAGATTCTGGTGATCCAGTCTGTTGCCGGCGGCTAGCGGAGGGTCCAGGCGCGGGGCGGCGGGCAGTCCTTAGTGACTACGCCCGCGGTCCGGCATGGGGTTCCAGCGGCTATGCAACGCGCCAAACAGTGCACTCGTCCGTATTGATCGCTTTCCGGACTCCCGTGATCCGGTCCAGGATCCACACCACACCGATGCCGGGCGCTGTTTCCTGCACGCTGCCCCGGCGGATCACCACGTCGTCGTAGGACGGGCCCACGGAGAGGCGGGCTTCGATTTCGTCACCGCGGTGGAGCTGGTCCAGTGCGCGGACTCTGGTTACATGCGGGGTCGCTTTCTTCAACATCGGGGGCCTCCTGGCTGGAGCTGGTGCCGGCTCTTGCCTGCACTACCCAGTGTGGGCCGCAATTGTTGCGTACCGGTTTCCCCGCGGTTAGGTCGCGGTTAGTTCTTGAAGCCGCTGCCGTTTCAGGCGTCGGCGCTGCTGCGGTAGGCGGCCAGGAAGGTGGCGATCCTGTCCACCGCTTCCTCGATCTCCAGGACCGAAGGCAGGATCACGAAGCGGAAGTGGTCCGGTGCGGGCCAGTTGAACGCGGAGCCGTGCGACACGAGGATCTTCTGGTCCCGGAGCAGGTCCAGGACGAACTGTTCGTCGCTGGTGATGGGGTATACCTCAGGGTCCAGGCGCGGGAAGAGGTACATGGCGCCCGAGGCCGGGACGCAGCTGACGCCCGGAATGGCGGTGAGGAGCCGGTGGGCCAGGTCCCGCTGCTCGCGGAGCCGGCCGCCCGGTTTCACCAGTGCCTCGATGCTCTGGTAGCCGCCCAGGCAGGTCTGGATGGCGTGCTGGGCGGGGACGTTGGCGCAGAGGCGCAGCGAGGCCAGCAGTTCCAGGGCTTCCCGGTAGCCTTCGGTGGCTGCCCGCGGCCCGGTGATGGCCACCCACCCTGCCCGGTAGCCTGGCATCCGGTACGCCTTGGACAGGCCGCTGAAGGTCAGGCAGCACAGGTCCTCGGCCACAGCAGCGGTGTGAATGTGCCGGGCTTCCCCGTACAGCACCTTTTCGTAGATCTCGTCAGAGAACAGGACCAGGTTGTGCTTGCGGGCCAGGTCTGCGAACTGCTCCAGGATGTGCCGGGGGTAGACGGCGCCCGTGGGGTTGTTCGGGTTGATGATCACGATGCCCTTGGTGCGGCTGGTGATCTTCGCCTCGACGTCCGCCATGTCCGGCCACCAGTTCTCCTCCTCGTCGCAGAGGTAGTGCACGGGCTTGCCGCCGGTCAGGGTTACCGCGGCGGTCCACAGGGGGTAGTCCGGCGCGGGGACCAGGATCTGGTCGCCGTTTTCCATGAACGCCTGCAGGCACATGGAGATGAGCTCGCTGACGCCGTTCCCGATCACGATGTCCTCGACCCCGATGTTCATCAGTCCGCGGGTCTGGTAGTACTGCGAGATGGCTGTCCTGGCCGTGAAGATCCCCTTGGAGTCGCTGTAGCCCTGGGCCCCGCGGAGGTGGTGGATCATGTCCACCACCACGGACTCCGGCGCCTCCAGCCCGAACGGTGCCGTGTCCCCAAGGTTCATCTTGAGGATGCGGTGCCCTTCGGCTTCCATGTTCTTGGCGGCCTGGAGGATGGGTCCGCGGAGTTCGTAGCGGACGTCCCGGAGTTTGCTGGAGTGCTGCATGGCGTGCATGGTTGATCTTTTCACAAACGCACGACGCCGACGCATGGACCGCAGGGCGCCGTCCAGTTTGTCCAACACGCCCGCCTGGCCAGCCAGCGTCAGCTTGTCCGATAAGTTTGTTGCTTGTAGTACTTCGCTCTGCGGCGGTGCAGGGTGCAGCGGAAGGGAAAGGACGTACCCCGCGTGGGAGGTGTGCTGGTCGGGCTGGCGGTGATCGGCGTCGTCATTGCCGTCGGATACATTGCCGCGCGCTGCGGGCTGGGGGACGAACCCACCATTTCGGCACTGACCCGGACCGCTTTCTTCATCACCAACCCGGTGCTCCTCTTCACGGTGGTCCTGAAGTCGGACCTGTCCGTGGTGTTCTCCGCCTACGTTCCACTGGCCATGATGACCGCCGCGGTGACGGCCCTGCTGTATGTGGCTGCCAGCCGCATCTGGTTCCGGCGGCCGCTGGCTGAAACGGCGATCGGCGCAATGGCCGGTTCCTACGTCAACGCCAACAACATCGGCATCCCCATCACGCTGTATGCGCTGGGCGACGCCACCCCCGTGGCACCCGTCCTGCTGGTGCAGCTGCTCCTGTTCGCCCCGCTGGTCCTGACGCTGCTGGACCTTTCGGAGGTGGGCCGGTTCTCACCCAGGCTGATGCTGACCCAGCCGTTCCGCAACCCGATGATCATCGCCTCGCTGCTGGGCGTGGTCCTGGCCGCCCTGCACGTGCAGCTTCCGGCCCCCGTCATGGCACCGCTGACGCTCCTGGGCGGCGCAGCCGTGCCGGTAGTGCTGCTGGCCTTCGGGATGTCGCTGCACGGAACCAGGATGCTCCGGAGCGGCGGCCACACGGCCGAAATCCTGACTGCCACGGCACTGAAGTCCGCCGTGATGCCGGCGGTGGCGTTCGCCGTCGGACGCTACCTCTTCAATCTGGACCACCGCATGCTCCTGGGCGTGGTGCTCATGGCGGCCCTTCCGTCTGCCCAGAACGTGTTCCTGTTCGCCAGCAAGTACGGTCGCGGAGTGGCTGTGGCGCGCGAAACCATCCTGCTCTCAACGGCGGCCGCTGCCCCGGTCCTGGTCCTGGTTGTCTGGCTCCTGGCCGCCTGAAACAGGACCGTCCCCCGCGCCGCCCTACCCTCCGGGGCGTCCGCCGGGCAAGAATGGGCACATGGAACTTCCCGTAATGCCGCCCGTCCCGCCCATGCTCGCCAAGGCCGTCAGCGGCATCGACGGAGTTCCGGGAAGCGCAGCCCTCAGCTACGAGCCCAAGTGGGACGGCTTCCGCTCCATCATTTTCCGCGACGGCGATGACCTGGAGATCGGCAGCCGCAACGAAAAACCCATGACCCGCTACTTCCCGGAACTCGTGGCCGCGCTCAAGGAGAACCTGCCGCCGCGCTGCGTAGTGGACGGGGAGATCATCCTGATAGGAGCGTCCGGGGACCGGCTTGACTTCGATGCCCTGCAGCAGCGCATCCATCCTGCGGCCAGCCGAGTGAAGCTGCTCGCCGGGCAGACCCCTGCGTCCTTCGTCGCGTTCGACCTGCTGGCCCTGGGCGACGACGACTACACCGGCAGGCCCTTTTCGGAGCGCAGGGCGGCGCTGGAGAAGGCGCTCGCGGCCAGCAAGGCCCCGGTGCACCTCACGGCCGCCACCACGGACAAGGACACCGCGGGGCGGTGGTTCGAGCAGTTCGAGGGGGCCGGGCTGGACGGCATCGTGGCCAAGCGGCTGGACGGCCGGTATGAGCCGGACAAACGGGTGATGTTCAAGGTCAAGCACGAGCGGACCGCCGACTGCGTGGTGGCCGGCTACCGGCTGCACAAGAGCGGTCCGGACGCCATCGGCTCGCTGCTGCTGGGCCTCTACAAAGACGACGGCGGCCTGGCCAGCGTGGGCGTGATCGGCGCCTTCCCCATGAAGCGGCGGCAGGAACTGTTTGAACAGCTCCAGCCGCTGGTGACCGACTTCGACAACCACCCCTGGGCGTGGGCCAAGCAGGAAGAAGGGGAGCGGACGCCGCGGAACGCCGAAGGCAGCCGGTGGAGCGCCGGCAAGGACCTCTCCTTTGTTCCTCTGCGCCCCGAACTGGTGGTGGAGGTCCGCTACGACCACATGGAGGGCGACCGGTTCCGCCACACTGCGCAGTTCAACCGCTGGCGGCCTGACCGGGAGCCGGAATCCTGCACGTACGCGCAGCTGGAGGAGCCGGTGAACTTCGACCTTGCCTCCGTGCTGGAGACCGGCCAGGCCTAGCCTCGTTCGGCGCTACCCGAACAGCCCAACGTTCACAAAGGAAAGCCCGCCATTTGGGGGAATGGCGGGCTTTCCGGCTTCAAAACCGGGCTGGTGTGGACGCCCAGGCGCCTACTTCACGCCCAGCAGCTTGGTGGGGGTGCGGAAGGTCTCCTTGGCAGTCAGGGCCGAAATGGCGGCCACGGCGCAGATGGCGGCGGTGAAGATGCTGATCTGGACCCAGCCGCCGGCTTGGATGCCTCCCATGGCCGCCACGATGGCCGGCGCGAAGCCTGCCATCAGGAACCCGAGCTGGGTGCCGATGGCCAGGCCGGAGAAGCGCACCTTGGTGCTGAACATCTCGGCGTAGAAGGAGGGCCAGACCGCGTTGGACGCCGCGTAGCCGAAGGAGAAGAAACCGATGGCTGCAACGAACATCAGCGGGATGCTGTGGGATTCGAGGCTGAGCAGGAACAGCGGGGTGAGGATTGCGCTGGCCACGGCCCCGTAGACGAAGACAGGCTTGCGGCCGATCCTGTCAGCGAGCTTGCCGAACAGCGGCTGCGTGCCCAGGGCCACCAGGTTCGCGCCAACGACGAGCCACAGGGTGGTGGTGCCGTCGACGCCGGCCACGGTCTTGGCGTAGCTGATGGCCAGCGTGCCGAACACGGTGGAGACGGCGGCGATGAAGGCACAGCAGATCACGCGGAGGACGTCGCGCCAGTGGCCCCTGAGCAGGTCAGCGACCGGCAGTTTGGCGATCTGGGCGTTCTTCTGGGCTTCCTCGAACGCCGGCGGCTCGTGCAGGGTGCGGCGGATCAGGAAGGCAACAACCACGACGGCGGCGCTGAGCCAGAACGGGATGCGCCAGCCGATGCCGTACTTGATCTCATCCGGAAGGGCCAGGACGGGGATGAAGACGAGGGCTGCCAGGATCTGGCCGCCCTGGGTGCCGGTGAGGGTCCAGGAGGTAAAGAAGGAGCGGCGGTTGTCCGGTGCATGCTCCAGGGTCATCGAGGAGGCGCCGGCCTGCTCACCCGCGGCCGAGAGGCCCTGGCACAGGCGGGCGAGCACCAGCAGCGCGGGGGCCCACCAGCCCACGGTGCGGAAGTCGGGCAGGCAGCCGATGACGAACGTGGAGGCTCCCATGAGCAGCAAGGTGAACATCAGGACCTTGCGGCGGCCCACGCGGTCACCGAAGTGGCCCAGGATGATCGCGCCGATGGGGCGGGCCACGTAGGCGAACCCGAAGGTTGCGAACGACATGATGGCGGCGTTGGTGTCGGCGTCCGGGAAGAAGACCTTCGGGAAGATCAGCGCCGCGGCGGAGCCAAAGATGAAGAAGTCGTAGTACTCGACGGCGCTGCCCAGGAAGCTGGCGAGGGCCGCCTTTTTCGGCGTCCCGGTGGGGGTGAGGGCACCCGCCTCTGCGGACGGAAGTGTCTGGCTCATGGTGTTCCTTTGGTGTGACGACATTGTCGCGGATGGATCTGGGGCGTCGCAGCCGCCGCTGCCTTGGTGCGGGCGGGGCGCGGTGCGGCTGGAGTCCGGAAGAAGACCCGGCGTCAGTAGCCACATGGTGGGAGCTACTTGTGCGATATAGAAACTATGACTGTGAGGGCAGTCACCTGTCAAGAAAATAATCACTATCTAGAAATAGCTCTCACATTGTGGCAACATCAAGGTATGACTGTGAACCAAACCACAGCGGCCGATGAAGAATCCGCTGTTGCCGCCGGCGCCGGGCCCGTCAATGCCATGCCGCCTGAGCCCAGGGCCGCCACCAAGCCTGCAGACCGGACCGACATGGTGGGCAAGGCCCTCGGACTGCTGGTCCTCCTGGGGGATGAACCCCGGGGAGCCAGTGCCGCGGAAATTTCGCGCCGCGCCGGTCTTCCCTTCAGTACCACCTACCGCCTGCTCGGCTCGCTGACCCGTGACGGCTTTGTGGACTACGAGCCGGAAGGCCGCCGCTACCATCTTGGCCTGCGGATCTTCCAGCTGGGGCAGCGGGTCTCCAACCACCACGGCTTCGCCGGAACGGCCATGCCCATCCTGCGCCGGGTGACGGAACGGACCGGCGAGGCCACCATCCTCAGTGTCCGTGACGGCCTCCACCATCTGACGGTGAGCAAAGTGGACGGGCCCCAGATCTTCCGAGTCACCAGCGACCCCGGCCACCTGGGCTCGCTGTCCACCACCGCCGTCGGGAAAGCCCTGGTGGCTTTCGCTGAGGACGGTGAGCGGGAGCGCCTGCTCGCCGAACTTCCCCTTGAAGCCCTCACGCCGCGCTCCATCACCGACCGGGATGCATTCCGTGCGGAGGTCGAGGACGTGCGCCGCCGCGGCTACGCCGTGATGGATGAGGAGAATGAAGCCGGAATGCGCGCCGTGGCCGTGCCGCTGCTCAACAGCCAGGGCCACGCCTTCGCCTCGCTGGCCACCGCCGTCCCCGTCTTCCGCCTCAGCCTGGAGGAACTGGAGGCCCATGTGCCGGTCCTGCAGGAGGCCGCGGCCGAACTCGCCGACCGCCTGCCACAACGGGCCTGAGCTTGTCGTTCGCATAACGAACAGTAGTGCGAGAAGTGAACATTTGCTGTACTGTAATCCCTATCACCGGTTTACCCCTTTGCGGATGCCGCCGGTGCCGTTATCAAAGGAGCTGCACGGATGAGTATTCGAACTGAGTCCTACCTCGTGGGACTGGTTGGAGACGGCGTTACGCCGTCACTCACCCCGCCCATGCATGAACGGGAAGGGGACGTGCAGGGCCTGCGTTACCTCTACCGCCCCATCGACCTCCTGGAACTGGGCCTTGCGGGGGACGCCGTGGGCAGCATCCTGCAGAGCGCCCGGACCCTTGGCTTCAACGGGTTGAACATCACCCACCCGTGCAAGCAGCTGGTCCTTGAGCACCTGGACGAGATCTCCCCCGATGCGCGCCGCCTGGGCGCCGTCAACACCGTGGTTATCCGCGACGGCCGCTTCATCGGCCACAACACCGACTTTTCCGGCTTCGCCGCCGCGCTGTCCTCAGGCCTGCCCGGGGCAAAGCTGGACCGCGTGGTCCAGCTGGGCGCCGGGGGTGCCGGCTCCGCAGTCGCCTACGCCCTGCTGACGGCCGGCGTCGGGACGCTGCACCTGGTGGACGTGGACGCGGCCCGCGCCGCGGAGCGCGCCGCCGAACTGCAGGGCTTCTTCCCTGACAGCACAGTGACGGCAGGCGCGACGGCGGAGCTGCCGCAGCTGATGGGCCAGGCGGACGGCCTGGTGCACTGCACGCCGGTGGGCATGGCCGCCCACCCCGGGGTGCCGCTGGACCTTGACCTCATTGAATCCCGGCACTGGGTGGCCGATATTGTCTACCGGCCCATCGAGACCGAACTGGTCCGCGGCGCCCGCGCCAAGGGCTGCGAAGTCCTGGACGGCGGCCGGATGGCGGTGGGCCAGGCCGCCGACGCTTTCCGGATCTTTACCGGGCTGGACGCCGACCCGGACCGGATGCGCGCCCACTTCCTGGAACTTGTGGCCGCCGAGGAGGTGGCTGCCTGATGCGTACCGGAATCGCCACCGTCTGCCTGTCGGGCACCCTGAAGGAGAAAATGCAGGCCTGCGCCATCGCGGGCTTCGACGGCATCGAGATCTTCGAGCAGGACCTGGTCACCTCGCCGCTGAGCCCGGAGCAGGTGCGG
Organism: Arthrobacter sp. NQ7; assembly: GCF_029581595.2. Lineage (NCBI taxonomy): Bacteria > Bacillati > Actinomycetota > Actinomycetes > Micrococcales > Micrococcaceae > Arthrobacter > Arthrobacter sp. NQ7. The sequence goes on along the minus strand of NZ_JARFXU020000009.1, from coordinate 127,813 downwards.
ACCATGGCCGCCGACCTTGGCCTGGGCCTGGACCTCTACCAGCCGTTCCGCGACTTCGACGGCGTCACCCCGGACCTGCTGAAGGCCAACCTCCGCAGGTCGGAGGCAAAATTCAAGCTCATGGCCCGCCTGGGCATGGACACCATCCTGGTCTGCTCGAACGTTGCCACCGCCACCATCGATGACGACGGCCTGCGCGCCGAACAGCTGGCGCAGCTGGCCAACCTGGCCGGTGACCACGGTATCAAGGTGGCCTACGAGGCACTGGCCTGGGGCAAGTACGTCAACGACTACGAACACGCGTACCGGCTGGTGGAGATGGTGGACCACCCCAACCTGGGCACCTGCCTGGACTCCTTCCACATCCTCTCCCGCGACTGGGAGACCTCCCACATCGAGGCCTTCAGCCCGGAGAAGATCTTCTTCGTCCAGGTGGCGGACGCCCCCAAGCTCTCCATGGACGTCCTCTCCTGGAGCCGCCACTACCGCGTGTTCCCCGGCGAGGGCCAGTTCGAACTCGCCAAATTCATGGGCCACGTGGTCCGCGCCGGCTACACCGGGCCGGTCTCGCTGGAGGTCTTCAACGACGTCTTCCGGCAGTCCGACGTCGAGCGGACGGCAGTCGACGCCATGCGCTCCCTGATCTGGCTGGAAGAGCAGAGCGCCAAGTGGCTGGCTGACGCCGAAGGTGCCGCCGGCGCCGGAGCCGGCCTCCGCCGTCGTTATCCCATGGAACTGGCCACCCTGCCCAAGGTGAACGAGCCCGCCGGCTTTAACTTCGCCGAGGTGAAGGCGGACGACACCGCGCAGCTGGAGAAGCTCCTGGGCCAGCTGGGCTTCGCGTTCCAGGGCCGGCACCGCACCAAGGACGTCCAGCTGTGGACCATGGGCCAGGCCCGGGTGATCATCAACGAACAGGCTGCCCGGCACGCCGAGCCGGCCATCGCCGCGCTGGGGTTCGACGTCGATTCCCCCGTGATTGCCTCCGCGCGGGCCCAGCAGCTCAAGGCACCCGTGGTGGCCCGCAAAGTCCAGGCGGACGAGGAAGTCTTCCAGGGCATCTCAGCCCCGGACTCCACCGAAATCTTCCTGTGCCAGGGCAGCCCCGACGGCACCGCCGCGTGGACGCATGAGTTCGGGGAAGGGCTGGAACACCCCTCCACGCAAGCCTCCGCCGTGATCGACCACGTCAACCTCGCCCAGCCCTGGCAGCACTTCGACGAAGCCGTCCTGTTCTACACCAGCGCCCTGGCCCTGGAACCGCAGCCCTTCGCGGAGGTGCCCAGCCCCAGCGGGCTGGTCCGCTCGCAGGTAATGCAGACCTCCGATGGGGCGGTCCGGCTTGTCCTCAACCTTGCCCCCATCCAGCAGGCCCGCAGTGAAGTCCGCAAGACCTACCAGGAACACATCGCCTTCGCCGTGGACGACCTCGTGGCCACCGCCCGTGCGGCACGCGACCGGGGCCTGGAATTCCTGCAGATCCCGGCCAACTACTACGAGGACCTGGACGCCCGGTTCGACCTTGAGCCCGGGTTCCTGGCCACCCTGCAGGAACTCAACCTGCTTTTCGACCGGGACGCCGACGGGGAGTTCCTGCACTTCTACACGGCCACCGTGGGCAGCGTGTTCTTCGAGATGGTGGAGCGCCGAGGAAACTACGACGGCTACGGCGCCCCCAACGCGCCGGTCCGCCACGCCGTGCAGTACGACTCACTGCACAGGACCCCCTAGACCAGCAAGACATGACCCAGCACAACCAACAGATCAGAAAGGAGCCAGCCGTGCCGGAAGACATCACCGCAGAGCTGGAGTCGGAGGAACTCGTGCCCCCGGCCGAACCGAAGGCTGCCCACCAGCCCCTGGACAAGGCCATCGAGTCGCAGGCGGACCTCAGCGCAGAGATCAGCGCCATCGGCGAGGCCTACCAGCGGGCGCTCAAGGACGGCGCGCAGCCCGAGACCCAGCCGCGCCTGGATTACCCGCCGTACCGCAGCAGCATCCTGCGCCACCCCACCAAGAGCCTGCACCACGCCGACCCCGAGACCATCGAGCTCTACTCGCCGGCCTTCGGCCACCAGGACGTGCACGCACTGGAATCGGACCTGACCATCCAGCACAACGGAGAACCGCTGGGCGAGCGGATCATCGTCTCGGGCAAGGTCCTGGACGGCGATGGCCGCCCGGTCGCCGGCCAGCTCGTGGAGATCTGGCAGGCCAACTCGTCCGGCCGCTACATCCACAAGCGCGACCAGCACCCGGCCCCGATCGACCCCAACTTCACGGGTATTGGCCGCTGCATCACCGGCCCGGACGGCTCCTACCGCTTCATCACCATCAAGCCCGGTGCGTACCCCTGGAAGAACCACTTGAACGCGTGGCGGCCCGCGCACATCCACTTCTCGCTCTTCGGCACGGAGTTCACCCAGCGCATCATCACCCAGATGTACTTCCCGGGCGACCAGCTCTTCCCGCTGGACCCCATCTACCAGACCATCGTGGACCAGGACGCCCGCGACCGGCTGGTGGCCACCTACGACCACAGCCTGACCGAGCCCGAATGGGCGCTGGGCTACAACTGGGACATCGTCCTGACCGGGCCCAAGCGGACCTGGACCGAAAACGAGGCGCTGGGCGCAGAAGGCGATGAGGAGTAGGAAAAATGGCCACCAAACTTGTTCCCACCCCCGGCCAGACCGTTGGCCCGTTCTACGGCTACGCGCTCCCGTTCGAGAAGGACAACGAGCTGCTGCCGCCCGGCTTCCCCGGGTCCATCCGCCTGCAGGGCACGGTCTATGACGGCGCCGGCCACACCATCCCGGACGCCATCCTGGAGATCTGGCAGCCCGACGCCGAGGGCAACGTCGTCCAGCGCACCGGCTCCCTGGTCCGCGACGGCTACACCTTCACCGGCTGGGGCCGCGGCGCCGTGGGCAACACCGGCGTCTACACCTTCACCACCGTCAACCCAGGCCCCACCAAGCCGGGCGCCGCACCGTTCATCTCCGTCGCAATCTTCGCGCGCGGCCTCACCAACCGCCTGTTCACCCGCATCTACCTGCCGGAGGACACCGGGGCGCTGGCCAATGATCCCCTGCTCAGCTCGCTCGACCCGGAGCGCCGCAAGACGCTGATCGCCCGCCGCGACGCCGACGGCGGCCTCACCTTCGACATCCGCCTCCAGGGTGAGGGCGAGACGGTCTTCCTGGACTTCCAGTGACCGACGCCGCCCTGGGAAACCTGCGAGCCTTCGCGGAAGAGGCCGACGCCGGCCTGCTCAGTCCCGTCTCAGCGTCGCCCCTGGTGGCGGCGCTGACAGGGGACCGGGCAGTGCTGGCCGCCATCCTCGCCGTCGAATCAGGCTGGGCTGCCGTGCTGGAACGGGCGGACCTGGCACCTGCCGGCTCCGCCGCCGTCGTGGCTTCCGCCGCCGACCCGGGACGCTACGACCTGGCCGGCATCGCGCTCCGCGCCCAGGGTGGCGGCAACCCGGTCATCCCGCTGCTGGCCGGCCTCCGGAAGAATGTGGCAGCACTGGACACCGCCGGGGTGGGCGCCGCGAAGGCCGTGCACACGTCGCTGACCAGCCAGGATGTGCTGGACACGGCCCTGATGCTGTTGGCCCGGAACACCGTCCACGCCGTGCTGGCCGACCTGAAAGGCACGACGGCGGCGCTGGCGGCCCTGGCGGAACGGCATGCAGACACGCTGTGCGTGGGCAGGAGCCTGACGCAGCATTCCCTCCCGTTCACGTTCGGGCTGCGGGCCGCGCAGTGGTTCCACGGCGTGGCCGCCGCGGGCCGACAGCTGGCGGCCCTGGAGTTCCCGGTGCAGTTCGGTGGGGCGGCGGGAACACTCGCTGCCGGAACCGTGCTGACGGACGGCTCCCAGGCGACGCCGTTCAGCCTGGCCGATGCCCTGGCGGCCCAGCTGGGCCTGGCCCCAGCCCCGGCCCCCTGGCACACCAACCGCCTGGCCGTCACATCCCTGGGGCATGCACTGGCATCCGTGCTGGACGCCTTCGGCAAGATCGCCGCCGACGTGCTGTTCCTCAGCCGCCCCGAGGTCGCGGAACTGGCTGAACCAAAAGCCGCCGGCCGCGGCGTGTCCTCCGCCATGCCGCAGAAGCAAAACCCGGTCCTGTCAGTCCTTGTCCGCAGCGCCGCACTGCAGGCTCCCAACCTGGCCGGCCAGCTGCACCTGGCCGCCGCGAACTTCAACGACGAACGCCCTGACGGGGCATGGCACAGCGAGTGGCCGGCCCTGCGCCAGCTGCTGGCACTCACGCTCGGCGCGGCAGGACATATGCGCGAACTGGCCGAAGGGCTGCGCGTGTTCCCTGACGCCATGCGCCGCAACCTGGACCTGGCCGGCCCGCTGCTGCTGGCAGAGGGTGTTGGCGCCGCCTTGGCACCCCTGCTGGCGGAGAAGGACGGCCGCACCGGAAAGCAGCAGCTGCAGGACGTGGTGGACCAGACCCTCCACACAGCCCCTGCCGACCAGGCCGGAACCTACCGGAAGCTGCTCCGCGACGCTGTCCCGGCCGCCGTCGTGTCCGACACACGGCTGGAAGAGCTCCTTGACCCGGCCAGCTATCTCGGCCAGGCGGCGGAGATCGCGCACCGCATCGTGGCTGCCTTTCCCGACCACGTTCCCCCCACTTCCGAACCGAACCCTTCCCATCTGAACGGAGCTTCCCGTGGCTAAACCAGCCCTGAAAGCAGCGCTGCTGTCGCCCCAGCGGCCGCTGGGCGACCACCCCCTGCTGGTGGCGGGCCCGTCCCTGGGCACCTCATCCATCCTGTGGAACCGCGTGGCCACCCTGCTCGGCGACGACTTTGACGTAGTGGCCTGGGACCTGCCCGGCCACGGCGTCTCGCCCGCCGCCACTGCGCCCTTCGCCGTCGCCGATCTGGCGTCCGCCGTCGTCGAACTCATCGACTCCATCACCCCCGGCGAAGCCTTCCACTACGCCGGGGTTTCGCTGGGCGGGGCGGTCGGCCTGCAGCTGGGCATCACGTTCGGCGAACGGCTCAGGAGCCTCTCCGTGCAGAACAGCGGTGCAAAGATCGGCACCCCCGAAGCCTGGCTGGAGCGTGCCGAAACCGTCCGCACCCAGGGCACCCCGGTGATGATCCAGGGCTCCGCGCAGCGCTGGTTCGCGCCGGGCTTCATGGACCGCGAACCCGAGTTCAGCAGCCGCCTCCTGCACTCCCTGCGCGATACCGACCGCTTCAGCTACGCCTACTGCTGCGAGGCGCTGGCAGGCTTCGACGTGCGGAGCCAGCTCGGCGCCATCACCGTCCCCACCCAGGTCATTGCAGGCGCACTGGACGGCGTCGCGACGCCGGACATGGCCGCGGAAGTGGCCACCGGCATCACCGCCGGGGGTGGCACCGCCACCGCCGTGACCGTCGAAGGGATCTCGCACCTGGCCCCCGCGGAGGCACCGGCCCACACCGCGGACCTGATGCGCAGCCTGATGGCCTGGGCCGAATCGCGGGAGGCTGCCAAGTGAGCGGGAACGCAAGGCACGGCGCGGTCCAGCCCGACGCCACCAGCCAGGAAATCTACGACGGCGGCATGGTGGTCCGGCGCGAAGTCCTGGGCGATGCGCACGTGGACCGGGCCAACGCCAACAAGGATGGGTTCACCGAGGACTTCCAGGACATGATCACCCGCATCGCCTGGGGTGGGATCTGGACCCGGCCCGGGCTCTCCCGCCAGATGCGCTCCGCCGTGACCATCACGGCCATGGTGGCGCACGGGCACTGGGAAGAACTCGCCATGCACATCCGCGCTGCCATCACCAACGGCCTCAGCCGGGACGAGATCAAGGAAATCCTGCTGCAGACCGCCATCTACTGCGGGGTTCCCTCCGCCAACACCGCCTTCAAGACCGCCCAGCAGGTCTTTCGAGAAATGGATGAAACCGCATGAACCAGGCTTTTGTGTACGACGCCGTGCGCACCCCGTTCGGCAAGTTCGGCTCCGGCCTCGCGGCTGTCCGTCCCGATGACCTTGCCGCGCATGTGATCAAGGAGTCCGTGCAGCGGGCGCCTTCGCTTGATGTTGAACGGATTGATGAGGTGGTGTTCGGCAACGCCAACGGCGCGGGTGAGGAGAACCGCAACATCGCCCGCATGGGCACGCTGCTTGCCGGCCTCCCGGTGTCCATCCCGGGCACCACGGTGAACCGGCTCTGCGGGTCCTCCCTGGACGCGGCCATCATCGCCTCCCGGCAGATCAACGCCGGCGACGCCGACCTGATGCTGGTCGGTGGCGCGGAGTCGATGTCCCGCGCCCCCTGGGTGCTGCCCAAGACCGAGAAGCCGTACCCGGCCGGGGACATGACGCTGGCCTCCACCACGCTGGGCTGGCGCCTGGTGAACAAGGCCATGCCGAAGGAGTGGACCATCTCCCTGGGCGAGGCCACCGAGCGGCTCCGCGAAAAGTACGGCGTGACGCGCGAGGCGCAGGACGAATTCGCCGCGGCCTCGCACAACCTGTCCGCCGCTGCATGGGACGAAGGGTTCTACGACACCCTGGTCACCCCGGTGCCCGGCACGGACCTGGTCCGGGACGAGGGCATCCGGCCGGGTTCGTCGGCGGAGAAGCTGGCCGGCCTGAAGACGGTGTTCCGTGCCGAGGACGGAACGGTCACGGCAGGGAACGCGTCCCCGTTGTCCGACGGCGCCTCCGCGGCCTGGGTGGGCAGCGAGGCTGCCGCGGGGCTGCTGGGGCTGGACCCGCTGGCCCGGATCGCAGGCCGCGGCGCGCACGCCAACGATCCGCAGTACTTCGGCTACGCGCCGGTGGAGGCGGCGAACAAGGCCCTCGCCAAGGCGGGCATCGGCTGGGACCAGGTGGGCGCCGTCGAACTTAACGAAGCCTTCGCCGCGCAGTCCCTGGCCTGCATCAACGCCTGGGGCATTGACCACTCCATCGTGAACCGCCACGGCGGGGCCATCGCCATGGGCCACCCGCTGGGTGCTTCCGGCACCCGGATCCTGGGCACCCTGGCCCGCTCGCTGCAGGCCTCGGGTGAACGCTGGGGTGTGGCCGCGATCTGCATCGGCGTGGGCCAGGGCCTGGCCGTGGTGCTGGAAAACGTGACTGCTTCAAACGGAAAGGCATAAGCCATGCTGAACTTTGTCGATTCGGTCCAGGACGCCGTCGCCGGCATCAAGGACGGCTCCACCGTGATGATCGGCGGGTTCGGCAACGCCGGGCAGCCGTTCGAACTGATCGATGCGCTGCTGGAGTGCGGCGCCACGGACCTGACCGTGGTGAACAACAACGCCGGCCAGGGCGACCAGGGCCTGGCGCTGCTGATCAAGGAGGGCCGGGTGAAGAAGATGATCTGCTCCTTCCCGCGGCAGTCCGATTCCTGGCATTTCGACGCCAAGTACAAGGCCGGCGAGATCGAACTCGAACTGGTCCCGCAGGGCAACCTGGCCGAACGGATCCGCGCCGCCGGCGCCGGCATCGGCGGGTTCTTCACCCCCACCGGCTACGGCACCATGCTCGCCGAAGGAAAGGAAACCCGGTTCCTGGACGGTAAATGGCAGGTCTTCGAGACCCCCATCCATGCCGACGTCGCCCTCGTCAAGGCCCTTAAGGCCGACGGCAAGGGCAACCTGGTCTACCGCAAGACGGCCCGCAACTTCGGCCCCATCATGGCCGCCGCCGCGAAGCACACCATCGTGCAGGTGTCCGAGATCGTTCCCACCGGCGGGCTGGACCCGGAAAACATCGTGACCCCCGGCATCTACGTCAACAGCATCGTCAAGGTTGCCGGCAGCGGCAGCATGGCAGGAAAGGTGGCCTGAGATGAGCCTCACCGACACGTCCCTCCAGACCTCCGCCACGCCCCTGGGCCGGGATGACCTCGCCCGGCTCGTCGCCCGCGACATCGCGCCCGGGTCCTTCGTGAACCTGGGCATCGGCCAGCCAACGCTGGTGTCCAACTACCTCACCGAGGACCAGAACATCACCCTCCACACGGAGAACGGCATGCTCGGCATGGGCCCCGAAGCCAAGGGTGACGAGATCGACGGGGACCTCATCAATGCCGGCAAGATCCCGGTCACCGAGCTCCCCGGCGCCTCGTACTTCCACCAGGCCGATTCGTTCGCGATCATGCGCGGCGGCCACCTGGACATCTGCGTCCTGGGCGCCTTCCAGGTTTCCGCCACCGGGGACCTCGCCAACTGGCACACCGGGGCGCCCGGGGCGATTCCCGCCGTCGGCGGCGCCATGGACCTCGCCACCGGCGCCAAGGACGTCTTCGTCATGATGACGCTCCTGACCCGCGACGGGGCATCCAAGATCGTGGATGCCTGCACCTACCCGATTACCGGCGTTGGCTGCGTCACCCGGGTCTACACGGACAAGGCCGTCTTCCTCATCGGCCCGGACGGCGTCACCGTCCGCGAAACCTTCGGCTGCACCCTGCAGGAACTCCAGGACCTGGTGCCTGTCCCGCTCAAGGCCGCCGCAGCCGCCTGAGGACGGCTCTAGGATTGGTAACCATGACCAACGCCGCAGGCACCGATACCCAGTCCGCCCCGCAGGCCAGCGACCAGTACGTCCAGTCGCTGGCCCGGGGCCTGGCCGTGATCCGCGCCTTCGACGCAGAGCGCCCCGTCATGACCCTGTCCGAAGTTGCAGGGCAGACCGGGCTCACCCGCGCCACGGCCCGCCGGTTCCTGCACACCCTCGTCGAACTGGGCTACGTACGCACCGACGGCAAGACCTTCGCCCTCACGGCCAAGGTCCTCCAGCTGGGGTACGCCTACCTTTCGGGGCTGTCCCTGCCGCAGCTGGCGCAGCCGCATCTTGAGGAGTTGTCCCTCAAGCTGGGCGAGTCCACCTCCGCGGCCGTGCTGGACGGCATCGACATCGCCTACATTGCCCGGGTCACCACCCGCCGCATCATGACCATCGGCATCACCGTGGGAACCAGGTTCCCGGCTTACGCCACCTCCATGGGCAGGGTCCTGCTGGCGCACCTTCCGCCTGCGGACCTCAAGGCCTACCTGGCGGCGGCGGACATCAAGCCGCTCACACCCCGGGCCCTGGGCACCGTCCCGGAGCTGCTGAAGGTGCTGGACGCCGTCCGTTCACAGGGCTGGTGCCTGCTGGACCAGGAGCTGGAGCTGGGGCTCATGTCCATCGCCGCGCCCGTCTATGACGGCCCCAAGGTGGTGGCGGCCGTGAACGTGTCCCTGCAGGCCCAGACGGTGGAAGCCAAACCGGACCGGGAAGCCTACCTGGCGTCCGTGGCGCAGGAAATCGTGGCCACCGCCCGGCATATCTCCGCGGACCTGACCGCCCGCGGCTAGGAGCGGAGCCCGGCTAGCTGATCCTGGTTGCAGCAAACAGCCGGCGGAGGGTGAAGAAACAGCCCAATGCGCTGAACAGCAGGGCAACCAGGAAGTCGCCCGCGTACCCGTCCACCACATCCCGGTTCGTTGCAAGGTTGTAAAGGAGCAGGTCCCACGTTCCCGCGTCGGCCAGCATGGTCAGCGGAGAACCGCCGCCCAGGTACTTGGCGGCATCAACCAGCATGCCGCCCCAGAAGGACAGCAGGACCGTTGCGAGCGTTACGGCCGTCACCACCCAGGCCCCGCGGCGGCTGATCGTCCCTCCGGTCCCCAGGACGTACAACCGTGCCGCCGCGGCAGCGGCGATGAAGGCAACAATCGATGCCATCCAGCCCATGTTCCACAGCACCAGCCAAGCGGCGACACCGACGGGAACGGCGGCGAGGGCGAAGATTGCTCCACGGACCACATCCTCACCGGCTGCGCGGACCGGCGCTGCCGGTTGGAACTGGCTGGCCACCGGGGGAGTCCATGCCCCGGGAGCCCGCAGCCCGAACTGGGGTTCGGCGGGCGTACCGCCTTCCCCGGGTTGTGATGCGTCGAATTCTGCGCGCTCTGGCATGGTTCCCCCAATATGTGTGATGTGCGAATCCCGCTTATTGTCACACGTCAGCGCGCAGGGACTGTTCCCACGCGATGCACCACGGCTTCACTGGGCGGGCCGGCACAACGCACGGGGCGGACGACGGCGGATTGCTTCCCGCCGTCGTCCGCCCCCTTTTGTCCGGGGTTCCTGCCCTACCGGACCGGGTTGCCGAGCTGCCGCAGGGGCGTTTTGGCGGTCTCACGCGCCCACCACGCCCCGGCCACGGCGAGGATCGACGAGCCGGCAACGATCCAGGCTGCCGGACCCCAGTTCGCCTTGTCGGCACCCACCAGGGCGGTGCCGAGCAGCGGTGTGAAGCCTGCGCAGAGGATCCCGATTTGAAGCCCGATCGCCATGCCGGAGTAGCGGACCTTGACGTTGAAGAGTTCGGAGAACCAGGCGGGGTAGATGGCGTTGGACATGGCGTAGGTGCCGGCGGTGATCAACGTGCTGGTCAGGAAGATCATGGGGATGTTTCCGGTGGCGATCACCGAGAAGTAGACGAAGATCATGATGCCGGAGCCCAGGACCCCGATGATGAAGACCGGGCGGCGGCCAAACGTGTCGGAGAGCCGCGCGGTCAGCGGCTGGGTGACGACCGCCAGGACGTTGCCCACGATGCTGACCCAGAGCATGGTGGAGGCCGGGACGCCGACGGATACGGCGTAGGCCAGGCCGAATGACTGCATGAACGTATTGGTGACAGTTTCGAAGGACATCAGCGCTACCTGGAAGAACTGCGCCGGGTGCGTCTGGAACATCTTGGCAAAGGGGAGCTTCACCAGTTCGCCGTGTTCCTGCTTTTCCTCGAACACCTCCGGCTCTGCCAGCGACCGGCGGACCATATAGGCGACGATGAGCACGATGAGGGACAGCCAGAACGGGATCCGCCAGCCCCAGGCAATCCGGTCGGCCTCGCTCATGGCAGCCACCGGAAGGAACGCCAGGGACGCCAGGACGATGCCGAAGGAGATGCCGCTCATGGCAAAGCTGGCGAAGAAGCCGCGCCGCCCCTCAGGCGCCTCTTCCGTGGAGAGGGCCGATGCTCCGGCGGTCTCGGCTCCGGCGGAGAGGCCCTGCAGCAGGCGGAGCAGGACCAGCAGTGCCGGGGCAAAGTACCCTGCGGTATCGAAGTTCGGCAGGGCGCCGATGAGGAACGTGGCGCTGCCCATGAGCACCAGGGTGAGCACCAGGGTGTTCTTCCGGCCGATCTTGTCGCCCAGGTGGCCGAACACCACTGCGCCGAAGGGGCGCGCCACGTAGGCCACGCCGAAGGTGGCGAAGGATGCCAGGAGGGCAACCGTGGGGTCGCCGGCCGGGAAGAAGATCTTGGAGAAGACCAGGGAAGCGGCGGTGGCATAGATGAAGAAGTCGTAATACTCCAGGGCGCCGCCGAGGAATGCGGCCAGCGCTGCCTTCCTGGCGCGCTTGAGCCGGCGCTGTTCCTCAGGCGTGGACTGGGCCTGGGCTCCTGCTGCGATGTCGGTCATTTCGGGGTTTCCTTCCACGCTGAAGGCGGGGGACTGATAATTTGTACGCATAACGAACAAGTGTGCGAAATGCGCCTAGATCGAGAATACTAGCTGGTGACGCCAATCACAACGCCGCTGCCCGCGAAAGGTGGAGGAAACAGATGGAACCGAGTACGCAGCCTTCCCGCCTGGCCCTGATCGGATCGGCGGCGTCCCAGGCCATGTCGCCCGGCTTGTGGAATCCCGTCCTGCGCGGACTTGGCACCGGCTGGACCTACGAGGCCTGGGATGTGGCGCCGGACGGTGACCTGGCCGCCGTCCGCGCCAGGCTCCTGGCACCGGACATGGTGGCCGCCAATGTCACCATGCCGCACAAGCACTGGGCCGCCGAAACCGCAGACGTTGCCGCGGAGCCGGTACGACTGAGCGGTGCCTGCAACCTGCTGGTGCGGCAGGACCACACACTGCTGGCGCACAACACCGACATCACCGCTATCGAAGTACTCCTCGGCGGTGCCTACCAGCGCCATGCCCTGCTGCTCGGCGCCGGCGGGGCGGCGCGCGCGGCCCTCATCGCCATCAGGGACAACGTGGGCTCCGTGTCCATCACCGACCGGGACCCGCAGGCGTCGCACGAACTGCTGGAGCTCGCCCGGGAATTGGGCATCAACGCCCGGGACGTCACGTGGCAGCAGGCGCAGGACCTCGCCGCGGAAGCATCCCTGATCGTCAACGCCACCCCCATCGGGAAGAGCACCTCCGACGGGCCTGCCTGGGGCGGCTCGGCACTGGCACCCGACGCCGTGCTCTACGACTTCGTCTACGCCCGCCACAGCACCGCCAGTGTCGCCTGCGCCCAGGCGATGGGTATCCGGTCCATTGACGGGTGGGACCACCTCCGCGAACAGGCGGTGGCCATGGTGCCGCTGCTCGGGCTGGACGCCCGGGCACGGACGCTGCTGCAGGAAACGCTGGTCCGGCTACGGGACGGGCATTAGGCCCTGCCTCCCGGCGGCCCTTTGACGGCACCGCTGCCCGATATGATCGGACAGGTGCGAAAAGCCCGGCAAGCCAGTGCCGGAGCGCGTTCATCGGTCCGGGGAGGAACAGGAGTGGAGGAGCAGGCAGGCTACTTCGTGAAGTCGGTGGAAAAGGCCTTTGACGTCCTGCTCGCCTTCACCGCGGACCAGCCCCGGCTCACCGTCTCGCAGGTCGCCGCACGGACGGACATGACCCGCGCTTCCGCCCGGCGTTTCCTGCTCACCCTGGCCGACCTTGGCTACCTCCATCCGGCCGGGCCTGCCTTTGAGCTGACGGCGCGGTCCCTGGACATCGGCAGGTCCTACCTTGCTGCGTTGACCCTGCCCAGGGTGGCGGAGCCGCACCTGAGGGACCTCGCAGCAGAGCTTAACGAGACCACCTCCCTCTGCATTCTCGAGGGCGGTGACGTGGTCTACGTTGCGTGCGTCCCCTCGCCACGCCTGTTGAGCGTGTCCATTACCGTCGGTACCCGCTTCCCGGCATGGGCCACCTCCATGGGCCGGGTCCTCCTGGCCGGCCTGCCCGCCCCGCAGCTTGAGGAGTACTTCCACTCGGTCCGGCTGCACCGCTTCACCGACCACTCCATCGGCAGCGTCGAGGACCTGCGGACGGAAGTGGAGGCGGCCAGGGCCAGGGGGTGGTCCATGGTCTCGCAGGAATTGGAGGAAGGCCTGCGCGGCGTGGCGGTGCCGGTCCGGCGGGGACACGAGGTGGTGGCCGCGGCCAACGTTTCGCTGCAGACACACCGCGCCGCCGCCCAGGACATCGAAGCGTCGGTCCTGCCGCAGCTGATGGAAACCGCCCGCCGCATAGCGCTTGACTACGGCGGGCCGCCGCAGGGCCCGGCAGGAGATGCGAGATAACGCTTTGCCACCGAAGCCGGCAAGGCCACTCCCGCAGCGGGAGCGGTGGCCCTAGACTCTAGCCAACTGCGTGCAGCAGAGCCGCTGCAGCGCTCGTCAGGAAGAGGAGTCAGCGGGTGAAGCTGGGGATTCCGCGGGAACGCCGGGAGGGCGAGCGGCGTGTGGCCGCCACTCCCGACACTGTGAAGCAGTTGGCCGGGATGGGCCTGGAGGTCCTGGTGGAAACCGGGGCGGGGGACGGCGCCGGCCACCCGGATTCCGCCTACCACCACGCCGGCGCCACCATCGTCCCCGGCCTGGATAACGCCGCGCTGGACCTCCTGGCCCATGTCCGCCCGCTGGATGCGCACACCGCTGCATCCCTCAGAAGGGGCGCCGTGACGGTGGGGCTCGCGTCGCCGTCGTCCGAGCTGCCCGCCGTCCAGGCGCTCGCGGACGCCGGGGTCACCTCCTTCGCCTTGGAGCTGGTGCCGCGCATTTCCCGCGCGCAGTCCATGGACGCCCTCACCTCCCAGGCGCTGGTGGCCGGGTACCGGTGTGTCCTCGAGGCCGCCATCCGGCTGCCGCGGTTCTTCCCGCTCTACATGACGGCCGCAGGAACCATCCCGCCGGCCCGCGTCCTGGTCCTGGGCGCCGGCGTGGCCGGGCTGCAGGCCATCGGCACCGCCAAGCGGCTGGGTGCCCGCGTCTTCGCCAACGACATCCGGCCCGCCTCCGCGGACGAGGTGGCGTCCATGGGCGGCACCTTCATCCGGCTGGACCTTGAGACGGCGGAGGCGGCCGGTGGCTATGCGCGGCAGTTGAGTTCCGACGCCGGCACCCGGCAGCGGCAGCTGCTGGCACCGCACGTGGCGCAATCGGACGTATTGATTACGACGGCGGCGGTCCCCGGGCGGCCGGCTCCCCTTTTGGTGACCCGGGAGATGGTGCAGGGGATGCGCCCGGGGTCGGTCGTCGTCGACCTCGCCGCGGAGTCCGGGGGCAACGTGGAGGGCTCCGCGCCGGGCCAGGACATTCCAATCCCCACCGCCGACGGTACCGGGCACATCACCCTGGTGGGCCTGAAGGATCCCGCTTCCGCGATGGCGTCCGACGCCTCCCGCCTCTACGCCAAGAACGTGGCAAACCTGCTGGCCCTGCTGGTCCGCGACGGTGCGCTCACCCTGGATTTCGACGATGAAGTGGTGGCCGGCGCCTGCCTCACGCACGACGGTGGGGTCCGGCACCAGCCCACGGCGGAACTGCTCACGGCACGGGCCGCGGCCGGTACAGGTGCGGCAGCGGCAGCCCGGCAGGAAGGAAGGCTCTGATGGATGGAACAGCCCTGCTGACCATCACGGTCCTGGCAGTGTTCGTCGGCTTCGAAGTGGTGTCCAAGGTTTCCAGCACCCTGCATACGCCGCTCATGTCCGGCGCCAACGCCATTCACGGGATCATCCTGGTGGGTGCCATCATCGTGGCCGGCCAGGCAGCAGACCCGTGGGTCCTGGCCGTGGCGCTGCTCGCCGTCGTCCTTGCCACCGCCAACCTGGTGGGCGGGTTCGTGGTGACGGACCGGATGCTGCACATGTTCCATGCCAAGCGGGACGTCGCCAAGGCCGGGCCCGGGCAGGGGGCGGGCAACAAATGAGTCTCCTGGCCCCGGTCTGGACGTCGCTGCTCTACCTCGCCGCGGCCGTCTGCTTCATCCTGGCGCTGCGCGGACTCAGCTCCCCGCGGACCGCCCGCCGCGGAAACCTGGTGGGCGCACTTGGCGCCCTGATCGCCGTCGCCACCGTGTTTCTGTCCGCCCGGCTGGAGAACATCCCCTGGATCCTGGGCGCCATCGCCGTGGGATCAGTGGTGGCGGCACCCGTGGCCCGCCGCGTGAAAATGACCCAGATGCCCCAGCTGGTGGCCCTGTTCAACGGCGTGGGCGGCGGTGCGGCAGCCCTGGTGGCCCTGCTGGAACTGGGCCATGCGGACAACCCCTGGGTGCGCGTGGCCGTCGTCTTCACGCTCCTGGTGGGCGCCGTTTCCTTTGCCGGCTCGGGCATCACCTTCGCCAAGCTGCAGGAACTCATGACCACCCGCCCGGTCGTGTTCCCCGGGCTTCCCGTGGTGATGGCCGTGGTCCTGCTGGCCGCGGTGGCCGCCGGCGTGGCCGTGGTCATCACCGGTTCGCTGCCGCTGGCCGTCCTGCTGCTTGCCCTGGGCCTTGCCGCCGGTGTCCTGCTGGTGCTGCCGGTGGGCGGCGCCGACGTGCCCATCGTCATCTCGCTGCTGAATGCCTTCACCGGCCTGGCCGTTGCGGCGTCCGGACTGGTGCTGGGCAACGTCCTGCTGGTGGTGGCAGGAACCCTGGTGGGGGCTTCTGGCACCATCCTGACCCGGGCCATGGCCGCGGCCATGGGCCGGAGCGTGGCGGGCATCCTGTTCGGGGCCTTCAGGGGAGGGTCGACGGCGGGATCCACCGCGGTGAGCGAACGTCCCGTTCGTTCGTCGTCGGCGGAGGACGTGGCGGTCCTGCTGGGCTACGCCCAGCGGGTGATCATCGTCCCGGGGTACGGACTCGCGGTGGCCCAGGGCCAGCACACGGCCGCGGAACTGGCGCTGGCCCTGGAAGCCCGGGGGATCGAGGTGGATTTCGCCATCCATCCCGTCGCCGGGCGCATGCCGGGCCATATGAACGTCCTCCTGGCCGAGGCCAACGTGCCGTACGAATCACTGAAGGAGATGGGCGAGATCAACCCGGAGTTCAAGACCGCGGACGTGGCCCTGGTGGTGGGTGCCAACGACGTGGTGAATCCGGCGGCGAAGACGTCCTCCGGTTCCCCTATTTTCGGGATGCCCATCCTGGAGGTGGCGGAGGCGCGGCAGGTGGTGTTCCTGAAGCGGTCCATGCGCCCGGGATTCGCCGGCATCGAAAACGACCTGCTGTATGAACCGCAGACCTCGTTGCTGTTTGGCGATGCCAAGGAATCCCTGGCCCAGGTGCTGGGCGCGGTGAAGGCCCTTTAGGCGCGGTACGGGCCCGCCGCCGGGTTACCCTTCTTTCAGAAGCTTGCTTTCCATCCGCCATCAGAGGACGCCATGACTGACACCAGCTCCACTTCACCCAAGCGCGCCGCCATCATCGTCAACCCCGCCAAGCCGGTGGACATCGACGTGCGCGGCCTGGTGGCCAAGCACTGCGTGGAAAACGGCTGGGGCGAGGCCATCTGGCTGGAAACCACCAAGGAGGATCCCGGCGTCGGCCAGGCGAAGGAGGCGCTCGCGCAGGGCGCGGACATCGTGATCGCTGCTGGCGGTGACGGCACCGTGCGGTGCGTCGCCGAGGTCCTGGCCGGCGGCGACACCCCCATGGGCCTGCTGCCCCTGGGGACCGGGAACCTGCTGGCCCGCAACCTGGGCATGGACGTGACCGACTACGACGGCGCCATGGCCGGGGCGCTGATCGGCGCCGAGCGGAAGATCGACGTGGTCCGGGCCCGGCGCAGCGACCCGGACCAGGAGCAGCTGTTCCTGGTCATGGCCGGCATGGGCTACGACGCCACCATCATGGCCGACACCAACGAGGACCTGAAGGACAAGGTGGGCTGGCTGGCCTACGTGGACGCCGGCATCCGTAACCTGCCCGGCAAGCCCGTCAAGGCAACCGTGGTGATCGACGGCAAATCCGTGGTGCACCGCGGCGTCCGCAGCGTCATGGTGGGCAACTGCGGCAAGGTCCAGGGTGGCCTGGAAATCTTCCCCGACGCCAAGGTGGATGACGGGCTGCTGGACATTGCCGTGCTGGCCCCCCACCACGGCAAGCTGGGCTGGCTCTCCGTGGTGGCGGGCATGATCGGCAGGGGCCGGGGCAAGGACACCGCCGTGGAGTACTTCCAGGGCAAGACCGTGGAGATCACCCTGGAGCACAAGGACGACTACCAGCTGGACGGCGACCACGAGGGCCAGGGCAAGCACGTGCTCATGACCATGGAGCCCGGAGCCCTCACCCTGCGGATGTAGGGTCCTGCGGAGGTGGCCCCGCCGGGGAAGGGCCGGCTACGCCAGGAGCCTGCCCCACCGCGGTTCCAGCAGCGGCGCGCCTGCCAGTTTCAGCGCGTGCCAGAGGGTGACCGCCACGGAATCCAGCACCGGCACCCCGGACATCTGCTCAACCTCAGCGGTGATGTTTGCGCCGTAAAGGTTGGTGCACAGGTATACCAGGGCGTCGGGGGACGCGGCGGCCAGTTCCAGGGACCCGGGCCTCATCTCGTCGTCCGTGACGCGGGCAAAGGACTCGTTGTCGCTCAGGCCCAGCGCCCGGTGGTCCAGCGTCTTGATGCCCTCCCGCCCGTACGATTCGATGATTTGCCGGTTTACGTCGGCGGTGTAGGGCGTGAAGAGGCCGATCCGCTCGGTGCCGAAGGTCCGGAAGGCCTCGAGGTAGGCAAGGGTGGAGGTGGTGGCGGGGATGCCGGTGGCGCCGGTGATGTCACCGGCCAGCTCCCGGTCATGGGCCGAACCGAGCCATGAACCCGATGTCCCGTTCCAGGCGATGACGTCGACGTCCGCCGTCGCCAGCAGCTGTGCGGCGGCGCGCATGACGGCCGGCTCAAACTGCCGGTCAGAGGAGTCGTCCAGTGCGATCCGGGTGACCGGGATCCGGGTGAAGTGCACCGTGACGTCGGTGCGGCTGCCAAGGATGCGGTACGTCTGGGGTTCCAGGCAGGTATTGGAGGACGGCACGATCATGCCGATCCTGCGGGGGCGTGAAGTGGCAGGCATGGGGGCTCCTAGGCGAGGGCGGCGGGCAGGTGGGCGGCTTCGGGGACGGTCTGGTGCTGCCGGAAGCCGTTGCGGTGGATGAAGCGGCCGGCGGCGCCGGGGTCGTGGAAGCCGTCCGCGTCCAGGACCACGCGGCCGTTGGAAACCACGACGGCGGGCCAGCCCGTGAGTGCCTTCCCGTCGAAGGGTGAGAAGTCCGTGCCCATGTGCAGGGCTGCGCCGTTCACCGTGCGTTCCTCGGCGGGATCGAAAACCACCAGGTCGGCGTCGAACCCTTCGGCGATGCGGCCCTTGCCGGGGACGGCGTTGATCCGTGCGGGTTCGGCGGCGAAGGCGCTGACGAACTGCTCAACGGTGGCGCCGGCGGACATCATCGCCGTGAAGGTGACCGGCATGCGCGTCTCCACGCCAGGGAGCCCGTGTGGCATGGCGCGGACGTCATCGGTGCGCTCCCGCTTCTGGGACAGGTCGTAGCAGGAGTGGTCGGAGGACATGGTGTGGATGGCGCCGGACACCAGCCGCTCCTTGAGGGCGGCCACGGTTTCCGCGCTGCGCATGGGCGGGCAGCAGGCGAACCACTCCGGGAACGTGGAGGCGTACACGGAGTCGTCCAGGGTGACGTAGTGCGGGCAGGTCTCGGAGTAGGCATCAAGCCCGCGCTCCCGGGCCTGCGACACCAGGTCCACGGCGCCGGCGGTGGATTGGTGGACGAAATAGACCGGCGCGCCCGTGTATTCGGCCATCGCCAGGGTTTCCTTCACGGAAATCTCCTCGGCCAGCTCCGGCCGGGTCCGGTGCAGGTGCCCGATGCCGATGCGGCCGTCCTGTGCGTGCTGTTCGGTGCAGTCGGCAATGATGGGGTCGTGCTCTGCATGGATGTACGTGAGGCCGTCCAGCCGGACCATTTCCCGCATGACCTTCAGGATGGTGTCGCCGTCAGCCATGGTGGTCCCGCGGTTGGTGGTGTACATCTTCACCGAGCGGACGCCTTCTGCGGCCAACTGTTCGAGCTGCCAGGGCACCGTTTCGTCCCAGCTGACCACGGCACCGTGGAGGGCAACATCGCAGCGGGACGCGGTGGCGAGTTCCTTCTTGTTTAGAACCGCCGCCAGCGGGGTTTCCTGGGCGTCGCGGGGAATTCCGAAGTCGATGATGGTGGTGGTGCCGCCCCACAGCGCTGCCGTGGAGGTGGTCCGGTAATCGTCCAGGGTCCGGAAGCGTCCCGTTACCTGCGCCACGTGGCAGTGGCCGTCCACGCCGCCGGGGATCACGAGCTTTCCGGTGGCGTCAATGCTGCGGGCCGCCGCGGGGACCGGACGGGCGGCGTCGACGAGGGCGGCGATCTTTCCTTCGTGCACCACAATGTGGGCTTCCTGCCGGCCGGTGCTGTTGACGACGGTGGCGTTGGCTATGACGAGGTCTGGCTGGTGGGACATCGGTGTCCTCCTTGGAATGGTGAAGTGTGTTTAGGCGGCGGGCTGCGGGGTTTCGGCGTGCTCCTGGCGGGCGGCGAGGGCCGCGTCCAGGTTGCCGGACAGGCCCTTGCGGTCCTTTGGCGGGGGAGGGGCGAAAGCGCCCGCGCGGTGCTGCCCCGACTGCAGGGCGGCCACCGCCTCGGCCATGCGGATGCCGGCGGAAATGCCGTCAACCACGGGCACGGGGATCTGTCCGTTGAGTTCACGGGCCAGGCCTGCCAGCGGGGCGCCGGCGAGGATTACGACGTCGGCGCCGTCCTCTGCCACGGCCTGCCGGCTCAGTGCCAGCAGGGTTTCCCGGAAGTCCTCCTGGACGGAGGCTATCCCGGTGAGGGCGTCCTTAATGGAGCGGATGGAGGCAAGCCTGCCAGCCAGGCCGAACTGCTCGACGCAGTCGCGGTACCAGGGCTTGATCCGGTCCGAGATGGCAATGATGGAGAACCGGTGGCCTTGCAGCGCGGCTGCGCACAGGGCTGCCTCGGTGATGCCGATGACGGGCACCCCGGCCAGCTCCTTGAGGGCCGGCATGCCGGGATCACCGAAGGCGGCCACCACAACGGCATCCACGGGATCAGCTCCCGGTTGGGTATGTTCGGCGATGATCTCGGCCACCGCGCCGGCGGCGATCAGGGATTCGAAGCGGGTTTCGATGTATTCCACGCCGTGGCCGGCGGTCCGGACCAGCAGTTCGGTGCCGTGGGAGGCGGAACGGATTGCCTCGGATTCGATCAGCGCCGTGACATCTGCGCTGATGTTGGGGTTGATGACCAGGAGTTTCATTTTCTCTTCCGGTGGAATTCTGGTTCGGTCTTCTGGAAGTCCTCGGGGAACTGGTCCCGGTACTTTCCGATGTGGGATGCGGACTGGGCAGCGGCCCGGTCGGGGTCGCCGCTGGCGATGGCGGCGTAGAGTTCGCGGTGTTCCTGGATGAGTTCCGGCAGGTCGCTGACGTGCCGGAACAGCCAGTGCATCCGGCCCTGGAGGGGCTCCAGGGCGGACTTAAGGAAGTTGTTGTCAGCGATGGCGGTGATGGCGTCGTGGAATTCGCTGTTGGCCCGGTGGGCCTCCATGACGGAACCTTTGGCCAGGAAGGCCTCGGCGTTGTCCAGCAGGCCCTTGAGGTAGGAGAGGTCGTCCTTGGTGGCGCGCCTGGCGGCGAGCCGGCAGGCGAGGACCTCGAGCGACTGGCGGACATCGAAGAGGTCCTCGACGTCTTTGGCGCTAAGGCTGCTCACCTCGGCCCCGCGGGCACCACGGTCGCTGATCAGGCCCTCCTGGCGGAGCATGCGCAGGGCCTCGCGGACCGGCAGCCGGGACACGGAAAACTCGGCTGCCAGGTCACGTTCCACCAGCCGCGTGCCGGGAGCATAGTGTCCTTCGAAAATCCGGGTGCGGAGGGTGTCCCGGACAGTCTCGCGGAGGGGGCGGTCCTTGTCCTGGGTCTCTTCTGCAGTCAGCATGATGCTCCATTCGGATTTTGTGCGGGCACTGCTCCCGGCTGCAGGGGCAGTGGTTGCAGGTTTCCCTGCGAGGGTCAGCTTAGACAGGAAGCCGCTTGTTGTAGTTCAGGGTGAGCACTGATGCGCCCATGATCACCGCGGAACCTACGAAGTACAGCAGCGCCCAGGTGTAGGAACCGGTGGCACCCACGATCAGGCCGACCACGATCGGGGTGACGAAGCCCGAAATGTTGCCGCTGAGGTTCATGGCCCCGCCCAGGACGCCGGCGTTGGTGCGGCCGCCCAGGATGGACGGGATGCTCCAGAACAGGCCCACCCAGCGCAGGAAGAACAGGACCAGCGAGAGCAGGACCACGGCGGTGGTGGCATCAGGGACCACAGTGACGCCCACCAGGCCGCCGATGACCACGGCGCTGGAGATACCCAGGAGGGTGCGCATGACCAGGTTGGCGGAGGCGCCGGAGGCGCGCCACTTATCGGCGATGGTGCCGCCGATGATTTCGCCGACGAACCCGGCACCGAAGATCACCAGCGTGGACCACCCGATGGTCTTCAGGTCGAAGCCCTTGGCCTGGGCCAGGTACAGCGGGCCCCAGGTCAACAGGCCATAAAAGACGCCGTTGAAGCCCAGCCAGCCCAGGCACATGGCCCAGAAGGAGCGGAATTTGAGGTAGGGAAGCAGGCCGCGCCTACCCTTGCTGCCATCCACGGCAGCCTCTGCGTCCTCGGCAGCGTGCGATGCTTCGATGTAGGCGGCTTCGGCGTCGTTGACGCCGCGGTGCTGGCGGGGATTGTCCCGGACGTACCACCAGACGGCCAGGCCCATGAGGACGGTGGCGGCACCGGCGATGACGAAGGCCCAGCGCCAGCTGCCGGTGGAGGCAATGAGGCCGGCAATGATGATGCCGCCCAGGCCGGCGCCGAGGGGTGCGCCGGCGTCCAGGATGGTGGCGCCGCGGCCGCGTTCTGACTTGTGCATCCAGATGGCGTTGAGCTTGCCGCCTGCCGGCATCACGCCGGCCTCGGTCACGCCGATTCCGAGCCGGGCGATGAACATGCTGAGGAACCCTCCTGCCATGCCGGAGGCCGCTGTGGCGGCGCCCCAGCCGATGCAGGAGGCGGTCATGACCTTGCGTGGACCGAATTTGTCGATCAGCCAGCCCACGGGCACCTGCATCAGGGCGTAGGTCCAGAAGAACGCCGAGAGCAGCAGGCCCACCAGTTCGGGAGCGAGGTTGAATTCCTTCTGGATGATGGGCAGCGCGACGGAAATGGAGCCGCGGTCGATGTAGTTGACGGAGACCAGGACCAGGAGCAGCAGGAAGAGCTTCCAGCGGACGGCAGTGCGCCGTTGCGTGCCGCCCTTTCCGGATTGTTCCGTGGTCTGGGGTGCGGCCTCGTCGGACGTGGCCGTTGTTTCGGTGTTTGGGATGGACACAGCTTCTCCTTCACGGGGAAGTTTGCGGATGGGGGAGGGTGGGAACGTGCGTGCAGCGTGCCAGGCAGGAGTCGATCCCTGCCGGCCGGGGAGGCGCTGGACGGTCCGGAGCATCCAACGGATTGGGTTTTGGGATCCCAACTTGGGATCCCAAAATCAAAGTTAGGAGTGACTCGCGCCACTGTCAAGGACTTTTCCCGATCGACCCGTCCGGAGGGGTTTCGGACCGATTGTGACCGCTGTCCGGGGGGTAATGGCCAAATAGCGGCGGCGGAACGACCGATCGTCGACTCACTAATGGGCCGGAAAGGAACCGCAATGAACCCCTCGCTCCTGGACCGGGCGAAGAAGCGCATGAATGCGTTGGGTGCCGCCCTCTACGCTGCCGTCCTGGCGATCGTGGTCCTCGCCGCCGGCGGCGTGGCGGGCCTCCTGATGCACCTGCCCTGGCTGTTCCCAAGCCTGGGGCCAACGGTGATGCTGTTCTTCGAATCGCCCGAACAAAAAGCATCGCGGCCAGTGAACACCCTGGTGGGGCACGGCGTCGGATTGGCTGCCGGCGCCCTGTGCCTTTATGCCCTGGGGCTGCAGGACCAGCCTCCCGCGCCGGTGGGCGGCCTGACCCCGCTGTATGTGGTCAGCGGCGCACTGTCCGTGGGGATCACCACCCTGGTGCTGACCTGGCTCGGATTGCCCCACCCGCCGGCAGGCGCAACGACCTTGATTGTCAGCCTGGGCATCCTGTCCAGCCCGGTCCAGCTGGCCTCCATGGCCGGCGCCGTCGTCCTGGTAACGGCCCTCGGGTGGGGGCTCAATGTGCTCCTGGGGACCCGGCCTGCCGGTGGGACAGGATCTCAGCCAGCTCAGCCAGCCGGTGCGCCCGCGCAGACTCGGCAGGAGTGAACGGCTCCCCCGGCCGGGCGAAGGTGATGGGGCCATGCCATGCCGTGGGAATCTTCAGGTGCGTCCCGTCGTCGGGCGTCTTTAAGCGGCCGTCCGACGGCGGCACGATCCGTGCGTGCAGCAGCTCCGCCACAGCCAGGGGCAGTTCCTCCGGGCCGGCAGCGATGCGCGCCGCCAGGCTGAGCGCCCGGGTTTGCCCGTCAGCCATGGCGAGGGCGGTGGTGGGCCAGACGTGGGATGCCGTGCCGCCGCCGTCGTGAAGGGCCGCCAGTAGCTCCCGCTCGCCCACCTCCCCGGGCGCCGAGAGGACAAACTCGTCCAGGACGCCGTCCGCCACCGGGTGGACGTGGATGCCCAGGATGTTCGTGTCCAGCCGCGCCAGCGCCGCTGTGATCCGCTGCAGCGAACCGGGCTGGTCGCGGAGCAGCGTCCGCGCCCGCCACAGCGACGGCGCCGACGCCAGCTGCCGCCGGTGCCGCAGGGCCGGGGCATGCAGCCAGCGCAGCAGGATCCGGGCCGCCGACGGCTCGGCCACCCAGATCACCAGGACTGTCGCGGCCAGGGCCAGCACCAGCACCTTGGCCACATAGGGAAGATGGGTCTCCACCACCAGGGCGTGGACCAGTAACTCGATGGGCAGCATCACGGCGACGTTCGCCAGGGTCAGCCGGGCCTTGGGCGGCTCCGGCATCAGGCCGCAGACCTCGCAGCGCAGTTCAGCGGCGGGCGTGGAGTGGGGAGAGGGCTTCATGAGACAAGCTTCGTGCCGCGCTGTTTCCGCTGCGTTGCCCCTGCATTCCATTCATGGGAACGCGCCGGGCGCCTTCCGGGGGCCGGCCCGTAGGATTTACCGGGAACGTCAGCGCGGCCGCCCGTCAAGATCGACCCCAGGAAGGCGCTGCCCGTGAAGATGTTTGCTGAAATGTTCAGCATTGGCCCCGGCAACAAGGACCACCACCCCGCGTTCAGGTGTGCCGTGGGCGTCTTCGTGCCCCTGATCACGCTGGTGCTGCTGGGCCGGCTGGACCTGGCCATCTTTGCGTCCTTTGGAGCCTTCACCGGAATTTACGGCCGCGGTGAACCGCACGCCGTCCGTTTTGTGCTGCAGTTGCGGGCCGGTCTGCTGATGCTGCTGGTCATGCTCCTGGCGGCGCTCGCCGCCCGCATGGGTCCGGCATGGGGCCTGGACGCCGCCACCCACACCTGGCTGCTGGTCCTGGCCACCACGCTGGTGGCCGGCGCGTGCTCCGTGGCCATTTCCTGGCTCCGGCTGCGCCCTGCCGGTTCGCTCTTCCACATCTTCGCCTTCGCCGCCATCGCCTCCATTCCCAACCAGCCGCCGCTGTGGCAGGGCATGCTGGTGGCGGTGCTCACCACGGTGTTCGCCCTGCTGGTGGGGTTCTCTTCGCGCATCCTTCCCAGCCACCGCACGCCCTGGGCCCGCCCGCCCCGCATCCGCCGCACCCCGGCGGAAAAACGTGCAGCATGGCTGGAGGGCCTCGGCTACCTGGTGGCCGCCGGCCTTGCCGGAACCCTTGCCACGTGGGCGGGGGAGCGCCTGGGATTCGGGCACAACTACTGGGCCATGGTGGCTGCCGTGGTCCCCCTGGTGGGCCACACCACCCGGCACCGGGTGCGCCGTGGGATCCAAAGAATCATCGGCACCGTCCTGGGCCTGCTCGTCCTGGCCGCGGTGCTGCTGGTGGGCCTGCAGCCCTGGCAGACCGTACTGGTGATGGCGCTGTGCCAGTTCGGTGCCGAGATGTTCATCATCCGCCAGTACCTGTTGGCGCAGGTTTTCGTGACGCCCCTGGCGCTGGTGTCGACGCTCCTGGTGGTGCCGGCCTCGCCGTCCATCCTGCTGCGGGACCGCATCATCGAGACAGTAATCGGCGCCGCCGTCGGCATTGCCGTGGTGCTGGCCCCGGGCGCATGGCGCCGGATCAGGCAGAGGACGACGGCGGCCTGACCGCCCGGCACTTGGGCGCCCGGGCGCCTTGCCCGCATCCGCACGCGGTAGGCTGGACTTCCCATTCAATGGAAGGCGGCGGCCGTGGCGAACTCGCAGTCCGGGGACTCGGTGGTGGACAGGATCGTCCGCCTGATTTCGGCGTTTCCGCAGGACGTCAATGCGCTCCAGCTCAATGAACTTGCGCAGCGGGCCGGCCTGCCGCTGACCACAACGCACCGGCTGGTGGGTCAGCTTGCCGCCCATGGCCTGCTGGAGGCGGCGCCGGGAGGCATGGTCCGCCCCGGACTCCGTTTGTGGGAGCTGGTGAACCGGGCATCGCCCACGCTGGCCCTGCGCCAGGCGGCCATGCCGTTCATGGAAGACATCCAGCAGGTCCTCCACCAAAACGTGAATCTGGCGGTGCTGGACGGCTGGGAGGCGCTCTTCGTGGAGCGGCTGTCCAGGCGTGGTTCGGTGGCCAACCGTGCGCAGGTGGCAGGCAGGATGCCCATCCACATTTCGTCGGCCGGCCTGGCGCTGATGGCCCACCAGGACAGGCACGTGCAGGAAGAATACCTCCGCGGGTTCACTGACCCAGACGGAAAGCTCACGGCCGGCGGGGTCCGGACATTGCTCGCCGAAACCTCCCGCCAGGGTTTCGCCCAGCTCAAAGGCGTGGTGGATCCGGACACGTGGGGCATAGCCGTCCCCGTCCTCAACCGCAGGCAGCGCGCCCTGGCCTCACTCGGCGTCGTGGTCCCCCTTCGGGAGATGCGCCTGCAGGCGCTCGTCCCCGCCCTGCAGACGGCCGCCCGCGGCATCGCCCGGCAACTGGCCGATGCCTGATCCATTCAACGGAATTGTTGTAACGGCGGTCACGCTGTTTAGCCCACACTGATGGGCAGACGAACCGGTCCGGTCCCGCCGAGGCGGGACCCGCAACGAAGCGAGAACAGATCATGGCACGAAAAGTCATCACCACCCAGGTGGCCATCATGGGTGCCGGCCCCGCCGGGCTCATGCTTTCCCACCTGCTGGCCAAAGCCGGGATTGAGTCGACGGTGATCGAAATCCGCAGCCATGAGGAGATTGCCCACACCGTCCGCGCAGGAATCCTGGAACATGGCACGGTCAACCTGCTGGTGGACAGCGGGGTGTCTGACCGGGTGCTGCGCGACGGGGACCGGCACGACGGCATCGAGCTCCGGTTCAACGGGGAAAGCCACCGGGTCGATTTCAAGGACCTGGTGGGGGAGTCGGTGTGGCTGTATCCGCAGACGGACGTCTTCCTGGACCTCGCCGCGCGGAGGAAGGACGACGGCGGCGACGTCCGCTACAGCGTCACTGACACCTCGGTGCACGATCTCGAAGGCCGGCCCAAGGTCTGGTTCACCGATGCCGACGGCGTTGAGTTCGAGATCCAGGCCGATTTCCTGGTGGGGGCCGACGGTTCCCGCAGCCACTGCCGCTTCCAGATCCCCGAGGCCCACCGCAAGTGGTACTTCCATGAGTACCCCTTCGCCTGGTTCGGCATCCTGGCCGAGGCACCGCGCAGCTCCGACGAACTCATCTACGCCAACTCGGCCAACGGCTTCGCCCTGATCAGCCAGCGTACGGAAACCGTGCAGCGGATGTACTTCCAGTGCGACCCCAAGGAGAACGTGACGGAATGGGATGACGACCGGATCTGGGCCGAATTCCGCAGCCGCGTCAACGGCAACGGCTTCGAGCTCAAGGAAGGGCCGGTCCTGGAAAAGATGGTGCTGCCGTTCCGCAGCTTCGTCCACGCCCCCATGCGCCACGGCAACCTGTTCCTGGCCGGCGACGCCGCGCACACGGTGCCGCCCACCGGGGCCAAGGGCCTGAACCTGGCGATCAACGACGTCAAGGTCCTGTTCGAAGGCTTGGACAGCCACTACAACTCCGGCTCGGACCTGCTCCTCGAGTCCTACAGCGACCGTGCCCTCGCCCGGGTGTGGAAGGCCCAGCAGTTCTCCTACTGGATGACCACCATGCTGCATACGCCCGCCGATGCGGACGACTTCTCCCGTGCCCGCCAGCTCGGTGAGCTGAACTCCGTAGTTTCCTCCCGGCATGGCATGGCGTACCTGGCTGAGGCATACACGGGCTGGCCCGCGGCCTCATAGGCAATGGACGACGGCGGGTGGCCGCCCGCGGATTCAGGGGTTTTTGCAGGTTCAGCGGCCCAGCAGCCGCCGGATCGCCGCCGCAGTGGCCGCGGCGTCCGGGTCTTCGTCGCGGCGGACGGTGAGCAGGTGCAGCAGGACCCCGTCGCAGTAGTCCGCGACGTCCCGGGCCCGTGCCGCTGCGTCCGCCACCCCGAGGGCCCTGAGCGCCTGTTCAAGGCCGCCCACCAGCAGGCGGTGCCCCGCGGTCACTGCCTCGGGGCGGTCCAGGGACAGGGCCAGCCGGGCCCGGGTGAGGCCAGAATGTTGCCGGGCAAGCGCGAGCACCATCGCGGCCAGTTGGGCGGCCAGCTGGTCCGCGTCCAGTGGCGGGCCGGCAGGGCCGACGTGCTGCAGAAGTTCCGCGTCCAGCTGCAGGAGGCGGTCCAGGACTGCTTCCACCAGTGCTGACCGGTTGCGGTAGTAGTTGGACGTCGTCCCTTCGGAAACCCCTGCGGCTGCATCCACGGCGCGGTGAGTGAGGCCCTTCAGCCCCTTCTCCGCGACGATGGACAGTGCGGCATCGAGCAGCTGGGTCCGTCGGTCGGGCATGGTGCCAGTCTACGAGTACTCCCTTCCGATCCACTACAAAAGTAGTAGAATCGTGGGCATGGAAACGATCTCGATCGTTGGCGGCGGCATTGCCGGCCTTGCCCTTGCATCCTGCCTGGAGCCCGGCCGCTTCGAGGTGACGGTTTACGAGAAGCGTCCCGAACTGCCGGCGGTGGGCACTGTGCTGGCCATGTGGCCCAACGCCCAGCGGGCGCTGGCGCGGATGGGAATCCTCGGGCAGGCGCGGGCGGTGAGCCCCGTCCTTGGCAGCGGTTCCATCCGCAACGCGGCAGGTAAACCTTGGATCACCGTCAACGGCGGCGAACTGATCGGGATGTCGCGGGTGGACCTGCTTCGGCTCCTCGACTCGGCTGTCCCGGCAACGGTCCGGCGGGTCACCACGCAGGTGCAGGAACTGCCGGCCGGTCAAGGACTGGTGGTGGGCGCTGATGGGGTCCACAGCATAGTCCGCCGCCAGGTATGGGGTGCCGCTGCAGATGCCACGGTAACGTCCTGCCTTGCACTGCGGGGCACCATTCCGGCGCCCGTCGATCCCGAGGCAGTAGGGGAGTACTGGGGGCGGGGTGACCTTTTCGGGATCGCAGCCTCCCCCGGGGGAACCAACTGGTACGCCAGCTGGCGTTCCGGCCTCGGCCCCACCGGCATTGACGTTGAACAGGCCCTGGAGCAGGCGCGGCAGCGTTTCGCAGGCCACGCTCCGGCTATCCGGCACGTGCTCGCCGCAGCGGTTCCGGAGCTCTCGCTCGCGCAGCGGATCTGGACCACGCCGCCTCTGCGGTCCTACGTCAGAGGCGCCGCCGTGCTGGTGGGCGATGCAGCACACGCCATGACTCCGAACCTGGGCCGCGGCGCCTGTGAATCCCTTGTTGACGCCGTGACCCTGGCGGACCTGTTGAACAGCCTTCCGCAGGAGCGGGCGCTCGCCGCCTACAACCGGCAGCGCCGGCTGCGCACCCGGGCGCTCAGCCGGGCATCGGCGGTGATGATGCGGGTGGCGCTGGCCGAACGAGCCCAGCCCCTGCGCGACCGCCTGCTTGACCTGGCCCGGCGCCGGGACGAAAGGGCGGCCGCCGGCAACGGCGCGGGGCGTTGACAGCGCGCCTCGCCGTTGCGTTAGTCCTTGGGGGTGGTGCCGCTCAGGTGGTGGGTGGGGATTCGGTCCCGGTCATAGGTGATTTCGGTGTAGCCGTGCGGCTCGGGTTTGCCGTCCTGGTTGAGGTTCACGAAGACGATTTCCTCGATGGTGAGGATGCTCTGCCGGGTGATCATGTTGCGGACCTCGGCGCGCATGGTCAACGAGGTGCGGCCAAACCGGGTGGCGGTCAGGCCCATCTCGATCAGGTCGCCCTGGACGGCGGAGCTGACAAAGTTGATCTCCGAAATGTACTTGGTGACCGCGCGGCCGTTTCCCAGCTGCAGGATGGCGTAAATTGCCGCTTCCTCATCGATCCACTTCAGCAGGCTTCCGCCGAAGAGGGTCCCGTTGGCGTTGAGGTCCTCGGGCCGGACCCATTTGCGGGTCCGGAACGTGATGTCTGCTGTTTCCATACCGCGAGATTAGCCTGACCGCACGCAGGGCGCCGGAGTATGACGGCCGGCCGGTGCTAGGCCATGGCGGTCTGCGCGGCACTGTGGGCGTTGATGCTCTTGGCATAGCAGTAGGAATGCTCCACTCCCGCGTAGGGGCCGAAGTTCGGGATGGCCTCAAACCCTGAGTTCTCGTAGAAGTTGCGGCCGTCCGGCTGGGCTGACCCCGCTTCCGCCTTGATGCGGGTGATGCCCTGCCGGAATGCCTCTGCTTCCAGCGCTGCAAGGATGGAACTGGCCACCCCGGAGCCGCGCGTGTAGGGCAGCACATACAGGCGTTTTATTTCGGCGGTCGATGAGTCGAGGAGCCGCAGGCCCCCGCAGCCAACGGGCTGTCCCGATCCCTTGTCGTATGCCACCAGGAACACGGCACAGTCGGCGGCCGACGGCGGCGGGCCGGGTTCGTGGTCAGGCCGGCCAAAGCGGGCGTCGAGTTCGGCCTGCTGCGCGCGGCGGAGATCCGCGCCAACGGGATTGGACCAGGAGACCTGCCGGATGTTCAGCCTGGGATTGGTCTGCATATCTGCCTCGATTCGCCGGAGGGGTATGCCGTACAAGGCTAAAGGAGGGGAGTTACGCGGGTGTTTCCCGGCGGTTAGCACCCGGATAACGGTGCGGCGGCTAGGGATCCATATGTTACTTGGCAGCCTAGTTATCAGGTGGTCTAAAATGATTTTATGGTTTCTACGGGCAACGAGGGATCCGGCTACTGGTACGGCCCCGATGGGCAGCTGGACTACAGCGCGGCAGTATTGAAGTCGCTCCGGGACTACCGCTCGGCCGAAACCGAGATCCGCCGCAGTACCAGGGACTCCATGGGCATGGGGGAAACGGACATTCTTGCCCTGCGGTACCTGCTGCGGGTCCAGGCGTCCGGAAAGCAGGTTGTGCCCAAGGATCTCAGTCAATTCCTCAATATTACTAGCGCCTCCACCACCTCGCTGATTGACCGCCTGGTGGCCAGCGGGCACGTCCGGCGCGAGGCGCACCCCACGGACCGGCGTTCGGTTGTGGTCGTTCCCACTGTTGAATCCGACAAAGAGGTCCGCGAAACGCTCGGTGCCATGCATCGCAGGATGATGACGGTGGCGGAGAGCCTCACCGCCGACGAAGCCCGGGTGGTTGTGGAATTCCTGCAGCGCATGACCGAAGCCCTGCAGGTGTCCGAAAAGGAAGCGCAAGAAGTTCACTAGGCTGACTAGCTAGTTCACCTAGTTATATGTATGCTTACGACTGTTCCCAAAGTTGCTTCCCAACGGAGTCGTGAGTGTGTTGGTTACTTTTACCGAAGTTTCACCGCCAAATCCCGGCACAGCCGGGGGAGTCCTGACGAGCGACCTGCGATCCACCCTGGACGGCACCACAGCGCCGCAGGAAAATCCGGCGGTCCACTGCGGTGCCGCCATGCAGCTCGTTACGCCGGCCGTTGGCGGCGGCAGCACCAGCTACACCTTTGCCCCGGGTGACGCCGGCGGCATCGAACTTCCTGCCGTCTGGCGCTGCGCCTGCGGCTTCCAGCTCGACGCCTGGACGCCCGGGGAGTCCCGCTCCGGGCGCCGTCCGGCCGCCCTCGCCGCATGAGCACAGAAACCGCGGCGCACGCCCTGCCGCTTCATGGACTGGGCGACGCCGACGCCCTGGTGGCCGGTCACTACGGGCTGCGGGAACGCCTCGGCCGGGGATCTGCCGCCGAGGTCTTCCGCGCCGTAGACCTGGCAGGCGGCCCCGACGTCGCGGTGAAGATCGCCGCAGCGGACGGGCGGAAGCAGCACCAGCGGATCAACAACGAGGCAGCCGTCCTTTCGGGGCTGAACCATCCCTCCATCGTGAAGCTTGTTTCCCAGGGCGCCATGCCGCACCACGGGACCCACTCCGGGCGCCCCTTCCTCGTGGAGGAACTGGCCCTGGGTACCAGCTTGGCGGAAACCATCCGGTTGCAGAGGCCACGGCCCGTTGACGTTGCCTTCTGGGCGCGGAGCCTTTTCGATGCCTTGGCGCATCTCCATGCCAACGGTCTTGTCCACCGTGACATCAAACCAGCCAACCTGATGTTGAGCGGACTGCGGAGAAGTCCCGTCAGGATCATAGACTTTGGGATCGCAGCGCCCGCGGGATCAGCGCCCGAACCCGGCATGTCATCCGGAACAGTCCATTACATGAGTCCCGAGCAAGCCTCCGGCGGGGTGGCGCAGCCCTGCTGGGATGTGTACTCCATGGGCCTGGTCCTGCTTGAGCTCCTGGTCGGCGCCAAGGCGTTCCCGGGGACGGCCATCGAATCCCTCGTTGCACGCACCCTGCGGCCGCCGGAGGTTCCCGGCCACCTGGGCGACTGGGCCGTCCTGCTGCGTTCCCTGACAGCCATGGATCCAGGGGAGCGGCCCACGGCGGAAGAAGCCGCTGCGATGGCAGCACGGCTCATCCCCGCCGCTCCCGCACCCGCCCAGGTTGCGCCGGCGGCCCGCATCCCAGCGGCACTGTGCCGGTCCCTGCCGGTGTTCTCTCCGCGGCGCCACCGCCAAAAGATCTAGGCTCCCGCGACGTCCCGCCCCGTCGGGTCCTCCGCGGCAGGGTCCGCCAAGGCGAGGCCGCCAACCGGGCTTCCATCCCAATGCAGCAGGTTCCAGCCGGTGGCCGGGTTGCCCTCCACCGCCACGATTCCCGTGTTGGCGAGGACATGCCGGGCAGCAAATTCGTGGTCCGCCCCTTCGGCCCGGAGGCCGGCCCAGGTGCGGATCGCGGCACCATGGCTGACCACTGCCACCGTCCCGTGCTGTTCCATGGCGGCCCGCTCGGCAACGCGCGCAATCGCAGCGTCAAACCGCTCAAAGAAGGCATGGCCGTCAGGCCCGGCAGGCATGCGCCGGTCCAGTTCTCCCGCAGCCCAGGAAATCACCGTGCCCATATAGCGCTTGTGGGATTCGTGGTCCGTGAGCTTCTCCAGCGACCCGGCCTCGATCTCGTGCAGCCCCTCCAGCACTTCAACATCCAGGGCATGCAGCCGTGCCAGCGGCGCCGCGGTAATTTGTGTCCTGATCAGCGTGGAGGCATAGAGCGCGGCGATCGGCTCGTTGGCCAGTGCCCGCGCCATCGCCTCCGCCTGGCGTTCGCCCAGTTCGGTCAGTCCCGGACCGGGGTGGTCGGTGTCCAGTTGGCCCAGCACGTTGCCGGGGGTTTCGCCGTGTCGGATCAGGAGCAGCTTCATGTTCCCAGTTTCCCATCCCCACACTGGCATGAGGCCCACGTGCACATGGCGTTACCCGGCCCGGCCGCCGCGAAGGCACCGGACCCCTTGGAGCCCGGCGCCGCCGTCGTACTGTCTCTTCCTGCTGCGCGGACTACTTAAGGTGGTCCACCAGCGTGTCGGCGATGCCGGTGTATTTGGCGGGCGTGAGGGCCAGGAGCCGGGCTTCGGCCTCCGTGGAAAGGCCCAGACCCTGTACGAACTCCTGCATGCGCGCCGCGTCCACCCGCTGGCCGCGGGTGAGGTCCTTGAGGCGCTCGTAGGGGTTCTCCATGCCTTCGACGCCGGCGATCGCCTCGGCACGCATCACCATCTGGATCGCCTCGCCGAGTACCTCCCAGTTGGTGTCAAGGTCCGCAGCAAGCACGTCCCCGGCAACATCCAGCCGTTCCAGGCCCTTGGCCACGTTGGAGATGGCCAGGAGGGAGTGCCCGAAGGCCACGCCGATGTTGCGCTGGCTGGAGGAATCGGTCAGGTCGCGCTGCCAGCGGGATGTGACCAGGGTGGCACCGAGGGTGTCCAGCAGACCATTGGAGATCTCCAGATTGGCTTCGGCGTTTTCAAAGCGGATCGGGTTCACCTTGTGCGGCATGGTGGATGAGCCCGTGGCGCCGGCAACCGGAATCTGCGCGAAGTAGCCGATGGAGATGTAGCTCCAGATGTCGGTGCACACGTTGTGCAGGATGCGGTTGAAGCGCGCAACGTCGGCGTACAGCTCCGCCTGCCAGTCGTGGCTTTCGATCTGCGTGGTGAGCGGGTTCCACGTCAGGCCAAGGCCTTCGACGAAGGAACGGGACACCTGCTGCCAGTCGGCGCCGGGGACGGAGGCCACGTGGGCGGCGTAGGTGCCGGTTGCGCCGTTGATCTTGCCCAGGTATTCGGTCTTGGCGATCCGGTCCAGCTGGCGGGTCAGCCGGTGGGCGATGACCGCGAGTTCCTTGCCGAGCGTGGTGGGAGTGGCCGGCTGGCCGTGGGTGCGGGACAGCATCGGAACGGCGCGGTTCTCCTGTGCCATTTTGCTGATCTGCGCCACCAGGGCGCGGGCTGCCGGCAGCCAGACGTCCTCCACGGCGCCCTTGACACCCAGCGCGTACGAAAGGTTGTTGATGTCCTCGGACGTGCAGCCGAAGTGGACCATGGCGGTCAGGTTTTCGATGCCGATCGCGGGCAGGCGCCGGCCGATGTAGTACTCCACGGCCTTCACATCGTGGACCGTGACGGCTTCGATCCCGGCGAGCTCGGCCACGGAAGCAGCATCGAATTCGGTGACGATGGCACGCAGCTTCTCCTGCTGTTCCTTCTCCAGCGGTCCCGCGCCGGGAAGCACGTTGTTGCTGGTCAGGTGGATGAGCCATTCAACCTCCACGGCCACGCGGTCCCGGTTGAGGGCTGCCTCGGACAGGTAGTCAACGAGGGGGGCGACGGCGGACTGGTAGCGGCCGTCCAGGGGTCCGAGCGCGATCTTTTCCGGCGACGCGGCGAGGGCCAGGCGTCCTGAGGGCGTACGGGTATCAGCTGTGGCGGCAGTTTCAGGCATGTGCTGATTCTTTCATGAAGTCCGGCGCGGCCTTAAGCCGCCCTCTTCCGTTACTTGTCCACATAGCCGACGACGGCCCTTCGCTGGGCAGCGCTGCCTCCCTAGCGTTGGGGACAGCAGGATTTGGCGCACCACCCGGCCGGGGAGGCCACGACAGGAAGCTGGCATGGGAAACGAATCAGGAAATGGCATCTGGGGCGGCGGGCTGCACGCCAGCCTCGAAGTCCAGGAGCTGGGCAGGAAGGTTTCACAGTGCTCCGACCAAATGGAAGAGGTCCTGGCGGGCTTCCATGAGATCCAGTTGGCGGGCTGGGAGTCCCCTGCCGGGCAGGCCTACCGCAATTCCGTGAGCCTGCAGGCGGTGGCGGTTCGAAAAGCCCTGGACAGGATCCGGGAGGCCTCTGCGGCAGTGGCGGCCCATGCGCGGGCTGCGATGACGTCGGAGTGCTCGCCGGACGGCCGGTTCTGATGGTTGACGCAACACCGGCCGGATCAGGCGGCCCCATCCGTGTCTCACCCCCGCCCCCGGACGGCATCCTGACCATTACCGGGGGCGTGGGCGGCATCACCGTCCAGCTGGAGGAACTGGACGTGGGAGCCGGAAAGCTCGACACCCTCGCCGGCCGCATCGCCGCCGTCGAGACGCAGCTTCTCGGCGCCTGG
The DNA here is from genome assembly GCF_029581595.2 of Arthrobacter sp. NQ7. Classification (NCBI taxonomy): domain Bacteria; kingdom Bacillati; phylum Actinomycetota; class Actinomycetes; order Micrococcales; family Micrococcaceae; genus Arthrobacter; species Arthrobacter sp. NQ7. The sequence continues at coordinate 92,696 of NZ_JARFXU020000009.1, read as the reverse complement.
CAAGGACTTGGCTCATACCAGAACCAGCCGCGCAGCACGGGAACTGCCGCGCTGATCGCGGTGGGTGAGGCAAGGGACGCCTGCCGGCGGGTCCGGCTCGAGCTGGAGCGGACCAGCGGGCAGGTGCGCAGTTGCCGGCGGGACTACGAGGCGGCTGAGCAGCTGAAGCGGATCGTCGGGCTGTCGGACCCCCGGAGGGAACTGCAGAAACATGCAGACTTCTGGCGGACCGGCTTCCTCAACGGTGACGCCACCGAAAGGCTGGCGGCACACGCCGTCACCATCCTCCCGATGGTCAGGCCCGCGGTCGAAGAGGTGTTCGCGTCATTGCGCACAGGGTCGGTCAACGCCAAGCAGGAGGAAAGCATGACCATCAATCTCGATGCCACGCCTGCCGGACTGCTGGAGCGGGTCAGGCTGCTGGAGGCACGCGGCAGCGGATTCATCGAAGTTATCGAGGTGGCCGGCAAGGGTGGAAAAGCGTACGTGGTGGTGGTTCCCGGGACGCAGGTGAAGGAAGAGGACGCCGGAACCAATCCCTTCGACCTGGGCGGAATCGTCGACGGCATGGGCAACAAATCGGCCCAGGTGAATGCTGCCGTCCTCCAGGCCCTGCACGCCGCCGGCGCGGAACAGGGCGCGGACGTGGTGGCAGTGGGGTACAGCCAAGGCGGCATCCATGCCATGAACCTGGCGACGGACAAGGACTTCTCCCGGGAGTACGACATGAAATATGTTGTGACCGCAGGCTCACCCATTTCCCGCATCGTTCCTCCGGACGATGTCAGCACCCTGCATCTGGAACACCGGACCGACTGGGTACCCGGCAGCGACGGCTCAGCCAATCCGGATACCAGGAACCAGGTCACCGTTACCGTGACCAATGACCTCTATGTCCGCGGCGGGGAGGATGCCGGCCTGGGACCGGGGCACCGGCTCAGCGGATATGAGGAGGCCGGCCGCCTGGTGGCGGCGAGCAAGGATCCTTCGCTGGTCCACTCCACCGCTGCACTGGGCGCAGTGTTGGGGGCCGGGGGAGCCGCCACCGCCACCCGCTTTTCCTTGACGAAGACACCCCCGCCGCCTCCTCCCATGGACCGCAGGGACCCCTTTTCCGGTCGTCCCCAACAGAGTGCCCGGTAGGACTGGGGCCAGGCGCCGGTGTCAGGAGATCTGCGCTGCGTGCAGCTCCGCGTAGGCCCGGGCACGTGTCTTGCCCGGCGTCCCGGCGGGCTCCGGCGCCGGTTGGGGAGCAGGTTCCGGCGCAGCCATGGGGCACTTGTAGTTGTAGTCGAGATCGCCTTCGGTGAACTGGGTTGTCGTGACCACCCCTCCGCCAGTCAGCGGCGCGGCCCCGCAGTACTCCCGGGCAGATGCAGTGGATTCGGCACCTGCGAGCCAGCTCGCCAGCCGGTAAAGATTGCTGCCCGCGCCCACGTCACCCACAATTTCACCGAACTGGTACGCAGTGGAGTAAATGCCGACCTCGACGCCGATGCCCTGCAGGTATGCGGCCATGCCCTCCAGTTCCGCAGCATTGATCGCCTTGTTCCACAACCAGCTGTTTCCGGTTTCGACGTCCAGCCACCACGTGCGCCGTGCCGGGTCACCGGCATCCTTCAGGATTGCCACATCATCGCCGGCCATGGCGTACCCGTGGACATAGGCGCACGCCGGCGATTCGCTGCCGTCGCAGCTGCCATACGGGTTGCTGACGTTCGCGCCCCGATAGGTGTTGTCCCCCGGCCACCACAGGGACTCCACGGGACCTGTCGCCGCCGTATTCACATACACCGCTGCGGGTTTGCCCGCGGCCGACTCAGCGCTGCGGTCCGCCCAGGCAAGCTGGGCTGCCAGGCATGGATTGACGGTGTCCGGCCGGCCGCCGTTCACGCCCACAATGGCGAAGGCGGGGGGAGCGGGAAGATCAGCTCCGCACTGGGGCCAGGAGATGTCGTTGCCAAGGGCAGCGTTGTCCCGGGCAGGACCCGTATCGGCTCCTGCATGGGCCGGCCCGGCAGGCAACGCGGACAGCAGGCAGGCAGCAACCAGGATTCTGGGGAATTTCATGCGTAGGCCACCGTCTTTTCGGAACTGACAACGTGGGCCTTTTGGGGGCCCGGTTGGCAGCCTAGAAGGGCCGGCAGGCAGAGGTCATGGGTAGCCGGTACTGGACTTTGGAGGGTTTAGGGGCAGCGTGGAACCTGTTGGTACCTGCTTGGAAGGCGCTGCCTACTTAAGCTGCCGCCTCAGCTGGACGGACTTCCGCCCCTGCGCGTCAGCGCCGGCCACCTGGCAGCAAACCGGCCACCAGTGATACGAGGGAGATGATGATCGCGGCCAGGACGGCAGTCCAGAAAAAGGAGTCGATGGTCAGGTGGACCGGCGTGTAACTGCTGATCCAGGCCGTCAGGTACAACATCGCAGCATTGATGACGATGGCAAACAGGCCAAGGGTCAGGATGGTGATGGGAAGTGCCAGAAGCCGCACGAGCGGCCGCACGAAGGCGTTCACCACGCCGAAGATCAGCCCGATGAAGAGGTAGGCCACAACAATGCCGATGGTTCCGGTGTCCTGTGAAATGCCCGTCCTGGCCACGGCGTCGGAGGCGGCGGTGCTGGAGATGTCCATGCCCGGCAGGATCCAGCTGGCCACCCAGAGAGCTGCCGCGTTGACGATGACCCGGAGGATGAATGAACCCATGCCACCATGCTTCCATACGGGCCTGCCGGGAGGCTGATTGCAGGCCCTGAATTTCAGCCGGCGACTGCCGGATGCCCGCCGTAGCTTGGACGTAGGCTAGGAGCCATGACTTCTTCTGAGACCAGGGCCGGCGGACCAGCGCCGCGCCCGGTGCTGGACCTGCTGCCCCGCTACGCCGCAGGGAAGCCGCCGGCCACCGTCCAGGGGCTGGCCAGTTACAAGCTGTCCTCCAACGAAAACCCGCTGCCGCCGATTCCCGCCGTGCTGGCCGCGATAGCCGACCAGGCGGACTTCAACCGCTACCCCGATCCGCTGAGCAGCAAACTCCGGGCCGCGCTCGCGGAGTTCCTTGGCGTGCCTGCAGAGGACATCGTCACCGGAGCAGGAAGCCTGGGCGCCCTCAACCAGATCCTTGCGGCCTTCGCAGGACGGAACGAGGACGGCAAGGCCGACGAAGTCATCTACGCATGGCGGTCATTCGAGGCGTATCCCATCAGCGTGGGGTTGTCGGGCGCCGAGAGTGTCCGCATTCCCGTGACCGCGGACGGGCGGCATGACCTCGACGCCATGGCCGCAGCGGTGAGCGCACGCACCAAAGTCATCCTCCTCTGCACGCCCAACAATCCCACCGGCCCTGCACTCACGGCAGCGGAAACGGAAGCCTTCATCCGGTCCGTCCCCGCCGACGTGGTGGTGGTCATCGACGAGGCCTACCAGGAGTTCGTCAGGGCGGCGGACGCCGTGGACGGGATCGACCTCTACCGGAAATACCCCAACGTGGTGGTGCTCAGGACCTTTTCCAAGGCGCACGGCCTGGCCGGGCTCCGCGTCGGGTACAGCGTCTCCCACCCGGAACTGACCCAGTACCTGCGGGTTGCCGCGACACCGTTCGCGGTGTCCCAAATCGCCGAAAGGGCAGCAATTGTTTCCCTCCGGAATTACGGCCAGGTTGTGGAGAGGGTACAAAAACTCGTGGACGAGCGGGACCGGGTAACCGCAGGCCTCCGCGGGCTGGGATGGGACATTCCGGACGCCCAGGGCAACTTCGTCTGGCTCGCCCTGGGGAGTGAAAGTGCCGCCTTTGCGGAGCAGGCGGGCGCGCGGGCCCTTTCGGTGCGGGCCTTCCCTGGCGAGGGTGTGAGGGTGAGCATCGGGGAGCCCGAGGCCAACACCCGTTTCCTCGAATTGTGTGCCGACTATACAAAGGCACCTGCAACTTCCTAGCACTTAACAAGTAGCCCTCCCGCTACTTACCGAAGATAAAGTTAGGATCAACAAGCCAATGTATATGCCGCACCAGGAATGTATTCCTTGAGCGGCATATATCCCAGCGACATTGCATTGCATCCGGATGCGGCAAGCAAGGAGACGGTATGGGCACTCATCTGCCTTCCACCGAGTTCGAAGGAACAGCGGTAGACGACCAGCGGGAAGCCGATGCTGAAGCCGTCATGGGCGAGCCCGCGGCCCAGATGGTGCAGCTGCTTGGACCGGACGGCAAGCTCGGCGCCGATCCGGTCTTCAGCAGCTACGCAGACAAGCTCACACCCGAGGACCTGCGGGGGCTCTATGCCGACATGGCCGCAATCCGCCGGTTCGATGTCGAAGCAACCGCGCTCCAGCGCCAGGGCCAGCTGGCGCTCTGGGTCCCGCTCACCGGCCAGGAAGCGGCCCAGATTGGGTCCGGACGGGCAAGCCAGCCGCAGGACTACATCTTCCCCACCTACCGGGAGCACGGTGTTGCCCTGACCCGGAACGTCGACCTGGCTGAACTCCTGCGGCAGTTCCGCGGGGTTTCCAACGGCGGCTGGAACCCCAAGGACACCAACTTCCACCTCTATACCTTGGTGCTCGCCGCACAGACCCTGCACGCCGTGGGCTATGCGATGGGCATCCAGCGGGACCAGAAGCTCGCCGGCGGCGCAGGCAGGCAGCCGGAGGCGGCCGTCATTGCCTACTTCGGTGATGGCGCCAGCTCTGAAGGCGATGTGCACGAATCCATGGTCTTCGCCTCCTCCTACAAGGCGCCCGTGGTGTTCTTCTGCCAGAACAACCACTGGGCCATCTCCGTGCCCACCAACGTCCAAACCCGCGTCCCGCTTTCCAACCGCGCTAAGGGCTACGGCTTCCCGGGCATCCGCGTGGACGGCAATGACGTCATCGCCGTGCACGCCGTCACCGAATGGGCCCTGGAACATGCCCGCCAGGGCAACGGACCGGTCCTGATCGAGGCCTTCACCTACCGGGTGGGGGCCCACACCACCGCTGACGATCCCACCAAATACCGCCAGTCCGCGGAGGAGGACGCCTGGCGCGCCAAGGACCCGCTGGCCAGGCTCGAAAAGTACCTCCGTGCGCAGGACCTTGCCGGCGACGACTTCTTCGCCAAGGTCAAGGCCGACGGCGACGATCTCGCCGCCTACGTCCGGCGCACTGCCCACGACCTTGAAAACCCGGATATCCGCCAGGCCTTCGCGAACGTCTATGCCGAAGCCCACCCGCTCGTGGCCGAGGAACTGGCGTGGTTCGAGGAATACAGCGCAGGATTCGCGGGCGGCGAAGAGCCCGCCGGACACGCAGCAAAGGCAGGCCACTGATGCCCACCATGACCATCGCCAAGGCCATCAACGAGGGCCTCCGCGCCACGCTGGCCGCCAACCCCAAGTCCCTGCTGATGGGGGAGGATATCGGTCCGCTGGGCGGCGTCTACCGGGTGACAGACGGCCTGATCGGAGAGTTCGGCCCTGACCGCGTGGTGGACACCCCGCTGGCTGAATCCGGCATCATCGGGACTGCGATCGGCCTCGCGCTGCGCGGGTACAGCCCCGTCTGCGAGATCCAGTTCGACGGGTTTGTCTTCCCGGGCTTCAACCAGATCACCACCCAGCTGGCCAAGATGCATGCACGCAGCAACGGCAACCTCACAGTTCCCGTGGTCATCCGCATCCCGTACGGCGGCGGCATCGGTTCCGTGGAGCACCACTCCGAGTCCCCGGAGGCCCTGTTCGCCCACACGGCCGGCCTGCGCATCATCACTCCCTCCAACCCCCACGATGCCTACTGGATGATCCAGCAGGCGGTGGAGTGCCAGGACCCGGTCATCATCTTCGAACCGAAGCGCCGCTATTGGCTCAAGGGAGACGTCGATGTCCAGGCCCCCGGCCCGGCAGGGGATCCGTTCAAGGCCCACGTGCTCCGCGAAGGCACCGATGCCACCATCGTGGCCTACGGCCCCTTGGTGCCGGTTGCCCTCGCTGCCGCCAACGCCGCCGAGGAGGACGGCCGGAGCGTCGAGGTCATCGACCTGCGGTCCATCTCGCCGCTCGACTTCGACACCGTGACCGCCTCCGTCCAGAAAACCGGCCGCCTGATCGTGGCCCACGAAGCGCCCACGTTCGGCGGAATCGGCGGCGAAATCGCGGCCCGCATCAGCGAACGCGCCTTCCATTCACTGGAGGCCCCCGTCATCCGCGTCGGCGGATTCCACATGCCGTACCCCGTTGCCAAGGTGGAGGAAGACTACCTTCCGGACATCGACCGCATCCTGGAGGCGCTGGACCGCGCCCTCTCCTACTGAGGACACCATGACCCTGAACAAGTTCAACCTGCCCGACGTCGGCGAGGGCCTCACCGAAGCGGAAATCGTCTCCTGGAAGGTCAAGCCGGGTGACGCCGTCGCCATCAATGACGTCCTGTGCGAGATCGAAACCGCCAAGTCCATCGTGGAACTGCCGTCCCCCTTTGCCGGGACCGTCACTGAGCTTCTGGTGGATGAGGGCGTGACTGTCGATGTCGGCACCCCGATCATCAGCGTCAGTGACCAGGTATCCGGCGACCCCACGCCCGCAGACGTCCGCGCCCCCGAAGCTCCGCACTCCCCGGACGTGCCGGAGCAGCCGCTCTATGGCAAGCTTCCGGAGGATGAACCGGCCGACGGCGGCGCTGGCGGCGGTGCCCCGGCCGGCGGTCCCCTGGTGGGTTCCGGACCCAAGGCGGACGCCGTCAAGCGGCGGCCGCGGAAGACGGCGCCCGCCGCAGCGGTGACGGCCAACGCTCCCCAGGTTGAGCCTGTCCAGCCCCGGACGCCCGCTGCGGTGTCCGCTGGCGAAACCGCCGTCGTCGACAACCGGCCGACCCTGGGCGGAACCATCACGGGCCTGGTCAACCGGGTCCTGGCCAAGCCGCCGGTCCGCAAGATCGCCCGCGACCTGGGCATCGACCTGGCGGACGTCGTGGCCACCGGTTCACGCGGTGAGGTGACGCGGGAGGACCTGGTCAGCTACCAGGCCCAGCGGGACGCCGAACTGGACAAGGCAGACGGCTTCTGGGGCAAGGCCGGAAAGCCGCAGGACCAGCGGGTTGAACGGATCCCCGTCAAGGGCGTCCGCAAAGCCACCGCCAAGGCCATGGTGGAATCCGCCTTCGCAGCCCCGCACGTCAGCATCTTCGTGGACGTCGACGCCAGCCGCACCATGGAGTTCGTCAAACGGCTCAAAGCCTCGAGGGACTTCGAGGGCATCAAGGTCTCCCCGCTGCTCATCCTGGCCAAGGCCGTCATCTGGGCCGCCGCGAGGAACCCCAGCGTGAACGCGTCGTGGGTGGACAGCGAAGGCTCCGACACCGCCGAGATCCACGTCAAGCACTTCATGAACCTGGGCATCGCCGCGGCCACCCCGCGCGGGCTGATGGTTCCCAACATCAAGAACGCCCAGGACCTTTCCCTGAAGGAACTGGCCCTTGCCCTGAACAACCTTGCCACCACTGCCCGTGCCGGGAAGACGCAGCCGGCGGAAATGCAGGGCGGGACGCTCACCATCACCAACATCGGTGCCCTCGGCATCGATACGGGCACCCCGATCATCAACCCCGGCGAGGTGGCCATCGTGGCCTTCGGCACCATCAAGCAGAAGCCGTGGGTCCTGGACGGTGAGGTAATTCCCCGGTGGATCACCACGCTGGGCGGATCCTTCGACCACCGGGTGGTGGATGGGGACCTGTCCGCGCGGTTCATGGCGGACGTCGCGGCCATCCTGGAAGAGCCCGCGCTCCTCCTGGACTGACCGGTGACCATAACCAGCGGAACAATCCGGATCAAGAACCGCACCGCAAAGTGGCTGACCGAAGTCTTCCAGCCGCCGGTGGTGGTAACCCTCCAGCTGTTGATCAGTCCCCTGGCGGAGGACGGTTTCCCCGGAACCATGGGCTACGGGGCGCTGGCGGCCCTCTTCGTCTGCGTGCTTCCGCTGGCGGTGCTGCTGGTCCTGGTCAGGCTGGGAAAAGTCACAGACCATCATGTGAGCGACCGGAAGCAGCGTGCGCCGGTGCTGCTGATGGCCCTGGGCTGCATCGCTGTGGGGCTGCTGGTGCTCGGCGCGGTGGACGCCCCCAGGAGCGTAATAACCATGGTCCTCGCGGTGGTGGGCGGGGTGGCCGTGCTGGCCGGTGTCAGCCCGTTCTGGAAGATGAGCGGCCATGCCGCTGCCATCTCCTGCGCCGCCGTCGTCTCCGTGCTGATGCTCGGTGCCGCCTGGGCTCCGCTGCTGCTCCTGGTCCCGGCGGTCAGCTGGTCACGCGTGGTGCTGCGGGCCCATTCCCCGGCGCAGGTCGTGGCGGGTTCGCTTTTCGGCGGTGTGGTGATGGCCGGGATCTGGTGGGTGCTGGAGGGCTTGCTGGTCGGCTGACCGCTCCGGCACCGGTCCGTTGGACCTAGTAGGCGTTGTAGGCAGTGAGGGCGTCGAGGATTGCGGGGTCAGCCGTGGTTCCAAGGACCACCGCTGCTGCCGTCATGAGCCCACCCATCAGGGCAGCCATTCCCGCCCAGGCACCCAGCAGCTTCCAGTCTTCGCGCAGGACGCTCCGCACCGTCTGCGGGAGCTGCAGGTCCGGAGCGATGAGGTTCGGTGCGCTGTCCAGGCTGCCGTCATCAAGGAGTGCCACAACCCGGCCGTTGCTGCGGTCCACGCGCATGGAGCTGATGTGGTTGCCGTGGCGGGCCAGGAGGATGTCGTGGCCTACGAGCTGGCGGCGCTGGAGAGTAATCAAGGGGAGCCCTTCGCTGGAGGTGGAATCGTCGATGTCCACGCCTTTGGGGCCGCTACAATTTTATCTTTGCGCCAGCAGCTGAAACGGTGATATGGCGGTGAGAACGGACACCCCCCGCAGCGATATCCGCCACCACGGGGAGTGTCCGGGGTTACGCTCCCGCCGGCAGCAAGGGCTTAGTCGGCGTCGTAGGTGTTCGCGATGTAGACATCGCACGGAGCGTTGTGGGCCACGCTGTTGGCCACGCTTCCAAGGACGCGGCCGATCCCCTGCATGCGCCGGTTGCCCACCACGATGATGCGTGCCTCCATCCGCAGGGCTTCCTTGATCAGGGCGTCCGCGGGCCGGCCGCGGGCAGCCGAGTAGGTGACCTTAATGTCGCGGCCCAGGGACTCGGCAACGGTGCGTGCCACCTGCTCCGCGGCGTCCGCGTCCGACACGATCCAGCGGTCGCTGCCGCTGCCGAAGACTTCGGTCCGGTCACTGTCGAAGGCCGATACGACATGCAGCGAAGCGTCCAGTGCCGCCGCCAGGTCCCGGGCCGACTCGGCCGCCTTCTTCGCGGTTTCGCTGCCGTCCACCCCTACAACGATGATTCCACCCATGTGCATGCTCCTTTGCTCGGTTTTCGGCACTCGTGGGGCTTACGCTACAGGCCCGGGATGGCTTCCTGCAGTACCCCGGCCAGTCGGCGCACGCCCTCGGCGATGGCGTCCGGAGGCACTGCGCTGAAGGCGAGACGCAGCTTGTTGGACGGCTCGTCCGACGGCGCGAAGGCGGCGCCGGGGATAAACACGACTCCGGCATCGATCGCCTTGTGCAGCAGCGGGTAGGTGTCAACGCCCTCGGGCACGGTCACCCAGACGAAGAAGCCGCCCTGCGGGCTGGTCCAGGTGGTCCCGGCCGGCATGTGTTCGTGCAGGGCTGCCAGCATGGCCCGGCAGCGTTCCGCGTACAGTCCGCGGTAGGTTTCGATCTGGCCCTTCCAGTCGTATTCGCGCAGGTAGGCAGAAACGAGCATCTGGTTCAGGGCAGGGGGGCAGAGCGTCACCGACTCCGCGGCAAGATAGTAGCGGCGCTGGAGATGTTCGGGCACCAGGGCCCAGCCGATCCGCAGGCCGGGTGCGAAAATCTTGGAAAACGACCCCAGGTAGATGACGTCGTCCGGGTTCGCGGCCCGCAGGGGGGCCAGCGCCTCCCCCTCGAAGCGGAGCAGGCCATACGGGTTGTCCTCCAAGATGAGGATGTTCGCCCGCCGGCAGATATCGACCACCTGCTGCCGGCGTTCCCTTGCCAGGGTGATCCCGGACGGGTTGTTGAAGTTGGGAATGGTGTAGAGGAACTTGATGCTCCTGCCTGCGAGCTGGAGCGCCGCGATCCGGGCCTCCAGCAGTTCCGGCACCAGGCCGTACTGGTCCATCTCCACCGTCTCCACCTGGACCTGGTAGGCCTCGAAGGTGTTAAGGGCCCCAACATAGGTGGGATCCTCCACCAGCACCACGTCACCCGGGTTGCAGAAAAGTTTGGTGGCAATGTCCTGGGCGGACTGGGAACCGGCAGTGATCACCACGTTCTGCGGCTTGGCATCAAGGATGCCTTCGGCGGCCATGACATCGCAGATCTGCGCGCGGAGTTCCTCCGTGCCCTGGCCCGCCCCGTACTGAAGGGCGGTCAGTCCGTCCTCCGCAATGATCCTGGCGGCGGTCGCGGCCAGGCGGTCCAGGGGAAGTGACTGGAGATACGGGCTCCCGCCGGCCAGGGAGACCAGCCCGGGGCGCATCGAGATGTCGAAGACGTCCCTGACCGCCGACTGGCGGATGTTCGCCGCGCGTTCCGAGAACAGTTCCTCGTGCCGGTGGGCAGAGGTGGCGGCACGCTCAATCGCATCAATGGCTTCGGCGGGCAACGTCCCCGCAGCGGCATCAAGTGTTTCGTGGGTCACAAGGTCAGGATACAGCCATGTGTTGCCTGAAAAGCAACATCTGTTTATCAACGATTACCGGTGGGTTCCACCCGGGCATGGTCCAGGTAGTCGTCCAGCAACTCGCCGTTCAGGTAGATGTTCGCCCGGATGGCCCCCGAGGCTTCAAGGGCCGTCTGGGTGAGCTGGGCTTCGACCCTGGGAAGGTCGCACGCTCCGCCTGGATCCAGGGTTCCCGCGAGGTAGACCCTGACGGTGGTGCCATCGAAGCTGCCGGAAAGGAACCGCAGCCGCGACGTGCCCAGGGCGTTGTACAGGTTCCCCGCCTTCTGCCCGGGCCTGAGGAGGGCGCTGATGGCCGTCTTGAGCGGCTCATCCCCCGCCGCGCTCCCTTGCGGGGAGCCGACCAGGCTGTCGTTGCAGCCAAAGCGGACCCCGTGCCTGCCGCCGTCGTCCAGCAGTACGAAGTAGGCCGTTACCGTGGTGCCCAGGGCTACCGCCGTACCGGCCGGGCCCGGCGGTTCCGCGTTGGTGGAGGACAGCCGGGGGCTGCCGGTAGATTCCGCCGCATCCGGGCCGCCTGCGGGGCCCGGGGGCGTTGCTGAACGCTGCTGGCTTTCCACGCTTCGGGGCATCCGTCCCGGGGCTGTACCGGGCTCTGCGCCGGGATTCGGGGTGGGAACAGCTATCGGCGCCGCGGGCGCGGGCGTGCCGGCTTCCCCGGTTGCGCGGGTGACGGGCAGCTGGCCCGGAGGCGGCGCCGGGCTGCAGCCCGTAAGCAGCAACACAATGCATCCCGCGGCTGCCGCAGTGCCGCGTCCAGGCCTGATCCAGCTCCATATGTCTGCCATGCGGCACCGCAAATCCGATCCGGTCGCTCCAGTGGATTAACGCTACGGCCGTTCCTGCCGGAAAAGATGTCCGCCCGGTACCGTTTGGGACAAGACTTGGTCACGGCCTTTCAGTGGCCTTAAGCCGGCAGCGCCCGGCACGTCGGGAACGTGCCGGGCGCCGCGTTGCCGTCAGGCTAGGCGGCCGGTGCTGCTGCCGCCAGGGAGTCGAAGACGCCCTTGATCTGCGCCACAACCTCGGCGTCATCCTTCGGGTGCACGTCAGCGAACCGCACCATGGAACCGGGAACGGCGAGCTTGACGTCCTCCAGGACCTGGGCGCCCGCGATGCCGGCTGCCTTGCGGGCCTCATCCTGGGCCCAGACGCCACCGTACTGGCCGAAGGCGGTGCCGACGACGGCGGTGGGCTTGCCTGCCAGCGCGCCCGCGCCGAACGGACGGGACAGCCAGTCAATGGCATTCTTCAGGGCGGCGGGAACGGTGCCGTTGTGTTCGGGCGTGACCAGCAGGAGGGCGTCAGCCTGTTCGGCGGCCGCGCGGAGGGCTGCAGCCGCGGCCGGGACCTGGCCTTCGACGTCGATGTCCTCGTTATAGAACGGGATGTTGCCCAGGCTCTCGTGGATTACCACGTCCACCTGCTCGGGGGCGTTGAGCTGGATGGCTTCGGCCAGCTTCTGGTTGGTGGATTCGGCGCGAAGGCTGCCGACGAGGGTAAGGACGGTGCTCTTGGTCATGGAAACTCCTGGCTAGGGGCGCGGCGGGGGCCGCGTTCGGTCAGACATCAGGCTCATCAAGCCTTCACCAGACTAAACGGACCGCAGTCCGGTTCTATTCCCCGTGGCTAGACTGTCTCTGTGAGTTCCATCCCAGTGCGGCCGGAGGCGAGCCCCGTGACGGCCGCCGAGCGCCGCGACGCCGCCCGGAACCGGGAACGCCTCCTGGTGGCTGCCCGCGAACTGATTGAGCAGGGCGGGGCTGCCGCCCTGACCATGGACCGGCTGGCCGGGCACGCCGGGGTGGGCAAAGGCACTGTCTTCCGCCGCTTCGGCAGCCGGGCCGGCCTGATGCTGACCCTCCTTAACGACTCGGAGGCGGCGTTCCAGGCCCGCTTCCTCTCCGGCCCCCCGCCGCTGGGACCCGGCGCCCCGCCGCTGGACCGGCTGGTCGCCTTCGGAACCGAGCGGATTGCCTACGTGGTGGAGTACGGGGACCTGGTCCTCGCCGCCGGGCATGCCTCCCGGAGCAGGTTTGAAGTACCCGCTGCGGCGCTCTGGACCCGGCACGTGGAGATGCTGCTGCGTGCGGCCGGTTCCGAGTCCTCGGAGCCATGGCTCCTGGCCGGCTCCCTGACCGCCACCCTGGACCCCGAGCGCCTGCTGCACCTCATCCGGGAGCACGGCGTCACCCCCCTTCGCCTGGCCGATTCATGGCGTGAACTTGTCACACGCGTGGCCGGAGCGGCGTAGATTACGCGGTTCAAGCGGCCTCCGTCCAGTCAAGCCAACTTCACAGAACTATTCATAACGATCTGATACGGCGCGCCGGTTTTCGGTCTGTTCACGCCCTTTTCGCGCGGGGGCTTGTGATAGTTTCCTCTGGAATGTGACCCGCGACATAGTCCACCAGGACCTGCCCTTCGGGCCGCGGGAGGCCAGCTACCCGCTGGTGCAGGACCCCGGTGGGGCGGCACAATCCGTGCTTGGCCGGGGCAGACGGAAGGATCCAGCAGTGATGGTTGATATGGCCGGCAGCATGGTGCACCAGTGGACACCGGCGTGTTCTCCCGCCCACCTCCCGGCGGCACTGCCGAAGAATTAGCCTCCATGCTCAAGTACCTCGCCAAGCGCGGCATTACTTACCTGGTGATGATTTTCCTGACCACATCTGCAGGCTACTTCCTGGCGGTCAGCTCGCTGAAGCCGGCTTTGCTGGAACAGGAACGCATTCCCCGCCCCACCCCCGAACAGGTTGCCAACTCCATGCGCCTGAAGGGACTGGACCCCGACCTCAGCCCATGGGAACGCTACGTTGACTGGCTCACCGGCATCGTCACCCGCTGGGACTGGGGCCGGAGCCCCAACGGCGCCTACATCAACGCCGAGTTCGGGGACCGTGTGTGGATCTCCACCCGGCTCTTCCTGGCGTCCATCATCCTCACCCTCGTCATCGGCGTGGCACTGGGCGTCTACTCGGCAGCCCGGCAGTACAAGTTCCAGGACCGCGTGATCACGTCCTACAGCTACCTGGCGTACATCGTGCCGGCACCGATTGCGTACTTCCTGGTGCAGCTGGCGGCCATCAACATCAACGAGTCCGTCGGGGACCGGATCTTCTTCGTCACCGGCATCTCCACCCCCGGCGTCGCCGCCGGATGGCCCCAGTTTGCCGACCTGCTGGCGCACTACGCGGTCCCCACCGTCGCCATCACGCTCGTGGGCTGGGGTGCCTACCAGATAGCCCAGCGGCAGTACCTGCTCGACAACGTGAACGCCGACTTTGTCCGCACCGCCAGGGCCAAGGGACTGAGCCGGAACCAGGCCATTGCCCGGCACGCGCTTCGTGTCTCCTTCATTCCGGTGGCCCAGAGCATCGCGTTCACCATCCCCGCCATCTTCGCCGGCGGTTTCTTCGCCGAAAAGATCTTCGCGTGGCCCGGCGTCGGCTCCTGGAGCATCGACGCCATCTCGCTGCAGGACGTCAACGCCGCCACCGCCACCCTGGCCTACGGCTCCGTGATCTTCGCCCTGGGCGCCATCCTGGCGGACTTCGCCACCACGCTTGTCGACCCGAGAGTGCGGGTGCAGTAGCAATGACCGACCTGAACGCCGTCGACCCGGCAGCAGTGGCGCAGGACGCGCACCTGGAAAGCGCCGACGTCGTCATCGGCAAGACCACCATCATCTTCCGCCGCTTCCTGCGCAACAGGACCGCAGTGGCCGGCCTGGCCATCTTCCTGGCCCTGACCCTCTTTTCCTTCATTGGCGGATTCTTCACCCAGTGGGACAAGGAAACCATCGACCCCTTCAACATCGGAATGCCACCGTCCGCCGAGCACTACCTCGGCACCTCCCAGGCGGGAATCGACCTCTATGCGATGACGGTGGAGGGCACCCGGATCTCCATCCTGATCGGCCTGGTGGTGGGCCTCGTGTCCGTCCTGATCGCCGCCGTCTACGGCTGCACCATGGCGTACTTCGGCGGCAAGGTGGACAAGGTCATGCTGTTCGTCCTGGAGGCGCTGATCATGATGCCCGCCCTCCTGGTGGTGGCCGTCGCCACCAGTGGCGGAGGCGCCGGACTGAAACGCGACCTTCCTTCCTGGCTGCTGCTCATCATCGTGCTGCTGGTCTTCAGCTGGATGGGCACGGCCCGCCTGATCCGCTCCATGTCCATGTCCCTCATGCAGCGCGACTTCGTCAAGGCCGCCCAATACATGGGCGTTCCTCCGCGCCGGATCGTCTGGCGCCACCTGGTGCCCAACATCGGCTCGCTGCTGATCCTGGACATCACCCGCGGCGTCACTGCCGCCATCCTCGCCGAGGTGGCCTTCTCCTTCATCGGCATCGGCATCAAGGTGCCCGATGTGAGCCTGGGCGTGCTGATCGGCCAGGCCACCTCCCAGGTCTCAACCTTCCCCTGGATGTTCTGGGTTCCCCTGGCCGTCATGTTCCTGCTGACCGGATCCCTGGCCATGATGAACGACGGCCTGCGGGACGCCTTCGACCCCACGTCCAGCTCCACCGGCAAAGCCAGGAAGACCAAAGCCCGGACACTCCGCGCGGAAAAGAAGACGGCATGAGCAGCGAAACCACCACCGGAGCCACCGGGCCCGCACGGACCGATGTGGAGCGCCTGCACGTGGCAGGCCTGCACGCGCCGGCTGACGCCGTCCTGTCCGTCAGGGACCTGAATGTCCGCTTCAACTCCGAAAACGGCGTGGTGCACGCCGTCCGGGGCGTGGACTTCGACCTCATGCCCGGGAAGACCCTGGGCATCGTGGGAGAGTCCGGGTCCGGCAAATCCGTTACGTCCCTGGCCATCATGGGGCTCCTGCCGCCCACGGCGCAGGTCTCCGGTTCCGTCCGGCTCAAGGGGCAGGAACTGCTGGGACTCAGTGACAAGGCCATGTGCGGCTACCGCGGAAACGACCTCGCGATGGTGTTCCAGGACCCGCTCTCCTCCCTGACTCCCGTGTTTACCGTCGGCACCCAGATCATCGAAGCGCTGACCATCCACAATCCCGCCATGAGCAAAAGGGCCAAAGAAGCCCGCGCCGTCGAACTCCTGGCGATGGTGGGGATCCCCAGCCCCAGGGAACGGCTGAAGGCCTTCCCGCATGAATTCTCCGGCGGCATGCGCCAGCGCGTCATGATCGCCATCGCCATCGCCAACAACCCGCGCGTCCTGATCGCCGATGAACCCACCACGGCCCTGGACGTCACCATCCAGGCACAGGTGCTCGAGGTGCTGCACACGGCGCAGGAGGAAACCGGTGCCGCCGTCGTCATGATCACGCACGACCTGGGCGTCGTGGCCGGCATGGCGGACGACATCATGGTCATGTACGCCGGCAAGCCGGTGGAAACAGGGGCAGTGGACGACATCTACTACAACCCGCGGATGCCGTACACCATGGGCCTGCTTGGCGCCGTGCCGCGCGTGGATGCCGCGGAGAAGTCCTCGCTCGTGCCCATCGAGGGCATGCCGCCCAACCTGCTCACCGCCCCCACCGGCTGCTCCTTCGCCCCCCGCTGCCCCCTGGCCTCGGACGCCTGCCTGGACGGTGAGCCGGCCCTGGCACCGGTGGACGGCGGCGCAGGCCACCGGGCCGCCTGCATCAAATCCGAATCCCTCGGCGGAACAGTCGATGTCCACGACGTGTTCGCCGCCCCGCCGGTCCCGGTGTCAAGATTCGACGCGATTCCCCGCGCCGAGCGGACCACGGTGCTGCAGCTCAACAACGTGCGGAAGCATTTCCCGCTGACCCGCGGCGCCCTCATCAAGCGCCGGATCGGCACCGTCAAGGCCGTCGACGGCCTGAGCTTCGACATCCGCGAGGGGGAGTGCTTCTCCATCGTTGGCGAGTCTGGATCGGGCAAGACCACCACGCTCCTGGAAATCATGGAGTTCCATCCCGACCAGGACGGCGAGGTGGTGATCGGCGGGCTCAGCAACAAGCAGGCCGCCGATGCAAAGACCAAGGGCAGGATGCGCCGGGAACTCCAAATGGTGTTCCAGGACCCCACCGGCGCGCTGGACCCCCGGTTCACGGTGTACGAAGTCCTCGCCGAACCCCTGCAAAACGCGGGCATGGACAAGGCGGCGATCAAGAAGCGGATCATGGAGCTGATGAAGCTCGTGGGCCTCCAGCCGGACCACGTCAACCGCTTCCCCAACCAGTTCTCCGGCGGCCAGCGGCAGCGCATCGGCATTGCCCGCGCCCTGGCCGTCAACCCCAAACTGGTGGTCCTGGACGAGCCGGTCTCCGCCCTCGACGTGTCGGTCCAGGCCGGTGTCATCAACCTCCTGGACCACCTGCGCGCCGAACTGGGCCTGAGCTACCTGCTGGTGGCCCATGACCTTTCCGTGGTTCGCCACATCTCCAACCGCGTTGCGGTCATGTACCTGGGCAAGATCGTGGAAATCGGTGAGGTTGACAGGGTCTTCGACAACCCCCGCCACCCCTACACCCGGGCCCTGCTCTCCGCCATTCCGGTACCCGACCCGCACCTGGAACGCACCCGCGAACGCATCATCCTCCAAGGTGACCTGCCCTCGCCGCTGCAGGCGCCCAAGGGCTGCAATTTCGCCACGCGGTGTCCTGTCTTCGCGGCGCTGCCGCCGACCAGGCAGGAGAAGTGCCTCACCCTGGAACCGCCGCTGGAAGCCGCGGTATCCGCCACGGACCAGCAGTTCGCCTGCTTCTACCCGGACGGGGAACTGGATGAGGACATGCTGGTGGTCCACGAAACGGCGGACCATGCCCCCTAGGACTTTTCGACCCCACAAGCACCACCACTCGCATCACAATGAAGGGAAAACCATGAGGAAACTGAACAGGATCGGCGGAGCTGCAGCCATCGCTGCTGCCCTGGCGCTGACGGCCTGCGGCGGTGGCGGTGCCAGTGGCCCCGAAACAGCCAAGGGACAGGAATCGGGAAGCGACCTGTCCAAGCTGATCAGCATCAACGAGAAGCCCGCCGCCGATCTGCAGCAGGGCGGCAAAGTCACCCTTCCGCTCGGCAACATCGGCCCGGACTTCAATGGGTTCTCCAACAACGGCAACAGTGCGGACAACTCCGCCCTGCAGATCCCCATGAACCCTGTCGCCATGAACAGCGGCGGCATCGGCGGCTGCTGGAAGGTTGACTTCAAGGGCAAGGTCACGCCCAACACGGACTTCTGCGAGTCGGTGGACAGCGTGGTCAAGGACGGCAAGCAGACCATCACCATCAAGGTGAACCCCAAGGCCACCTACAACGACGGCACCCCCATTGACGTCAAGGCCTTCCAGAACACGTGGAACATCCTCAAGAGCGCCGACGCCGGGTACGACATCGTGAGCTCGGGAGCCTACGAATTCGTTGACTCCGTTGAGGCCGGCAGCAGCGACAAGGAAGTCATCGTCAAGACTTCCCGCCCGGTCTTCCCGGTTGATTCCCTCTTCTTTGGACTCATCCACCCCGCCGTCAACACCCCCGAGATCTTCAACGAGGGCTTCAACGGCAACCTGCACCCCGAGTGGATGGCCGGTCCCTTCAAGCTGGACCAGTACGACACCGCAGCCAAGACCGTCACCATGGTGCCGAACGACAAGTGGTGGGGCCAGAAGCCGGTCCTGGCCAACGTGACCTTCCGCCAGCTTGAAACCAGCGCCCAGATCGCCGCGTTCAAGAACGGCGAGATCGATGCCATGTCCGCCAACACCATCTCTCTCTACAAGCAGCTGGACGGCACCAAGGACTCCGAGGTCCGCCGCGGCCAGCGCCTCTTCGCCGGCGGCCTGAACCTGAACGCCCAGCGCATCACCGACGTCAACGTCCGCAAGGCCATTTTCGCCGCCGTCGACCGTGAAGCCCTTCGCAAGGTCCGCTTCAACGGACTGAACTGGGAAGAGCCGAGCTCCGGCTCCATGATGCTCCTGCCGTTCTCGGACTACTACCAGGACAACTACCCGGTCAAGGAAACCGGTCCCGACGCCGCCAAGAAGGTCCTCACCGACGCCGGCTACACGGCCAACGCCAACGGCATCATGGAGAAGGACGGCAAGCCCGCCGCCTTCAAGATCAGCAACTTCGGTGACGATCCCACCACCCTGGCCGTGGCCCAGACCCTGCAGAAGCAGCTCCAGGCCGGCGGCATGGATGTGGGAATCGACCAGCGCGCCTCCGCCGACTTCGGTAAGGTCCTGGGCAGCCGCGAGTTCGACCTGAGCATCTCCGGCTACACCGTTGGCCCCGACGCCACCGATGCCGTCAAGCAGTACTACGACTCCAAGGTCAACGAGAACAAGCTGGGCGACGCCGAGCTGGACAAGAAGATCGCCGACCTCGCTTCCATCGAGGACAACGCTGCCCGCAACAAGGCAGCCATGGACGTGGAGAAGGAGCACATGGCCAAGTACTACTCCATGGGCGTGGTCTTCAACGGACCGCAGATTTCCTTCGTCCGCACCGGCCTTGCCAACTACGGCCCGTCCCTGTTCAAGAGCACCTCGCAGGTTCCGGACTGGACCACCATCGGCTGGGAAAAGAAGTAACACCACCACCAGCGGCCTGACCGCCACGAAACCGGCATCCCTGGCCATCAGGGATGCCGGTTTTCGTTTCTTCCGGTCCTTTCCGGACCGTGTTGAGCCGGGGGTAGCGTAGCTTCCATGACCGGAACTGAACAGGACCCCCGGACCATCCGCACCGCCGTCGTGGGCTACGGGCTGGCGGGCAGCGTCTTCCACGCACCGCTGCTGGCAGCCAACCCCAACTACTCCGTGGACATGGTTGCGACGTCCGACGCCGGGCGGCAGGCGGCTGCCTCATCCCGCCTTCCGGGGGCGGAGGTGGTGCGCGACGGCGCCGCAGTCCTCGGGCGGGCAACGGACCTTGACCTGGTGGTCCTGGCCACGCCGCCGGCCACGCATTATCGGCTGGCCAAGGCTGCGCTGGAGGCAGGACTGGATGTGGTGGTGGACAAGCCGTTTACGGTCACCAGCGCGGAAGGGTGGGAGCTGGTGGACCTGGCGCGGCAGCTGGGCCGGGTACTCACCGTGTTCCATAACCGGCGGTGGGACGGGGACTTCCTGACGCTGCGCAAGCTGCTGGCGGCCCAGGCGCTGGGCAGCGTCACGAGGTTCGAATCACGCTTTGAGCGCTGGTCCCCGGCCATCAGCAAGGCATGGAAGGCGCGGGCCACGGCCGCCGACGGGGGCGGCGTCCTGTTCGATCTTGGCAGCCACCTGATCGACCAGGCTTTGCAGTTGTTCGGTCCGGCCACCGTGATGCACGCCGAACTGGCGGCTCACCGGTCCGACGAACGCGCTGACGATGACGTCTTCCTGGCGCTGCGGCACAAGTCCGGAGTGATCAGCCACCTGGCCACGAACGTGCTCTGCCCGCAGCAGGCACCCCGATTCCGGGTGCTGGGCTCCATCGGCGGATTCACCAAGAACGGCGTGGACCCGCAGGAGCCGTACCTCGCGGCCGGCGGCAGCCCCCTGGACGGCGAGTACGGTGTCGAGGCGCCCGAATGGGCCGGCCTCCTGGGCCGCGACGGCCACCTGGACAGGCTCCCCACCGAACGTGGCAGCTACCCGGAGTTCTACCGCATGCTGGCAGCCAAGATCCTCGACGGCGGAGCAGAGTCGTCGCTGCCCCTCCCCGTAGATCCCGGGGACGCGGTCGAGGTCCTGAGAATCATTGAGAGTGCAAGGGAAAAGGCCACGTTAGGGCCTTAAAGCCGGAACGGCAGCCATCCAGAAAGCGTGCGTCAAAGCGACGAAGGAGCAGCACGCGTTGGATGACTGCCGTTCAGGCGGCAACAGGGCCTAGGCCGAAACCAGTTCGTGCCAGTCCGCGACGAGGGGCAGGCCGTGGGCTTCGGACACGGAGTGGTGTGCCACGTGGCCGGCGGCGATGTTGAGCCCGGCAGCGAGGGCGGGGTCGCGGTCGAAGGCGGCCTTGACGCCCAGGTTGGCCAGGGACACCGCGTAGCGCAGGGTGACGTTGGTCAGCGCGTAGGTGGAGGTGTTGGGTACGGCGCCGGGCATGTTGGCAACGCAGTAGAAGATGGTGTTGTGCACCTTGTAGGTGGGCTCCTGGTGCGTGGTGGGGTGGGTGTCCTCGAAGCAGCCGCCCTGGTCCACCGCGATGTCCACCAGGACCGAGCCGGGCTTCATCCGGGCCACGAGATCGTTGGTGACCAGCTTGGGGGCCTTGGCGCCCGGGATCAGGACGGAACCGATCACCAGGTCGGCGTCCACCACGGACTTTTCGATTTCGTACTTGTTGGAAGCGACCGTCTTCAGCCGGCCCTGGTATTGGGCGTCCAGTTCGCGCAGGCGGTTGATGTTGATGTCCATGATGGTGACGTCGGCGCCGAGGCCCAGGGCCATGGCTGCGGCGTTCGTGCCGGCAACACCGGCGCCCAGGACAACCACCTTGGCGGGGCGGACACCGGGCACGCCGCCCAGCAGGACGCCCTTGCCGCCGGCCGGCGCCATCAGCGAGGTGGCACCCACCTGGACGGACAGGCGCCCCGCGACCTCGGACATCGGGGCCAGCAGCGGCAGGGACCGGCCCTCCTGCACGGTTTCGTAGGCGATGGCGGTGACGCCGGAGTTGATGAGCTCCTTGGTCAGTTCCGGCTCGGCGGCAAGGTGCAGGTAGGTGAAGAGGATCAGGCCCTTGCGGAAGCGGTGGTACTCGGACTTGATGGGCTCCTTGACCTTCATGACCATGTCGGCACGGGCCCAGACGTCGTCGGCTTCATTGACGATTTCAGCGCCTGCGATCGAGTATTCCTCGTCGGTAATACCTGATCCCAGCCCGGCCCCGCGCTCCACCAGGACGGTGTGCCCGTGGGTGAGGAACTCGTGGACGCCGGCGGCGGTGATGGCCACGCGGAACTCGTTGTTCTTGATCTCTTTGGGGACGCCGATGATCATCGTCTGCTCCAATGTAGGGGGCCGGTAGGCCGGAAAAGGGGAAGGAATTTCGTGTTTCAACGATAAATCCGGTTGTGAGCCAGCCGACATGAGTCGGCGTTCGTCCCTCCATGTAAGCCCCGGAATCACGCGGATTTTCAGACCGCTACCTCGACAGGTGTCGAGTCCTGAGGCGTCAGGTGTCGCCTCGTGTCCGTTCGTCCCGCGCTGCGCCCAGGCAGTAGTGTGGGCGCATGCAGCAGCAGGGTGTGGAAGAGCTCGTCGAGCAGGTGGCGCAGAAGCTGGGGCGCGGCCTCTCGCTGGAGGATCTGGACGGCCTGCTGCTGGCCTACAGCTCCAACCAGTCCCACGCCGACCGGGTGCGGGTGAATTTCCTGTTGAGCAAGAAGGTTCCGGCGGATGTGAGCGCGTGGCAGCTCTCGCATGGGATTGCCACCGCCGTGCGGCCGGTGGTGGTGCCCGCCAACCCGGACCTGGGCATGCTGGGCCGGGTATGTGTTCCGTTGATGGTGCGGGGCTTCCGGGTGGGGTACCTCTGGGTGCAGCAGGACTCGGCGGAGGAAAGCCCGACGGCGATCCTCACCCAGCTGCCGGCCGTCAGCCACGAGCTCGAGCTGCTCTCCGGGCTCCTGCTCGACTCCAACACGGCCGAATCCGAGTTCCGGCGGAGCCGGGAGCGCGAGTTCCTTTCGGCCTGCGCGGGTGAACCCAACGCCGTGGCGGCCGTCGCGGGCTGGAAGGAAGTCCAGGGCAGGGGGCCGTGGCAGATGGTCACGGTGCTGGACGCGGACGGCTGGGCAGGCGGGCCGGACCCCATCGCCTCCACCCTGATCCACCGGTCAACGGCACTGCAGGCAACGGTGGGCATGGACGCTGCACTGTTCAGCGCCGGGACCGAAACCCACTCGGTGGTGCTGTTCCGGGATTCCACCGGAAGGGCCAACCATGCCCAGCTCCTGGTGCACTATCAGCTTGAGTTGGCCAAGCGCTCCGGCCGGCCCGTGCAGCGGATCATCCTTGGCATCAGCGAAGGCTTCGCCAAGACCCGCCAGCTCTCCGAGGCCTACCGCCAGTCAAGGGTGGCGGCGCAGGCGGCCGCGGTGGACCCGCAGCTCGGCGAGCTGGTGGACTGCCGGGCCACGGGCGTGTACCAGCTGCTCGCCTCGGCCGGGGGAGGGGTGGGGGCCTGGGCCGATTCGGGATCGGTGTACTTCCGCAAGCTTGAGGACCATGACCGCAACGGCGAACTGATCCCGGTCCTGGAACTGCTGTACGACAACGACGGATCGGTCCAGGACGTGGCCGGCAAGCTCCACCTGCACCGCAGCAGCATCTACAACCGGCTGGGCAGGATCCGGCAGCTGTTGGGCGTGGACCCGCTAAAGGGGATGCCCCGCCTGGAACTGCACGCGGCGCTCAAGATGCGCCGTTGGGCAGGCAGGCCGCGGATCTAGGGCCCGGCGGACGGGTCCGCGGCGGCGAAGGACCTGATGGCATCCGCCACCGCGCCGGGGCGCAGGTGCTGGGCCACATGTCCGGCGCCCGGGATTTCCATCAAGGTCCCCTTCGATGCGGCCCGGGAGAGTCCCAGCGACCACTCCCGCCCTGCCACGGAGTCGTGGCTGCCGCGCAGGACCAGTACGGGAACGTCGACGCCGGGCAGCCTCTTTTCGGTGGGGTAGGCCATCATCACGGGCAGTTCCGTGAAGTACCAGCGCGGCCCGCACCGGAAGTAGTCCGAGAACACGATCCAGTTGGAACTGGCGTTTTCCCTCAGGAGGGCGTCGAGGAACAGGGCCAGGGCCTGCCGCGGAACGTTGCGGTGCCGGGCATCCACCACCGGGCCCATGAGGACCAGTTTCTGCACCCGGGCCTGCGCATAGAGCGCGGCTTCGATGGCGAACTGAACGCCCATGGAGTGCCCCACCAGGATGTAGGAGCGGATGCCGCTGGCCTTCAGGGCCTGGGCGATGAACGCGCCGTAGTCCTCGACCGACAGCTGCCGCCCGGGCCGTGGCGTCCCTGCGAAACCGGGCAGGTCGAGGGAATAGACGTGGGCGGTGCGGGCGAGGTCATGGTGCAGCCGCGCCAGGTAGCGGTGCGACACGCCGATGCCGTGGATCAGGATAAAGGCGGGTGCCTCGTCCATTGCCCCCGTGCTGCTGCCCGGCGGGGGTGTCCCGCCGGTCCAGAGGATCCGGCCGGTCAGCCCGTTGGCGTCCACGGCGGCGGCCTGAAGGTGCGGCTCTTTCCGGGACCGCCCGGGTCCGATCCGCACTAGGCTCCCGCGCCGGCGTCGCCGTTGCCGGCGGCCTCCGCGGCGCGTTTCTGCTTCTGTGTCTCAAGCCAGGCCATGATGGCGGCCTGGCGGATCCGTCGGTGCGACCCCCGGTACTCCACGGGGATCTCGCCGCGGTCCGTCATGTTGCGCAGGTAGGTGTGCGAGATCCCGGCGAGCTCGGCGGCCTGGGAGGTGGTGAGCATCTCTTCCACGCTGCTGACCGTCACGGTTTCGCCTCGGCTAAGACGGGCCAGGAGATCCACGACGGCGTCCCTCGCCTGGGTGGGCAGGCGGTGGACGGTGCCGTCCACGAAGACGGTGATGTCCGTGCCGCCGGTGAGGGCACGCGCGAGGCTGAGGGCCTCGTCCTCGGGCAGGCCGGCCGTAACGCGGGGTGCTACCAATGCCATGGAGGTAGCCTATCCCGCCCGCGCCGGCCTGCCCGGCAAGGCGTCAGAGGCCCAGTTCGTCCAGGACCGGCAGCTTCTCCCGCACCCAGGCCCGGGCCTCGGTGGCGCTCGGAGCGGACAGGGCCAGTTTGGCCAGTTCCTGCGCCTCCGAGAGGGTCACCGTCTTGAGTACTGCCGCCACGGCAGCGAGGGAACGCGCCGTCATGGACAGCGTGCTGACGCCAAGGCCGGTCAGGACGACGGCGAGGGCAGGGTCTGCCGCTGCCTCGCCGCAGACGCCCACCGGCTTGTTGTGGCCTTCCGCTCGGGATCCTTCCACCGTCAGCCCGACGAGCCGCAGGACGGCCGGCTGCCAAGGGGTGTTCAGGTTGGCGAGCGGGCCGAGCTGGCGGTCCGCGGCCATGGCGTACTGGGTGAGGTCGTTGGTGCCCAGGCTGGCGAAGCTGACCTCGCGCAGGATGGCTTCGGCGGTGAGGGCCGCGGACGGGACCTCCACCATCACACCGGGGGTCTTGATGCCGGCGTCCGCGCACATCGACGCGAAGCGGGAGGCCTCCTCGGCAGTGGAGATCATGGGGGCCATCACCCAGACGTCAGCCTCGGACTGCTGCTGGGCCAGGGCGATGGCTTCCAGCTGCCGGTCCAGGACGCCGGGCGTGGTGAAGTCGGTGCGGTAGCCGCGGACACCAAGGGCCGGATTCGGCTCGGTGGAGTCCGTCAGGAAGGGCAGGGGCTTGTCCGCGCCCGCATCCAGCGTCCGGAGGACCACCTTCTTGCCGGGGAAGGCATCGAACACGCTCTTGTAGGCAGCAGCCTGCTCCTCCACGGAGGGCTCGGTGTCCCGCTCCAGGAAGCAGAACTCGGTGCGGAAGAGGCCCACGCCCTGGGCGCCCAGCTTCGCTGCCGCTTCGGCGTCCTTGCCGCCGCCCACGTTGGCGAGCAGGGGCACTTCGTGGCCGTCCGCCGTCGTGCCCGTGCCGTTGAACTCGGCCAGCAGCGACGCCGTGGCAGCCCAGGCCTCCGCTGTTGCCCGGAGGGAGTCATCGGGAGCGGCCGTGATGAGGCCGGCCGCGCCGTCCACGTACACTTCGGTGCCGTCCGGGAGGTCATCGACGCCCACCGCGGCAACCACGGCGGGCAGGCCGAGGGACCTTGCAATGATGGCTGTGTGGGACTGCGGGCCGCCGCCGGCGGTGACCAGCGCCAGGACTTTGTTGGGGTCCAGCGTTGCCGTGTCAGCGGGCGCCAGGTCCTCCGCCACCAGGACGAATGGCGTGCTGGAGGCGGGGATGCCGGGGGCGGGGACGCCGCGGAGTTCGGCCACGATCCGGGCCCGGACGTCCAGGACATCGGTGGCGCGCTCGGCCATGTAGCCGCCCAGGTTGTGCAGCATCTCGGACACGGACGAACCGGACTCCCAGATGGCGCGTTCGGCAGAGGTTCCCCGGGCCACCAGTTTGGCCGCCCCCTTGATCAGCATGGTGTCCTTGGCCATCAGTGCCGTGGCTTCAAGGACGGCCTTGCCGTCGCCCGTGGCATGGGCGGCGCGGTCCTTCAGCTCGTCGTGCACGGCCTGCGCGGCGGCCTTCAGGGCTGCGGTGGCTTCCTCGGCGGTGGTGCCAGGGGCCAGCTGTTCGCCGGCGGGAGGCTCGCTGATCGGTTTGGGCATCTGGCGGATGGTGCCGATGACACGGCCTGGACTGACGCCTACTCCTGGGAAGTTCTGCACTGAAGGTCCTCATTCTCTGCCGGTAGACAGGCCCGCCAAGTTCTCCGGCGCCATGCCGGGTCCGCCGGAGGACTGCTACGTCCGGGGCGGGAAACGTGCCTGAAAAAATTGTATGTGATTCAGTTCATATAGCAACGCTATAGGTGCTAGGGTAGCGGTTATGAGTTTGGATGGCCAGCTTCCCCCCAAAATGCGGCTGCTCCGTGCTGCCGCGGAACTGCTGGCAAAATCCGCGGGAGCTCCGGTCTCCACCCGCCAGATCACCCAGCTGGCGGGGGTTTCGGCTCCCACGCTGTACCACCACTTCGGTGACAAGGAAGGTCTGTTCGACGCTGTCGTCGCCGCAGGGTTTGAAGAATATGTCGCGGGCGAAAGGGATTTCGCCCCCTCCGGCCAGCCCCTTGAGGACATCCGGAGAATGTGGGACAACCACGTCCAGTTCGGACTGAACCAGCCTGAGCTGTACTTGGTGATGTTCGGCAACATCCGCCCGGAAAGCCGGCCGGCCATTGTGGCCGACGCCGAGGCGCTGATGGAGGAAATGCTGAACAAGGCAGCGGCGGCGGGCCAGCTGAACGTCCAGCCCCGGGAAGCGGCCAGGTCCATCCTGGCGGCCAACGTGGGCGTGACGCTGATGCTGATTGCGGAACCCGCCTCCGAACGGAACCTCGAACTGTCCACCATGACCCGGGACGCCATGATCTTCGCGGTGTCTGCCGAGCCGGCCAGCGGCCCGGCCCCGGGCGGCACCGGGAAGTCCTCGGTGGTGGTGGCAGCGATCGCCCTGAACGCCGCACTTCAGGCCTCGCACTCTGACCAGCTTTCCAGCTCGGAACTCAAGCTTTTCCTCGAATGGCTGCACCGGATCTCCACCAGCCCCGCCGGTTAAGCCAGCAACCCGCACCACCCAGCACTACGTCGTCGTCATCATCAAACCAATCCTGCGGAGCAGCAGGAATGACGGTTAGGAAATCACCATGGCAACAGAGACAGTTGCGAAACCCCGCACCAGCGCGCGCGTGCACGTCCAAAAGTTCGGGACATTCCTGTCCGGCATGATCATGCCCAACATCGGGGCGTTCATCGCCTGGGGCATCATCACCGCCCTCTTCATCGAGAAGGGCTGGCTGCCCGTGCCGCAGCTGGGTGGTTTCGGCGAAACGGGCGGAAAGCCGAACATCGGCCTTGTTGGTCCGATGATCACCTACCTCCTGCCGCTGCTGATCGGCTACACCGGCGGCAAGATGGTCTATGACGTCCGCGGCGGCGTGGTGGGGGCCATCGGCACCATGGGCGTGATCGTCGGCGCCGGCATTCCGATGTTCATCGGCGCCATGATCATGGGCCCGCTGGGCGGCTGGACCATGAAGAAGATCGACTCGATCTGGGACGGCAAGATCCGCCCCGGCTTCGAGATGCTGGTCAACAACTTCTCGGCCGGCATCTGGGGTGCCCTCCTGGCCCTGTTGGGCTTCTACGGCATCTCGCCCCTGGTGACCGCCTTCAGCACGGCCGCGGGCAACTTCGTGCAGTTCCTGGTCCAGAACGGCCTGCTGCCGCTGACCAGCATCTTCATCGAACCTGCCAAGGTCCTGTTCCTCAACAACGCCATCAACCACGGCGTCCTCACCCCGCTGGGCGTGCAGCAGTCCCTGGAGCAGGGCAAGTCCATCCTGTTCCTGCTCGAAGCCAACCCGGGCCCGGGCCTGGGCCTGCTGCTCGCGTACATGTTCTTCGGCCGCGGCGCTGCCAAGGCATCGGCCCCCGGCGCAGCAATCATCCAGTTCCTCGGCGGCATCCACGAGATCTACTTCCCGTACGTCCTGATGCGCCCGCTGCTGATCCTGGGCACGATCGCCGGCGGCATGACCGGCATCGCCACCCTGGCCCTGACGAATTCCGGCCTGGTGGCCCCCGCGGCGCCTGGTTCCATCTTTGCCGTCCTCGCACAGACCTCGCGGGACAGCTACTTCGGCGTGATCCTGTCCGTGGTGCTCGCCGCGACGGTGTCCTTCCTCGTCTCCTCCCTGATCCTGCGCACCACGAAGCACAGCGATGAGGCGGACCTGGGTGATGCCACCTCCCGCATGGAGGCCATGAAGGGCAAGAAGAGCTCCGTTGCCTCCACCCTGACCGGCGCCGGTGCAGGTACCGCCGCAGGCACCACGGCTGCCGGGCGCGGCGGCGTTGGCGTGCTGGCCGGCCCGGTCCGGAACATCGTGTTTGCGTGCGACGCCGGCATGGGCTCCAGTGCCATGGGCGCCTCGGTGCTGCGGAACAAGATCAAGGCGGCCGGCTTCCCGGACGTCAAGGTCACCAACGCCTCGATCGCCAACCTCAGCGACACCTACGACGTCGTGGTCACGCACCAGGACCTCACCGAGCGTGCCAAGCCAGCCACCTCCAGCGCGGTCCACTACTCGGTGGACAACTTCATGAACAGCCCGCGCTATGACGAGATCGTGGAACTGGTCAAGGAAAGCAACACCGAAGGTGGAACGGCCGACGCCGGCACCACCCATGGTGCCCACGCCGCCGACGCCCCGGTGGACGCAACGCCTGCCGCCGCGGGAACAGCTGCAGGTGCAGCGGCGGCCGGAACCTCCGCAGCCGGAAGCCCAGAGATCCTGGCCCGCGAAAGCGTGGTCCTGAACGGCTCGGCCACCACCCGCGACGCCGCCATCGACGAGGCAGGCCGGCTCCTGCTGGCCCGGGGCGCCGTGGACGAGGGCTACATCGCCGCCATGCACGAGCGCGAGGAGTCGGTGTCCACCTACATGGGCAGCTTCCTGGCCATCCCGCACGGCACCAACGCCGCCAAGGACCACATCCGCAAGTCGGCGGTGTCGGTCATCCGCTACCCGGAAGGCATTGACTGGAACGGCAAGCAGGTGAAGTTCGTGGTGGGCGTGGCAGGCATCAACAACGAGCACCTGCACATCCTGTCCTCCATCGCCAAGGTCTTCACCAACAAGGAACAGGTTGCCCGGCTCGAGGCTGCGACGTCCGAGGATGAAGTCCTGGAGCTTTTCGGAAAGGTCAACGCATAGTGAAGGCAGTGCATTTTGGGGCCGGCAACATCGGCCGGGGTTTCGTGGGGCTGCTGCTGCATGACGCCGGCTACGAGGTGGTGTTCGCGGATGTGGCCGAGGAACTGATCACCCGGCTTTCCGCCGCTGACAACTACGCGGTGCACGAGGTGGGCGAGAACCCTGCCGTGCGCACCGTGGACAACTTCCGCGCGCTGAACTCCAATGCCCAGGAAGCCGAGCTGGTCGGGGAAATCGCGACGGCGGACATCGTCACCACCGCGGTGGGCCCGCATATCCTGAAGTTCGTGGCGCCCGTGATCGCCAAGGGCATCGTTGCCAGGGAACCCGGCCTGGCGCCCCTGCAGGTCATGGCCTGTGAGAACGCGATCAACGCCACCGACATCCTGGCCAAGGAAGTGGCAGCCCAGCCCGGTGTCACGGCCGCTGTTCTCGACGGAAAGGCGGTGTTCGCCAACACCGCCGTGGACCGGATCGTGCCCAACCAGGAGGCCGGGCAGGGCCTGGACGTCACCGTGGAAACCTTCTACGAGTGGGTTATCGACCGGACCGCCTTCGGGGATGCTGCTCCCGTGATCCCCGGGGCCACCTTCGTTGATGACCTCTCGCCGTACATCGAGCGGAAGCTGTTCACCGTGAATACCGGGCATGCCTCGGCCGCCTACTTCGGTTTTGAGGCGGGGCTGGAGAAGATCTCGGACGCCATGGCGGACCAGGATGTGGCCGAGGACGTCCGCGCGGTGCTCGAGGAGACCAAGCAGCTCCTGGTGGCCAAGCACGGCTTCAGCAATGACGAGCAGGAAGCCTACGTCCAGAAGATCCTGGTCCGGTTCTCCAACCCGTACCTACCGGACACCGTGACCCGGGTGGGCCGTGCGCCGCTGCGGAAGCTGAGCCGGCACGAGCGCTTCATCGGCCCGGCCGCGGAGCTGGCGGAACGCGGCGTAGTGCCCGAAGCCCTGCTGGGCGCCATCGCGGCTGCCCTCCGCTTCAACGATCCGGCCGACGCCGAGGCCACCGAGCTGGCGGCCATCCTCGGATCGGACAGCCCGGCCGATGCCACGGCGAGGATCACCGGGCTCGAGAAGGACCATCCGCTGTTCAACGCCGTTGCCACCCTGGTGGAGGAGCGGCAGGCGGAAATGGCCGGCACCCCCGCCTGACCACTACCCGGCACCCGCCATCACTTCCTGCGCCTTTTAACGCAACGCGCCATCAGATCCTGCAGGAATTCCGGCAACGCCCCATCACAACGACGCCGGCACTTACCCAAGTGCCGGCGTCGTTCGGTTCCTGTGCAAAGCTGGGCAGGTGACCCCTGCCGAAGATGCCGTTCCTGCCCTGTTTACCGCCGACGTCGACGGCGGAACGTTCAGACTCCGGCACGCCGCCCGGAATGACCTCCCGGCCCTGGTGCAGCTGCTGGCCGATGACGCCCTGGGCGCCGGCCGCGAAGCAGCCGCGGACATGGGGCCGTACGAGAGCGCCCTCGACGCAATCGATGCCGACCCGTCCCACCTGCTGCTGGCCGGCGAACTGGTGCCGCCCGGCGGGGAGCGCGGTCCCGTCATTGCCACGTTCCAGCTGAGCTTCCTGCCGGGCCTGTCCCGCCAGGGGGCCTGGCGCTCCCAGCTTGAAGGCGTGCGGGTGGCATCCTCCCTTCGGAGCCAGGGGATTGGGAAGCTGATGGTGGAGTGGGCCATCGCCGAGTCGCGGCGCCGCGGCTGCACCCTTATGCAGCTCACTACCCACACCAGCCGCACGGCAGCCCACCGGTTCTACGAACGCCTGGGCTTCGAAGCCAGCCACGTGGGAATGAAACTGCCGCTCGAAGGGTGAAGCATTACACCGAGCCTTGACCGTTAGGGTGCCTAAATGTTAGGCTACCTAATGATAAATGCGACAGAAGCCCAGCTGCAGGAACTCGCCAGCGGATTCCGTGAGGCACTCCGCCACAGCGTGTACCTGGTCCGCCGCCTGGATGCCGACGGTGAACTCAGTGCCGCCCAGCTCAGCACCCTCAAGATGCTGCTCGAGGACGGCCAGAGGGTGGGCGAAATCGCGCGCAATCTCGGCGTCAGGGTTCCCAGCGCCACCGAGCAGATCATCAAGCTCGAGCGGGCAGGGCTGGCCCGCCGCGAACCGGACCCCGCCGACTCCCGTGCCGTCCGGGTCATCCTCACGCCCGAAGGCCGCGCCGCCGTCGACTCCGCCAACACCCGGCGGAACCAGGTGATGGCCGAAATCCTCGGCGCCCTCAGCGACCAGGACAGGGATGCGCTGGCCGCAGCCCTGCCGGTCATCGACAAGATCATTAATGCAGCCCAGAACAGCTGATTACCCCACGACCTTAGGAGCACCCTCCATGGACGGCCAGCTCGCAGAAACCCTGCCGGCACCAGAATCAACCTTGCAGGCCGAAAAGGCCTCCTTCCTGAAGCAGCCAAAGGCGGTGTGGGCCACAGCCCTCGCCGCCGTTTTCGCTTTCATGGGCATCGGCTTGGTGGACCCCATCCTCCCGGCCATCGCCACCAACCTGGAGGCAAGCCCCAGCCAGGTCTCCCTGCTCTTCACCAGCTACTTCCTGGTCACCGCACTGGCCATGCTGATCACCGGGTTTGTGTCGTCCCGGATCGGCGGCAAGAAAACCCTGCTGATCGGCCTTGCCGTCATCGTCGTCTTCTCCTCACTGTCCGGCCTGTCCGGCAGCGTGGCTGAACTCGTCGGCTTCCGCGCCGGCTGGGGACTGGGCAACGCCCTGTTCGTTGCCACCGCGCTCGCCGTGATCGTCGGCGTGGCCAGCGGCGGCGCCGGAACCGCCATCATCCTCTACGAGGCAGCACTGGGCCTGGGCATTTCGCTCGGCCCGCTCCTGGGCGCCCTCCTGGGCGGCTGGCAGTGGCGCGCACCGTTCTTCGGCACCGCCGTGCTGATGGCGGCGGCCTTCATCGCACTGATTGCCCTGCTGCCCGCGACGCCGCTCCCAGGGCGCAAAGTGCGGCTGCGGGATCCCCTGCTGGCACTCGGCCACAAGGGACTGCGCACGACGGCGGCCAGCAGCCTGTTCTACAACTACGGCTTCTTCACCATCCTGGCATTCACCCCGTTCATCCTGGGCATGGACGCGTACGGCATCGGCGGGGTCTTCTTCGGCTGGGGCGTGGCCGTGGCCGTGTTCTCCGTCTTCGTCGCCCCGATCCTGCAGAACCGCTTCGGCGCTGTCAAGGTGCTGGCCGGGACCCTGTTCCTGCTGATGCTGGACCTGGCCGGGCTGGGACTGGCAGCCGGGCACTCGGTGCCGGCCGTCGTCGTCCTGGTGATCGTGGCCGGTGCCCTGCTGGGCATCAACAACACCATCTTCACCGAACTGGCCATGGGCGTATCCGACTCACCCCGCCCCGTGGCCTCCTCCGGCTACAACTTCGTCCGCTGGATGGGCGGCGCGCTGGCACCGTTCGCCGCCGCGCAGCTGGGCGAGCACTTCGGCCCGCAGGTGCCCTTCTTCGCCGGAGCCGCGGCCATGGTGGTGGCCATCCTGATCGCCGTGGGCGGCCGCCGCTACCTGTCCTCCCACGAACCGCACGTGGTCTAGGCAGCCGCACAACAACAAACCCTCCATCACACCAGGTGATGGAGGGTTTCTTGTTTTCCGCCGAAAGCTGATGGGGCGTCGAGGGAAAAGCGGCAGGAGCTGATGGGGGGTCAGTTCGCCTTGGCGGATCCCTTGGGCACGAACAGCGTCTCCGCCTGCTCCAGGGACATGCCGTTGGTTTCGGGCACCTTGAACATCACGAAGAAGAAGGATGCCGCCGCGAACAGGGCGTACATGGCGTAGGTCAGCGGCAGGGATCCGGCGGCCATCACCGGGAAGCTGAGCGTGATGGCGAAGTTTGCCACCCACTGCGCGGCCGCGGCCAGGCCCAGG
The DNA here is from genome assembly GCF_029581595.2 of Arthrobacter sp. NQ7. Classification (NCBI taxonomy): domain Bacteria; kingdom Bacillati; phylum Actinomycetota; class Actinomycetes; order Micrococcales; family Micrococcaceae; genus Arthrobacter; species Arthrobacter sp. NQ7. The sequence continues at coordinate 59,624 of NZ_JARFXU020000009.1, read as the reverse complement.
GCCCGGGCGCGGATCCTGGACGGGAAGATCTCGCCCAGCAGGACCCACACCAGCGGGCCCCAGGACGCCCCGAAGCTGACCACGAACACATTGGCGGCCACCAGGGCCACCGGGCCCCAGGCGCCGGGGAGGGTGATGTTTTCGCCGCTGCCGGTGGCCGAGGAGAAGGCAAGCGCCATGGCGGCCAGTGATACTGCCATTCCCACGGAGCCGGCGAGAAGGATGGGGCGCCGGCCAATGCGGTCCACCAGGGCGATGGCCACCAGGGTGACCAGGATGTTGGTGATGGAGGTGGCGACCGAGATGGCCAGCGAGTCCTTCTCCTGGAAGCCGACAGCCTTCCACAGGGTGGTGGAGTAGTAGAAGATCACGTTGATGCCCACGAACTGCTGCAGCACGGACAGGATGATGCCCACCCAGACCACAGCCTGCAGCCCGAATGCCTTTCCGCGCAGGGAGCCTTTCTGCCCGGCCAGCTTGTCTTCCTCGATGGCTTCGCGGATGTCGCGGATGTGCCGGTCCGTGTCCTCGGCAGGAGCGATCGAGGCGAAGACCTTCCGGGCCTCATCCTCTTTGCCCTGGAACACCAGGAACCGCGGCGATTCGGGCAGCGTGAAGGCCACCCAGCCGTAGACGACGGCGGGAACGGCGGCGGCAAGGAACATCCAGCGCCATGCCTCGATGCCGAGCCAGAAGGACTGGTCCGCTCCGCCTGCGGTGGTGGCCAGGAGCGCGTCGGAGAGCAGGGCGGCGAAGATGCCCGTGGTGATGGCCAGCTGCTGCAGGGACGCGAGGCGGCCGCGGACCTTGCGCGGCGAAATTTCGGAGATGTAGGCCGGGGCGATCACGGAAGCGAGTCCGATGCCCAGGCCGCCTATCAGGCGCCAGAAGACCAGGTCCCACACCCCGAAGCAAAAGCCGGTACCGACGGCGCTGACCAGGAAGAGCAGGGCGCCCAGCTTCATGGCGGGGATGCGGCCGTAGCGGTCTGCCACCTTGCCGGCCAGGAAGGCACCGGCGGCGCAGCCCAGCAGGGCGATGGCAACGGCGAAGCCGGTCACGGCCTCGGAGAGGGCGAACTCTTCCTTCATGGCGTCCACCGCGCCGTTGACCACGGAGGAGTCAAAGCCGAAAAGGAATCCACCCACCGCCCCCGCGAGCGCCAGCCAGATCACCCGCCGTGGAATGCCGGTTGTGGTCTGCTCCTGTGCAGTGGGCATGGTTCTCCCTGGGTTTGGGGGTTTATGGATTGCGGTGCGGACGTCGTCGGCTGCGGTACCGGCCGGAAGGGCCGGCGCACACGCGCTAAACAGTGTGGCACGTCACCGGCCCAGGTTCCACTTGGCGCCTTCGGCCCCCCCTTAACGCCGGACGACGACGGCGGGCCGTGCCGCCGTCGTCGTCCTCCTGCGCTCCGCTTGGTTGTTCGGGGCTAGTGCGCCGGGATCTGCATGTTGTCCTTGTCCTGCGGGGACGCCTTCTGGTCCGTCAGCTTCTTCCGTGGCAGGGCGAAACTGATCAGGAACGCCAGGCCGGTCAGCACCGCCGCCGTCAGCATCACCGCGTCGATGGAGCTGGCGAAACCTTCGGTGATGGGCCGGGTCAGGGTGCTGTTGGCGGTGTGCAGCCAGCTGGTGTCGTTGAGGGAATCGTTGGAGGCGCCGTTCTTGAAGAAGTCGTACAGCTTCGCGTTGGCGGGGTCTGCGGCGACCGCCGGGTCCTTCAGGACAGCGAGGTAGGCGGGGTCGGCTGTTGCTGTCTTCATGCCGTCGGCAATCTTGTCAGCGGCCAGGCTGAACAGCATGGAGATGAAGACGGCGGTTCCCACGGCACCGCCCATGGAGCGGAAGAATGCGGCCGAGGAGGTTCCCACGCCCATGTCCCGCGGCGGCACCGAGGTCTGCATGGCCAGGGTGAGCGGCTGCATGCAGAAGCCCAGGCCAACACCAAAGAACACCGCAATCAGGCCCGGAACCCAGAGTGCCGTATCCACCTGGAGGGAAAAGCCCATGACCAGGGCGGCGGCGGTCAGGATGCCGGTCCCCATGATGGGGAAGATGCGGAACGTGCCGGAGGCCGAAATGGTGCGGCCGGCGGTGATGGACCCGAAGAGGATGCCCACGGTGAACGTGATCATCATCAGGCCTGCCTCGGTGGGGGTGAGGCCCTTCACCAGCTGCAGGTACATCGGGAGCATGGCGATGGCACCGAACATGCCAATGCCGATGATGAAGTTCAGCAGCGAGGACAGCCCGAACGTGACGTTGTGGAAGAGCCGCAGCGGGATCAGGGCGTAGTCGCCGGCCCGCTTCTCCGCCAGCAGGAACCAGGCAATGCCCACCACGCCCAGGCCGTAGCAGAGGAAGGAGTTCGTTGAGGTCCAGCCCCAGCTGCGGCCCTGTTCAGCTACCAGGAGGAGCGGGACGATGGCCACGGTGATGGCCGCGGCACCCCAGTAGTCGATCTTCTGCTTCAGGTGCTTGGCGGGCAGGTGCAGGAACAGGAACACCACTGTCAGGGCTGCCAGGCCGATGGGGATGTTGATGAAGAAGACCCAGCGCCAGCCGTCAAAACCCAGGATGTTTGCCGAACCTGCGAACGCGCCGCCCACCACCGGGCCCAGGACCGAGGAGATGCCGAAGACGGACATGAAGTAGCCCTGGAACTTGGCCCGGTCCTTCAGCGAGACGATGTCGCCGATGATGGTCAGCGCCAGGGCCAGCAGGCCGCCGGCACCCAGGCCCTGGATACCGCGGGCAATGGCCAGTTCGGTCATGGAGTGCACCGATCCCGCGTAGAGCGAGCCCACCAGGAAGATGGCGATGGCGGCCAGGTACAGGGGGCGGCGGCCGAAGATGTCGCTCAGCTTGCCGTACAGCGGCGTGCTGACGGTGGAGGTGATCAGGTAGGCGGTGGTGGCCCACGCCTGCAGGGAGAGCCCATCCAGGTCGTTGGCGATGGTGTAGATGGAGGTGGAGACAATGGTCTGGTCAAGGGATGCCAGGAACATGCCCAGCATCAGGCCCACCATTACTGTGACGATCTGGCGTTGCGTCAGAGTTTCTCCGACGCCGGACGCGGCAGTGGCTTTGGACATGGGTGCTCCAAGGGGAAGAAAAGGATATAAGCAGCGATAGTTGCTTTCAGTAACTATCTTACCTGCACTTCTATTCCCCGCCCAGCAAAGTTTCCCGGCCCGGCAAAGTGTGCCCGCGGGCGTGCGCTACTGCTCCACGAGGATGCCGTCCGGATCGCACCAGACGGTGGCTCCTGGCCGGAACGTCACGCCGTCGATCACCACATCCACGTCAACCTCGCCCGCCCCGGCCTTCAGGCTCTTCTTCGGGTTGCTGCCCAGGGCTTTCACCCCGAGGTCCAGTCCGGCAATCGCCGCCCGGTCGCGGATGGCGCCGTTGATCACGACGCCGGCCCAGCCGTTCGCCACGGCACTTTCGGCGATCATGTCCCCCATCAAAGCGGTCCCCAGCGATCCGCCGCCGTCCACCACCAGGACCGCCCCGTTGCCCGGCGATCCGAGCGTGGCCTTGACCAGGGCATTGTCCTGGAAGCAGCGGATGGTCCGGACCGGTCCGCTGAAGTGGGAGCGTCCACCCAGGGACTGGAACTGCAGGGACACCGATGCCAGTTCGTCGCCGCGCTCATCGTAGAGATCGGCGGTGTTCACGGCCGGAGCGGATCCGTTTCCTGCTGGTGTTGCCACGTGGCTCTCCTCGCATAGTGGTGGGTTATGCACATCCCGCGCCTGCCGCAGGGCGGCGCGTTACCGCCCACGATAGTCTGGTCCCACCGCCAACCGGCCGCACCAGGGGGAGCATGCCATGAGTCTGTCCAGCACGCCTGCCCCGGACGGTGCCTCTGCAGGAGAGGGCACCACGCCGGCGCTCGCAGAGCCGGTGGAAAAGGTCACCGCCCGCTGGGTGACCGGGCTGGTGCTGGTCAACGTGGGCATCAACGCCGCATTCTTCGGCCCCATCAATGTCTTCATCGGCCAGCAGGCCATCAGCATCGACGCGCCCGCCAAGGAAGCCATCCTGTCCCTGGTCACGGCCTGCGGCGCGGCCGTGTCCCTGGTGGCCAACCCCCTCTTTGGCGCCCTGTCGGACCGGACCACGTCACGGTTCGGCCGGCGGGCGCCGTGGGTTCTGGCCGGGGCCGTCCTGGCCACTGCAGCGCTGGTGGCCATGTCCTTTTCGGCCGCCGTGGCACTGATGGTGCTCTTCTGGTGCCTGGTGCAGTTGGGCGCCAACGCCGCCTACGCTGCCATCACCGCCGCCGTCCCGGACCGGGTGCCCGTCATCCAGCGCGGGGGAGTGGGCGGGCTGGCCGCAATGGGCCAGACCCTCGGCATCCTCACCGGGGCAGTCTTCGGAGCCGTGGTCTCAGGAAACTTCATGGTGGGTTACTGGCTCTGCGCGGCCGCGCTGCTGCTGTCCGTGCTGCCGTACCTCTTCCACCCGAACGACCCCGCCCTGTCCAGGAATGAACTCGAGGCCTTCAGGCCGCGCACATTCATCCGCGGCTTCTACATCAGTCCCTTTATTTACCCCGACTTTGCCTGGGCGTGGCTTACCCGCTTCCTGGTCAACGTGGGCAACCAGCTCACCATCGTCTATCTGCTCTTCTTCCTGCGGGACATCATCCACCATGAGGATCCCGCCTCCGGCGTGCTGGTCCTGACCGGGATCTACGCGGTCATGGTGATGGTCACCGCCGTGCTGGCCGGCCCCTGGAGCGACAGAGTGGGCCGCCGTAAGCCGTTCGTCATCGCTTCGTCCGCCACCATCGCCATGGCCGGGGCCATCATGGCGTTCTTTCCGGTGTGGCCGGGCGCGCTTGCAGGGGCTGCAGTGCTGGGAATCGGTTTCGGCGCCTACCTGGCCGTTGACTTTGCCCTGCTGACCCAGGTCCTGCCTTTCGCGGTCAACCGGGGCAAGGACATGGGGGTCATTAACGTGGCCAACTCGCTGCCGCAGGTGGTCGCTCCGGGACTGGCCCTGCTTGCCGTCACCCACGGGGGCGGTTACCGGACCCTGTTCCTCACAGCAGCCGTGATTGGCCTGCTCGGCGCCGTCTTCGTGGTGAAGATCAAGGGCGTTGACTGACTCCGGGGGCGCCGGTTGGTAAGCCCGCTGACTAATTAGGGCACGTGCCTGTGCCGTATAGTTGAACCGGACTGCAGGGCGGTATGGAAATGGGGGCGCTCCTGGCCGCAGTTCCTCAAATCCAACCCCGGAATGCTGATGCCCGAGACATTTTCAGACCATCCGCCCATGGCCGCCCGACCTTCCGCTCCCCGCCAGCGCCTCCGCTATACGAGGATCCTCGATACCGCCGCCGGGTTTGCCCGCACCGGCCTTGATGCCGTGGAGCTCCCGCAGGTGGCAGAAAAAGCGGACGTTCCGCTCGGCACGCTCTACCGCTACTTTCCGTCCCCCACCCACCTGATGCTCGCGCTCTACCGGCAGCAGTTGGACGAGTTGCAGGCAGGTGCCCGCGGCTCGTCTCCTCGCTTCCGGGGACGCGCCCTTTCCGGACTGCTTATGGAGATCTTCCACATGCGCGTCATGCAGCCGGCCGTGGAGCAGTGCCTGAGCCGCGGCGTATACCAGCCCGGAAAAGACACCACGGAACTTTTGCGGGAGATCGACGTGCTCAGCGAGAAGCTCGTGGCCGGCGCCTGCGGCGACGCCGTGGGGGCCCGTGTCCTCCTCCTCACGGTCACTGGTCTGGTCCAGTCCGTCAGGAACCGGCGCCTCTCCCTCTTCGAAGCCGAAGAGGACCTCAAAAAGGCCTGCGAACGGCTTTCCCCGGAAGCTGAAACGGGCTTCACAGTCGGCAGGACGGCGTAACTGGCCTAGACCAATACGGCATTAAATACGCCATAATCTCGTGACGTGGATCACTAAAAGGCGTGATTAACCGTTTTGGCATGTCGAAACCGTGTCAAGGCCGGGCGCAGGGCACTTTCCGGGCTGCCTACCATGGGGGCACAGGAGCGGCAGGGCGGAAACATCCCCGGCGTTCCCGCGGACCCGCCACCCCTGGGTTTCCTGTCGCACTACCTTCCACGCCCGGGCCCGGCAGGGCCCCGGTTCCAGATGTGCCGTGTGCCCACGGCCAGCACCAGGAGACAACGACGTGTCCATTGACGCAATCACCGCCACCGACGATTCAGCAGCCACTGCCCTGACCGAAGACGAGATCTTCAGCGCCCACCAGGGCGGCAAGCTGTCCGTCACCAGCACTGTTCCGCTGTCCAACAAGCGGGACCTGTCCATCGCCTACACCCCGGGTGTCGCCGAGGTCAGCCGCGCCATCCACGCCAAGCCCGAACTCGCCCGCACGCTGACCTGGGCCGAGCGCCTGGTGGTCGTTGTCAGCGACGGCACGGCCGTCCTGGGCCTGGGCAACATCGGTGCCAGCGCCTCGCTGCCCGTCATGGAAGGCAAGTCCGCCCTGTTCAAGACCTTTGGCGACCTTGACTCCATCCCGCTGGTCCTCAACACCACCGACGTGGATGAGATCGTGGAAACGCTGGTCCGCCTGCGCCCCAGCTTCGGTGCCGTCAACCTTGAAGACATCTCGGCGCCGCGTTGCTTCGAGCTTGAGGAAAAGCTGATCGAAGCCCTCGACTGCCCGGTCATGCATGATGACCAGCACGGCACCGCCGTCGTTGCCCTTGCCGCGCTCACCAACGCAGCCAAGGTGACCGGCCGCGGCCTGGAAGGGCTGAAGGTAGTGGTGTCCGGCGCCGGCGCGGCAGGAATCGCCGTCGCCGAAATCCTCCTCGCAGCCGGGATCACCGACGTGGTCCTGTTGGACTCCCGGGGCGTCATCAACAGCGCCCGGGAGGACCTGGCCGCCAGCCCCGGAAGCAAGAAGGCGGACATCGCCGGCCGCAGCAACCCCCGCGGCATCACCGGCGGCCCCGCCGAAGCCCTCGCTGGAGCCGACGTGTTCATCGGCGTCTCCTCCTCCAAGCTGGACGAGGCACACCTGGCCACCATGAACCAGGACGCCATCGTCTTCGCCCTCTCCAACCCGGACCCCGAAGTCCTGCCCGAGGTGGCAGTGAAGTACGCCGCCGTGGTCGCCACCGGCCGCAGCGACTTCCCGAACCAGATCAACAACGTCCTGGCCTTCCCAGGCATCTTCCGGGGCGCCCTCGACGCCGGTGCCCGCCGCATCACACCGGCCATGAAGCTGGCGGCGGCCCGTGCCATCGCCGAACTTGCTGCCGAGGACCTTTCCGCCGACTACATCGTGCCCAGCCCGCTGGACCCCCGCGTCGCGCCCGCCGTCACCGCGGCGGTCGCCGCAGCGGTCGAAGCGGAGTAAGGCCCTTCCCGGGGACCTGACCTCCGGAAACCACGACGGCGGTGCCTCCTTGCGCTCAAGGAGGCACCGCCGTCGTGCGTTAAATACCGGCCCCTAGACTGGGGTCCATGAGCTCCGAGACCGTGGTGACCATCCTGTGCGGCCTGGCGATCCTGGTGGGGGTGGCGGGCACCATCATCCCCGTCCTGCCCGGCAGCGTCCTGATCGGCGTCAGTCTGCTGGCATGGGCCATCTGGGGCGGTGCCGGGACGGCGGGCTGGGTGGTGTTTGCGGTGGCCATGATTTTCGTCGCCGCGGGAATGACGGCAGGTGCCGTCCTGACCGGCCGGAAGCTCAAGCAGCACGCCATTCCCAGCCGCAGCATCGTGGTGGCGCTGGCGGCGGGCGTCGTGGGGATGTTCATCATCCCCGTGGTGGGGCTCTTCCTGGGCTTTGCTGCCGGCCTGCTGGCCAGCGAGTTCCTCCGCACGCGGAATTTTACGACGGCGGCGAGGTCCAGCTGGGCCGCCCTGAAGGCCACCGGGGTGGGTATGCTCGCCGAATTCGGGCTGGCCTGCCTGGCCGCCAGCACCTGGGTGATCGGCGTGTGGATAGCGGCCGCCAACGGGTGACGCCATTGCACCGGCACTGCGGCGCGGGTACAACCTAGGTATGACCCAGCCAGCTTCAGCAAAAGGCCGTGCGTCGGCAGAGGAGCTTGTCCACGCCTGGGTGGAAAAGTACCAGGCGGCCTGGAACAGCAACGACGCCGATGACATCCGCGCCCTGTTCACCTCTGACGCGGTCTATGAAACCCGTCCCCACGATCCGGAACCCTGGCGGGGCGACGAGGGGATCGTCGAAGGCTGGCTCTCCGCACGCGACGAGCCAGCCGACTGGACATTCAGCTGGGAGCTGCTCGGATGCGACGGCAACACCGCTTTTGTCCAGGGCGTCACCGCCTACTCGGGCGGCCGCCCCACGTATGACAACCTGTGGGTCATCAGGTTTGACGGGTCCGGCCGGGCCGCCGCCTTTACCGAATGGTTCATGGCCAGGAAGCAGGACATTCCTCCCGGTTAGCATGGAAAGATGAGCGCCGGGGACACCGCACCGATCTACTGGGACAGCCGCGACCTCACGCCCTTCGGGCAGGCACAGCTGCGCACCCCGGTCCACGATCTTGCCGAGGGAGTGGGTGGCCTGCTGACCGGTGTGCTGGGCGGCCGCAACCCTGCCCTGCTGTCCATCGACGGCGAGGTGCCCCGGCTCAAGCGCCTGCTGCCCAGGCCCGCCAAAGCCGTCCACGAAGCGGTTTTCAGCAGCCGGGAACCGGAGCGCCTGATCACCCTGGCCCGCACCTATCCCGGGTGGGCCGGACTCTGCTACCTCATGGGCGGGCTCCTGGTCTACAAGCACGGCGGCTACTTGCGCGCGTCCGAACTCCTGCAGCGGGGTCTCAGCACCAGGAACGACGAGGAGGCCAACCGCTACTCGTCGGCCTACCTCACCCGGATTGTCACCCGGGTGGAACTGGCCGAGCGCGTGGAGATTCCCGTGCTCTTCAGCGAGGAGTCCGTGTTCCTGGCCCTGTCCCATGCGCTGCGCGAGACCGGCCGTACCGAAGCCGCCCTTGACGCCCTGACCGGACTGCCGCCGTCGCTCCCCATGGCCCTGGCCCGCTGCTCGCTGGCCCTCACACTTGGCCGCAGCCGCACCGTCATCGATTGGACGGAGGGGCTGCTGAACGCGGACGACCTTTCGGCCGCCCTGCTGCTGGTCCGCGCCCGTGCCCTGCGGCGGGAAGGCCGGCTGGAGGCCGCGCACCAGGCGATCGCCGAGGTCCTGCGCCGCCGCAAGACCCACCTTGCGCTGCGGAATGACGCCTTGACGGACCGGGCGCTGCTCGTGCTGGAATCGAGCCGCCGCTCGCTGAATCCGCGCGACTGGGGTCGCCGGCGCGGGGACCCTGAACCCCAGCGGGAGCTGGAGGCTCCGGCGCCCATCCGCAAGGACGAGGAAATGCGCCGGATCTGGGAGCAGGACTGGAAGGAACTCAGCGGGGATTAGGACCCTGTTTGCCTATGAGTGGCCGGCCAGGAAGGGCACCAGTTGTTCACCGAGCAGCACCGCGCCCAGCGCAACCATGATGATGCCGCTGGCAAGCGTCACCGCCCGCGCCGCGCCGGGCCTGCTCTGGAGCAGGGTGCGGGACAGCATGGCTACCACCGTGTAGACCAGCCCGGCCAGCGCCACGAATGTCATGCCCAGCAGGCCGGACTGCACCGGCACCGGCAGGGCGGCGTCCGAGCTGACGAACTGCGGTATGAGGGCCACGTAGAAGAGCAGCCCCTTGGGGTTGATCCCGCTGGTGCCCATTCCCTGCAGGAAGGTGCGCAGCTGCGTCCCGGCGCCCCCGGAAGCGTCCGCGCTGAAGCTTGCGCCGCGCCAGGACCGCAGGGTTCCCACGCCAAGCCACAGCAGGTAGCCAGCGCCCGCCAGGGTTATCCAGCCAAGGACGCCGGGCATCCCGGCCAGCACGGCGGCCAGGCCGGCCACCAGCAGGACGGTGTGCAGGACGTAGCCGCCGCAGAGCCCGGCCACCGCCGGCACGAAACTGCGCTGCCGGAGTCCGGCCGCGATGGTGTACGCCCAGTCCACTCCCGGCGTGCAGGCCAAGGCTGCGGCCACCACCAGGAAGGCCAGGAACAGCTGCGGATTCATCGGTTTCTCCTGTCGAACGTCTCTCAGGAGCAACCATAGGAAGAATCGCCCCAAAAGTGCTGTCCCTTTTTCGCGCGCCCCGCAGCAGACGCAGTATGTTTATTGCGTGCTGGACAACATCGACAGAAATATTTTGCGCCACCTTCAGGAGGATGGCCGGATGACCGCCACCGCCCTCGCCTCGAAGGTGGGCCTGACCGTGGCGCCCTGCCATCGGCGGCTGCGGGACCTCGAACAGTCCGGAGTGATCCGGGGCTACAAGGCGGACGTTGACCCCGCCGCCGTAGGACTGGGGTTTGAGGCGATCGTCTTCGTCACGCTCCGGCAGGTGGACCGGCCAACCATGGAGATCTTCGAGAACCGGGTGGCGGACAACCCGAACATCGTGGAGGCCCAGCGGCTGTTCGGGTCGCCGGACTACCTGCTGAAGGTCATCGCCGCGGACCTGCCGGCCTACCAGCGCTTTTACGACACAGAACTCACGTCCCTGCCCGGGGTGGAGCGGCTGACCTCAACACTCGTCATGAAGAACCTGAAGTCCAACGCCGGCCCGCCGGTCTAGGAAACCTTCCCGTGGGTCAGGATGCCGGGAGGACGTGGACGATGATCACCTGGGTGTCTTTGCTGCCGTCGTAGCGGAGATCGTAGTTCACCACCAGCCCGGTGCCGGTCCCTGGGGTGATGGAGAAGTCGCTCTTGGAGCCGGGGTCCGCCTGGGTGCTGCTGATCCATTCCTCGGCCGCATCCGCTGCTATTCCGTACCGCTGCACGCCGTCCCTGATCAGCTCGAAGTACTCCTCGGGTGAGCCGGCGGTGAGGAAGTATGTCACCTCGCTGAAATCCGTGCGTGAGTCCGTGGTGTTGAAACGGATCCGGTCCGTTTCCGCCGTGATTTCCCCGCTGGGCGCCAGGATGCTGAGGCTGATCTTGCCTAAGTCCCGGGTGTTGATCTCCGGGCCGTAGCTGTCCTTGGTGACCCGCACCGCGTCCTTCTCGAGGCGCCCCGAACTCATGTCCAGGCGGGCTGTCCGGCTGTTGCGGATGCTTTCCACGCCGGCGGCGTCAAGGGTGGAGAACGAAGATGTTTTCACGGTGCTCCCTGCAGAGGATGAAGTGGCGGTGGTGGGATCGGCCGGAGCCGGCGCGGCGGCCTGGCAGCCGGTCAGGACAAGGAGGGACATCAGGGCACTGGCGACGGCGGCACGCCGGCCGGGTGCGGCGGCACGGTGGGTGGCAGTCACTGGTGGACCTCCGCCTCAAAGCCGTCAAGGAAGCGGTCCATGATGCCGGCAATGTTGTTGGTGGGCCGGTATTGGTCCACCCTTCCGTTGAAATCGGAGCCGATGATCTGCGCAGCACGGTCGGGGTCCGTGGCCAGCAGGTGCTGGTAGGCGGGAAGGGTGTCCTGCCTGATGAGGTTCCAGCGCTGGTCCGCGTCGGCGATGTTGCCGTCCGGGAAGCCGGTGGTGAAGTCGGTGCGGAACTGGGCGGGGTTGTCCCAGTTGGTGAACGGGATGTCTTCCGGGCCAGGACTTTCCACGCTGAAGGTGTAGGGGAACACCTCGGGGTAGCTCCTGGCTCCCGGGATGGATGGTTCGCCGGCGAGCGTGACCATGTACGTTACCGCTTCGCCTCCGGGGTGGCTGCGCATGGCGTCGTAGTCGTCCGCGATGATTTCGTTTTGTTCGCGGTAGAGGAGTGTGGTGTTACCTTCCCGGACCTGGCCGGGATCACCCGAATCGATCTGTGCCCACGCGTTGGCTGTGGCATGGTCGATGGCGCCGGAGTCGCGAAGGCGGTTGATTTCCTCGATGCCGCCGTCCATGTACGCCTGGTGCTGGCGGCCCTGGTCCAGGAAGATTTCCTTGTTCATGTCCAGCATGCTGGTCTCATAGAAACGGATTTCGCCGTCCGTCATGCCTGCGAGTTGTTCCAACTGGTCAAGGACCGGGAGCGGGATGTCAGAGGCGGGGTTGTCGGTGATCTGCCGTGCCAGGTCCCGCAGCATGGCCATGTCCCGGAAGCCGCCGGCAAAGGACGGACCGATCATGTTGGCCATGCCCGCCCACTGCAGGTCGGGATTGGCGAGGTAGGCGCGCCCGTAGAAGTCGTAGACCTTTGCGATGGTCTCCCAGTTGTATTCCGTGCCCTTTGATGTGTCCCAGTCGGCCGGATCGATGCCCATGGCCAGCATCGCCTGCCCGTTCCAGTAGTCGTTGAGGAAGTCCTGGTATCCCTTGGAGTTCTTGCTGATCAGGCCTGAGTCCGCGGCGGCATCCATGGCGGCTTTGGCGGCTTCCGGGTTTGCCTGGGCCCACCGGCGGAACTCGTCGCTCTGCAGGTAGGCGCGCCGCTCGGCAGGCGTCATGGCGGTGAGGGTATCCGTCAGGTCCTGCGCGCTTGCCCCGCCGGTCCCGCCAGCCCCGCCGGCTCCGGACCCACCGGCGCCGCCCGGACCGCTGGTGCTTGCCTTCTCTTGTTCGTCCGCATTGGCCAGGAGCGTCCTGGCTGCTGATTCAAGCCCTGAAGTGGCCGACCTCAGCAGTTTCGCGTGCGATGCCGTCCACTCGCTGCGGAACCTGTCGCCGTCGCGCCCTTTCCAAAGGCCGGAGCCGATGCTGCTGCCGAGCTGCTGCCCCAGGGCATTAAGCCGGTTGGCGCCGGCTGACAGTTCCTTGGCCAGTTGCCGCAGCTGCGCCACATCCGCGCCGTAAAAATTCCCCGCCATGTTGTCCCCCTGTTGGCTCTTCCGTGCCAGCCTAGCCGGGCAGCCTGCGGGCGGCGATGGGGAGAGGTTCCCTGTTGCCCGCCGGCTATTCCGGCCGGCCTTTCAGGAGCCCGGTGGTCCGGTATGGGATGACCTCGCGAAGGAACATGCTCGTGGAGGTACGGACAATGCCCGGGCAGAGCCGGATCTCCTCGGACACCCGGTACAGATCGTCCGGGCTCTTGGCCACTACGCGGATCAGCAGGTCGGTGTCCCCGGCAGGGGCATGGCATTCCAGCACTTCCGGGATGTCGCGCAGCGCCGCGATGGCCTCGTTGAGGTGGCTCTGGTCCAGTTCAGCGCTCACGGCGGCGGCCACGCCGCGGCCCAGTGCCGCTGGCAGCACCCGGCTGCTGTTGGGGCGGAGGGCTCCGGATGCCCCCATCCGCTCCAGCCGGCTTTGGACGGTTCCCCGGGCAAGGCCCAGGCGTTGCGCGAGCACCATGATGGGAACCCGGGGATCCTCGTCAAGGGCGCTGAGGATGCGCCGGTCGGTGGGGTCCAGTTCCTGCAATCTGATCATTTCCTGTCGCTGGGAACTCCATGGATTGGTCAGTCTGACCAACTGAAGTACTGGTGGTTGTCCCAACTGTAGGGTGTCTGCTGGAATAGTGGCAACAAGGGCAAAAGCTACCGCTGGTCCCCCGCAGGCTACAGGTTCCCCGGCACACCACCCGGCTCCTGGACACCGTTTCCCGCAAGGAGGCTGCCGCTGATTGAGGCTTGTTCACACCACGCTCATTCTGCAAACACGGCAAGAGCCCCTGAGCTACCGACGCCCGGTTCCCGGAAGTCATCGGTAGCTGAGGGGCTCTTGTGTGCTTCCGTCTAGGGTTGTTCCATGACTTCCGCCGGCCGCTTTGCCCCCAGCCCATCGGGTGAACTCCATGTCGGGAACCTTCGAACCGCAATCCTCGCCTGGCTTTTCGCCCGCTCCACCGGCCGCCGGTTCCTGCTGCGGGTGGAGGACCTGGACCGTGCCCGTGCCGGTGCGGAAGCGGTGCAGCTGCGTGACCTGGCGGCGGTGGGCATCACCTGGGACGGGGAGGTGGTGCGACAGACCAGCCGCGGATCCGTGTACGCCGAGGCGATCAACCGGCTTCAAGCGGCGGGGCTGACCTACGAATGCTTCTGCACCCGCCGTGAAATCCAGGAGGCGCCGTCCGCGCCGCACGCTCCACAGGGGGCCTACCCCGGCACCTGCCGCAACCTGGACCGGGCAGAGCTCGACTACAAACGGTCCACCCGGCCTGCGGCCATCCGGCTGCGCGCAGACGTTCATGAATACACGGTGGAGGATGTCATGCACGGGACGTTCACCGGCGTCGTGGACGATTTCGTGCTGCGCAGGAACGACGGCGTGACCGCCTACAACCTTGCCGTTGTGGTGGATGATGCCGCGCAGGGCATTGACCAGGTGGTCCGCGGCGACGACCTGCTCCCGTCCACGCCCCGGCAGGCCTACCTGGCCTCCCTCCTGAATATTCCCGTGCCGGAATATGTCCATGTGCCCCTGGTGGTGAACCGCGACGGCGCACGGCTGGCCAAGCGCGACGGCGCGGTCACGCTGGCGGACCTTGGCCAAGCCGGCGTAACAGCCCGGGAGGTGCGGAACCTGCTGCTGGAGTCCCTGGGGTTGACCGCCGGAACACTGGACCAGGCCCTGCACGCCCTCGACCCGGCACAGTTGCCCCGCGAACCCTGGGTGTGGCCCGGGATGGAGCGTCCGCCGGCTGGTTAAGCTTGGTGGATGTCAGACGAGCAGATTCCGGCCCAGGGCCGGACGCCAACATTCACGGTGGAAACCGCCAAAGTCCTCGCCGAGGTGGCCCACAACCGGCAAAAGGACAAGCTGAAGCGGCCCTACCGGGACCACGTCCTGGCCGTCGGAGATGCCCTGGCCGACTTCGACGATGAGATCCGTATCGCCGGCTACCTCCACGACATCGCCGAGGACACGCCGATGACACGGCAGGCCCTGCTGGAGATGGGCGTTCCTGAGCGCTCCGTGGACATCATTGAGCGCGTCACCAACCGGTTGCACCGCAACCCCGACGATTACCAGTCCGGCATCCGTGAGATCGCCGAGGACCATGACGCCGCCTTGGTCAAGATCGCCGACAACGCGCATAACTCGCTGCCTGAGCGTGTCGAGGCGCTGGCGGCGAAGTGGCCGGACAAGCCTCCGGTGACCAAGTACCGGGATGCCCGGCCCGTGCTCTATGCCGCCGTGGAGGTGGACGAGGTCCGGAAGATCCTGGCGCGGGTCAATCCCTGGCTGCTGGAGGAATTCGATGCGCAGCTGGACGAGGCGGACGACACTGACTACGAGAACCTCCGCTACGACACCGGACCCGGACCGGGCTTGATGTAGACCAGGAACTCCTCCGCGAACCGGCGGACGCCGTCCCATTCGGTATAGATGTAGTCCCGTCCGGTATCGGTATCCGGGCTGCCCTGGCTGCTGACGATCTTTTTCATCATCATGCGCTTCAGGAACCCGTACTGCGTGTACAGGAGTGCACCGCCGAACATCGCCACCTTGTCCGGCCGCCAGCCAGTGCTGTTCTCGAACTCCGCGACGTACTTTTCCGCGTCCTCCGGGTCGCCGTGGGCTGAGAGGCTGACCGAGAACAGGGCGGCCGGCAGGTTCTGCAGGGCGGGCAGGTTCCTGCGGACAAAATCGGCCACGTAGCCTTCGTGTTTTCCGGCATGGACCGAGGCGCCCACAATGACTGCGTCATAGCCGTCCGGGAGGTCGTGGTCTGCGTGCTTGAGGTCCAGTGTGTCGGCCTGGTGGCCGTGGGCCTGCAGCACGTCCGAGATGTAGTCGGCGATGCGGGCCGTCTGGCCCTCCGAGGTTCCGTACGGGATCAGGATCTTTGCCATGGGCACCACTTTGGCGGTGCGCAGCAGCCGGGCAAAGAGGCAAAGGTCCCCCACGCCCCGGCCGGAAGGCTGGCAGCCTACACCCGTCCCAGGGCTTCAATGTCCTCCAGGAAGTCGGCCTGCACCTCGGGGCTTACGGTGGTCCGCGTCTCCCCGATGGCGTCGAGGTAGTCCTGGGTGGAAGGCCCCTTCCTGACCGCCTCGCGGACTGAGGCCTGGCCCCCTGACGCCAGCCCGCCGTCGTCGTACACCGCCTTTTCCAGCGCCCGTTGTGAGGCGCTGCGGGCCGCGTATTCGATGTCCGCCGGCGAAAACCCTTCGGTGCGCTCCACCAGGAGCTCCACGTCCACGCCGTCCACCACGGCCGCCGGGATGAAGCGCTGCCACATGGCCTCGCGCGCCTGCCGGTCGGGCAGGCCGATGGGGATGACGTAGTCGAAGCGGCCATGGCGCAGGAAGGCGGAGTCCAAGGCCCGGATGAAGTTCGTGGCGCACACCAGGAGCCGGCCGGGCTGCTCGCGGAAGGCCGGGATGATCTTCAGCAGCTCGTTGGTGACCCCCTGCAGGGGCGACGGCGGATCCCCGGCGCGCTGCGAGGCGATCTCCTCCACCTCGTCGATGAACACCACGGCGTGTTCCAGTTCCGAGATCTCCAGGAAGGTTTCGCGCAGTGCGCCGGCCAGGCCCTGCGGATCGCCGGCCAGCCGCGAGGGGAACACCTCCACGAACGGCCATTCCAGCCGGGAGGCGATGGCCTTGGCGAAGGTGGTCTTGCCGGTGCCGGGAGGTCCGAAGAGGACGACGGCGCGCGGCGGCACCACCCCGAACTCATCGGCCAGGTCGGCCTCGGCCAGGGGAAGCACCAGGCGGCGTTCGAGCAGTTCCTTCTCCTTGCGCATGCCCGCCACGTTTTCCCACAGGTCGCGGGCCAGGACGCGGCCGCCCAGCTGGCCCAGGGCGCCGAGTTCCTGGCGCTGGACAGGGATGGTGCGCTCGAAGTAGCGCAGGTTCTTCTTCAGTGCGAAGCCCCGGCCCAGGAATGCCTCCACCCGGGTTTCCGATTCGGGCATCAGGGCCGACAGCTTGTTCAGGCCGTGCGGGGCCATGCGGTTCTCGACGGCGGCCAGCAGCGAGGTGCCGATGCCCCTGCCGCGGTACTCGGGAAGGGTGGCCAGGAACACGATCCAGCCCTGGTCATGGGCGGCACGCCCCACGGCGGCGCCCACCACCTGTTCGCCCAGCACCGCCACCACGGCGTGGTCCTTCTCGCACGAGGCAAGCACCTCGGACAGGGCGTAAACGGGTTCGACGTTGTTCGCCTTCAGGGTCTCCCACAAATGCAGGATCCCGTCCAGGTCCGCCGAATGGAAATCCCTGATCCGCCAATTGGTCATGAGGTGCTCCTGTTGGTTCCGCGTTGAGCCAGCGTGGATGTCTCAGGTGAGCATATGTGAACCAGGTGCCGGAAAGGGTTGCGGCGGCGTTGCATGACGCCGGTTCAAAGCCCCAGCTGTGCCATGGTGGTCCGCAGCGTGTCCGCGGAATGCTGCAAAGCTGCCAGCTCGCCGTCGTCCATCGGCGTTTCCAGGACGCGGTGCACCCCGCCTCGGCCCACCACGCTGGGGAGCGAGAGCGCCACCCCGGAGATCCCGTAGAGCCCCGACAGGACGGTGGATACGGGAAGGACGGCATTGTCGTCGCGGAGCAGCGCCTCCACAATCCGGGCGCCGGACAGGCCAATCGCATAGTTCGTGGCCCCCTTCCCCGCGATGACCTTGTACGCGGCCTGGACCACCTCCCGGGCAGCCTCATCCAGGTACCCGGACGTGAAGATCCGCCTGCCGCCGTCCGTCCAGTCGCGGATGGGCACCGGGCCGATCGTTGCGCCGGACCACAGCGGGAACTCGGTGTCCCCGTGTTCCCCCACCATGCTGGCGTGGACACTGGTGACGGAGACCCCCGCCCGCCGGGCCAGCAGCCAGCGCAGCCGGGAGGTGTCCAGCACTGTTCCCGACGAGAAGATGCGTTCCGGCGGCAGCCCCGAAATGCGCTGGGCGGCAACCGTCAGGACGTCGCAGGGGTTGGTCACCAGGACATAGACCGCGTCCGGCGCCCGCTCAAGCAGGGGTGGCATCAGCTGTTCCAGGATGCGCACGTTGGTCCCGGCAAGGTCCAGCCGGCTTTGGCCCGGGTTCTGCTTGGCCCCCGCCGTGATCACCACGACGTCGGCGCCTTCGGTGACGGCGATATCCCCGCCGCCGGTGACGGTGGCCGACGCCGCGGCGAATTGGCTGCCATGGGCGAGGTCCAGGGCTTCGGCCTCCGCTTTGGGGCTGTTGACGTCATACAACGCGATGTTGCTGGCGGAGCCGCGGATCAGCGCGGCATAGGCCAACGACGTCCCGACGCTCCCCGCGCCCACTACTGCGAGCTTGGATCCTGCCATGGTGCACCCTCCCTTTCCGGAGCCGTTGAGTGTCCCGCACCCGAAGAGTAGCGTGGCCCACATCACTCAAACCCCCACTTAGGAGCCACCATGCCACATCTTGGACGCCGGCTCGCAGCTGTTACTGCAGCGCTGGCCATGAGCGTGACCACCGGGGCGCTCAGCCCCGCTTCCGCCGATCCCCGGCAAACGGACAAAAACCCCACCGCAACCGGTTACGGCGGGGCGGTCAGCACCGTGGACCCGGAAGCATCAGCGGCGGCCATCGACGTCCTCCGCAAGGGCGGAAACGCCGTGGATGCCGCCGTCGCCGCGGCAGCCACCCTGGGCGTCACCGAACCGTACAGCGCCGGAATCGGCGGTGGCGGCTATTTCGTGTACTACGACGCTAAATCCGGGAAGGTCAGCACGATCGACGGCCGCGAAACCGCGCCCGCGGGCATCAAGAAAGATGCCTTCATCGATCCCAAGACCGGCAAGCCGTACAACTTCACGCCGGAACTGGTGACCAGCGGTGTTTCGGTGGGCGTTCCCGGAACACCCGCAACCTGGGAACGGGCCCTTGAGCGCTGGGGCACCCTCAGCCTCGGGGATGCGCTGAAGCCGGCCATCAAGGTGGCTGACCGCGGTTTCGTGGTGGATGACACGTTCCGGCAGCAGACGGCGGACAACCAGAAGCGCTTCGAAGCCTTCACCTCGACCAGGGACCTGTACCTGCAGGGCGGCAAGCTGCCGGAAGTGGGGGCTGTCTTCAAGAACCACGACCTCGCTGCCACCTACCGGCTCCTCGCGGACAAAGGCATGGATGCGTTCTACAACGGACCGTTGGCCAAGGAGATCGCCAAGACCGTGCAGAACCCGCCCAAGTCCAAGGACACCACCCTGCCGGTTCCCGTCGGTAGCATGACCGAGGAGGACCTTGAGCACTACAAGGCCCTGGACCAGGACCCAACCCACGTGAACTACCGCGGCTATGACGTCTACGGCATGGCGCCCTCCAGCAGCGGCGGCACCACGGTGGGGGAGTCCCTGAACATCCTGGACGTTTTCGACCTGCCGGCGCTGAAGAAGGACCAGCCCGCCGTCCTGCACCACTACCTCGAGGCCAGCGCCCTCGCCTTCGCGGACCGTGCGAAGTACGTTGGTGACCCTGCCTTCGTGAAGGTGCCCACCAAGGCGCTGACCGATCCCGTCTTCGGCAAGGAGCGCGCCTGCGAACTGGATCCCATGCACGCGGCAACCAAGCCGGTTCCGGCGGGCGATGTCACCAATTACGACGGCGCCTGCCCCGTCAAACCAGCGGCGCTCGCCGATGAGAAGGACACAGAGAACATCTCCACCACCAACATGACCGTCTCGGACAAGTGGGGCAACGTGGTGGAGTACACGCTGACCATTGAACAGACCGGCGGATCCGGCATGGTTGTTCCCGGCCGCGGGTTCCTGCTCAACAACGAGCTCACCGATTTCTCCACCGTCTACAGCGCCACGGATCCAAACCGGATCGAGCCGGGCAAGCGGCCACGGTCGTCCATGTCGCCCACCATCCTCCTGAAGGACGGTGAACCGTTCCTGGCCCTGGGTTCCCCCGGCGGCTCCACCATCATCACCACCGTGCTGCAGACCCTGGTCAACCGCATCGACCTGGGCATGAGCACGCCGGACGCCATCGCGGCGCCCCGCGCCTCCCAGCGGAATACCGCCAGCGTCACTGCTGAGCCTGCCTTCATTGACAAGTACGGCGCAGCACTGACGTCGCGCTTCGGCCACACCCTGACTCCATCGGGCGACTCCTTCACGTCGGCCTCCGAGATCGGGGCGGCCACCGCCATCGAATTCCTGCAGGACGGACGGACCCTCGCGGCCGCCGAACCCGTCAGGCGCGGCGGCGGATCGGCCATGGTGGTCAAACCGTCAAAGTAGACAGCAGCTGACTTAAACGCCGACGGCGGCACCCAGGTTCCGGGAATCCGGAACGTGGGTGCCGCCGTCGTTAAGGGCAGTTACTTCTTGAACGTTTCCGCCGGCGCGTTGGCGACCACCGGGGACATTCCGGTGTAGCCG
Source organism: Arthrobacter sp. NQ7 (assembly GCF_029581595.2). NCBI lineage: Bacteria > Bacillati > Actinomycetota > Actinomycetes > Micrococcales > Micrococcaceae > Arthrobacter > Arthrobacter sp. NQ7. The sequence continues at coordinate 39,396 of NZ_JARFXU020000009.1, read as the reverse complement.
TCGCGGGTTTCGGCGATTTCGCGGATGCGGTGGCGGCAGGCGTACCAGCCGGCGACCATGAGGATGGAGGCGATGGCGGTGACGAGCATGGTCAGGGGTGAGTCGATGAAGACCATGATGAGGACGCCGATGAGGAAGAGCAGGGAGAGGTAGCCGGTGTAGGGGGCGCCGAACATGCGGAAGGAGGGGCGTTGGACCCAGCCTTTGTCGGCCCAGCGCTTGAGCTGGATCTGGCAGAGCACGATGGTGGCCCAGGTCATGATGATGCCCACGGAGGCGATGTTCAGCACGATTTCGAAGGCTTCGGCGGGGACGAGGTAGTTCAGCGGAACGCCGAGGAGGGACACGGTGGCAGTGATCGCGATGCCGCCGTAGGGGACGCCTGCTTTGTTCATCCGGGAGGCGAACTTGGGGGCCGAGCCGTTGACGGACATCGAGCGCAGGATCCGGCCGGTGGAGTAGAGCCCGGCGTTCAGCGAGGACAGGGCTGCGGTGAGGACCACGAGGTTCATGATGACGTCCACGCCCTGGACGCCGATGGAGCCGAAGAACGTCACGAAGGGGCTGACGCCCTTCTGGTAGGACGTGAAGGGCAGCAGCAGGGCCAGCAGGATCACGGAGCCGACGTAGAACACGGCGATCCGGAACACCACGGAGTTGATGGCCTTGGGCATGATTTTTTCGGGGTTCTCGGTTTCGCCGGCGGCGGTGCCGACGAGTTCGATGGAGGCGTAGGCGAACAGGACGCCCTGCATGAGGATGATCATGGGCAGCAGGCCGTTGGGGAAGATCCCGCCGTTGTCGGACAGGAGGCTGATGCCGACCTGCTGGCCGTCCACGGGGGTGCCGAAGATGACGAAGTAGGTGCCGATGATCAGGAACGCGACGAGGGCGGCGACCTTGATCAGGGCGAACCAGAATTCCATTTCGCCGAAGACTTTCACGGAGACCAGGTTCAGGGCCAGGACCACGACGAGGGCGGTCAGTGCCCAGGCCCACTGCGGGACGTCGGCCATCCACGGGATGTAGTTGCCGAAGAAGTGCATGTAGAGGGCGGCCGCGGTGATGTCCACGATGGTGGTGGTGGCCCAGTTGATCCAGTAGAACCAGCCGGAGACGAACGCGGCTTTCTCGCCGAAGAATTCACGGGCGTAGGAGACGAACGAGCCCGAGGAGGGCCGGTGCAGGACCAGTTCGCCCAGCGCGCGCAGGATCAGGAACGCGAAGAACCCGCACACCGCATAGGCGATGACCAGGGACGGGCCCGCGGCGTTGAGCCGGCCGCCGGCGCCCAGGAACAGGCCGGTACCGATCGCACCGCCGATCGCGATCATCTGGATCTGCCGCGGCTTAAGGTTCTTGTGGTAACCCTTGTCCTCCGCGTGCAGGGAGGTCTCAGACGCATGCGCATGACCACCATCAATAACGTGGTCAGGAAGGGGAGTATTAGTCATGGGGGTGTCCTTACAGACGGGGGATGTTGGGGACTTCTACTTGCTGAGGTTGGCTAGGCGTTCGGGGCTAAGGAGTTCCTGGAGCTGGGCATCGGTGAGGAGCCCGTGCTCGAGGACGAGCTCGGCCACACCCTTGCCGGTGGCAAGTGCTTCCTGCGCGATGGCAGTTGCAGTGGCGTAGCCGAGGTGGGGATTCAAGGCGGTGACCAGCCCGATGGACTGTTCCACGGTCCGGCGAAGGTGGTCGGTGTTGGCGGTGATTCCACGGATGCAGCGCGACGTAAGGGTGCGGCAGGCTGCCTCGAGGTGGGAGATGCTCTTGTGGAGGCTGTGGACGATGATGGGTTCGAAGGCGTTGAGCTGGAGTTGTCCGGCTTCGGCGGCCATGGTGATGGTGACGTCGTTGCCGATGACCTCGTACGCCACCTGGGAGACCACTTCCGGGATGACCGGGTTGATCTTGCCGGGCATGATGGAGGATCCGGACTGCACGGCAGGCAGGTTGATTTCGCCGAAGCCGGCACGCGGGCCTGAGGAGAGCAGGCGCAGGTCGTTGCAGATCTTGGACAGCTTGACGGCCACCCGCTTCAGCACGCCGGACAGGTGCACGAAGGCGCCCACGTCCTGGGTGGCCTCAATCAGGTCCACGGCGGTGACCAGGGGCAGCCCGGTGATCCCGGCAAGGTGCCGGCAGGCGGCCTCCGCGTAGCCGGCAGGAGCGTTCAGGCCGGTGCCAATGGCCGTGGCGCCGAGGTTGATCTCGTGGATCAGCAGCTCGGCCTCCGCCAGTCGCAGCCGGTCCTCGCCGATCGTGACGGCGTAGCTGCCGAACTCCTGGCCGAGGGTCATCGGCACGGCGTCCTGCAGCTGGGTGCGCCCCATTTTCACCACGGTGCGGAACTCCATGGCCTTGGCGGCGCAGGCATCCTCGAGTTCCTCGAGTGCTGCCAGCAGTTCCCGGGCGGCGAAGATGGTGCCCAGCTTGACGGCGGTGGGGTACACGTCGTTGGTGGACTGGCTGAGGTTGACGTGGTCGTTGGGGTGCAGCCGCGCGTAGTCGCCCTTGGGGTGGCCCAGGATTTCCAGGGCACGGTTGGCGATGACCTCATTGGCGTTCATGTTCGACGACGTCCCGGCACCGCCCTGGACGACGTCCACCACGAACTGGTCGGCAAGCCGGCCGGCCATGACATCCTGGCAGGCCTGCTCGATGGCATTGGCACGTTCGGGGTCCAGGAGGCCGAGTTCCCGGTTGGTCCGGGCGGCAGCCAGTTTCACGGCGGCCAGTCCGCGGACCAGGTGCATGTTGGAGGACAGCTTCTGGCCGGTGATGGGGAAATTCTCCACCGCGCGGAGCGTGTGTACGCCCCAGTAGGCGTCGGCGGGCACGTTCCGGTCGCCGAGCAGGTCATGTTCGGACCTGGTCGTCGCCGTGGGGGCGTCCGCGGTTGTGTCAATGATGGTCATGGGTGTCCTCACAGGGCTTCGTTGTCGGGCGTGGACTGGTTGGTGTTCAGGAAATCGGTGGCCAGGAGCTGGCCCACCGGGTGGCCGCCGCCAAGTACAGGGGCGGTGGCGATGCCGGCGAGCGGTTCGGTGTCCACGCCCAGGGCAGCCAGCAGGTAGACGGTAGCGGGCATCCGGGCGCGGTCGCCGCCGTCGGAAATCTTGACGGCCACGGCGCTGCCGTCGGCCAGCCCCACCAGCTGGACGCCCTCAAAGCCGTCCTTGGCCACTGCGCCGGGCAGCAGGCGCATCAGGCCGGTGACGTCGCGGCCTTCCCCGGCCACCATGACCGGGTGCTGCTGCATGGCAAGCCCGACGGCGGCTTCCGGGCTGCCGTCGTCGAGCGCCGCAGCCCGGGCGATCCGGCCGAAACCGCGCGCCATACCGCGCAGGGTAAGGGCGAAAAGCGGGGTGCCGCAGCCATCGGTGCTCACGGCGGCCGGTTCCTCGCCGGTGAGCTCGCTGACGGTCTGGCGCACCAGCTGCTGCAGTGGGTGGGACGGTTCCAGGTATCCCTGCACGGGCCAGCCGTTAATGACGCAGGTGGCCGCCATGGCGGCATGCTTTCCGGAGCAGTTCTGGGTGATTTGGCTGGTGCTGCCCCCGTTGCGGAGCCAGTCCTCACGCTCGGCGGTGCCGTAGGGGAGATCCGTGCTGTTTTCCAGGTCGGTGGGGGCAAGCCCCTGCAGTTCGAGGATTCGCAGGGCTCCGTCCCGGTGTTCGGCAGCACCGGAATGGCTCGCGGCGGCCAGGGCCAGGAGGTCGGCAGGCAGTTCGAGCCCGGCACGGACCATGGCCACGGCCTGGAAGGGCTTGAGGGCAGAACGGGGATAGAAAGGTGCCATGGGATCACCCGCGGTTGCCGCCACCGAACCGACAGCCGAGAGGGCAACCGCGGAGCCGTAGTGGACGCTTTCCACCAGGCCGTCGCGGATGGCGGCCACCAGGGGCGTGTGCTGCGGCAGGGCCAGCTGGGCCGGGGCAGCGGTGTGGGCAGCAGAAGACACAGGGGATGGCATGGGGTCCTTGGAAGGGTTGGTTTGGATCTGGCTAGTTGTTGAGGATGGAGTCCAGGGCAGCGCCCACGGCTTCAAGGTGGTGGGCCATGGCGGCCCGGGCGTTCTCTGCGGAACCGGCCTCGATGGCGGCGAGGATCTGCTGGTGCTCCACATCGGATGCGTGCTGGCGGTCTGCCACCATGTTCAACGTCTCGGACTGGTGGGCCAGCGCGTCCCGGATGTCAGCCACAACGCTTGCGAACACCTTGTTGCCGCTGGCGCGGGCGATCGTGGCGTGGAAGCTGGAGTCCAGGGCAACCCAGGATTCAGGATCAGTTTCCGAGGCCATGGCGGCGACTATCCCGCGGAGGATCTCCAGTTCCTCCAGCGTGCGCCGTTCGGCAGCCAGGCCGGCGGCGGGAACCTCGATGTGCGGGCGGGCTTCCGTGAGGTCGCGCGCCGAATAGTGCCCCAAGGTAAGGTCGTTGGCCACCTTGCTGGCAATAACGAATGTACCTTTGCCGGTCCTGGTGACCGTGAGCCCCAGGGCGGTGCAGGAACGGAGCGCTTCCCGGATGACCGAGCGGCTGACCCCGTACTGCTGGGACAGGGTGGCTTCCGAGCTGAGCTTGCTTCCCACAGGAATCGCGCCGGACTCTATGTCCTCACGGATGGCGTTGAACACCGCCTCGGCAGCGCTCAGCCGGGCGAGGGGACGGAATGCAGGCTGTCCTGCTGTCCGGCTGTCTGACAGGTTCACGCTTTAAATATGGCACTGGTCACAGTTGCTGTCAAACCCTAATCGTCCTGGTGCCCGGCAGCGGCCCGTCTCCGCTGCTTCCGCCGGCGTCTGCGGAGGTGCCAGACCACCAGTCCTGCAAGCACCACCGCAGCGATTACGACGGCGAGATCCCGGCCCACAGCCTGGGAGACGGCCTCGTAGGAGTTGCCGGCAAGGAAGCCCAACAGGACGAAGCCGGTGCCCCACACCATGCCGCCCGTCGCATTCCACACCAGGAAGCGGCCGTAGGGCATCCGCGAGGTGCCGGCCAGCGCAGGCATGACGGCGCGGAAGAAGGCTGTGAAGCGGCCCAGGAAAACAGCGGAACCGCCCTTGCGGCGCAGGAAGTCCTGGGCGTTCCCAAGCCGCTCCGAGTGCCGGCTCAGGGCCCTGGACTTAATGATGCGGGTGCCCAGGTGCTTTCCCACTTCGTAGCCAACGCTGTCCCCGATGATGGCGGCAGCCACCACCACGGCCATCATCACGCCGAGCTGCACTTCGCCCCGGCTGGCCACCACTCCGCCGAGGACGGCCGCCGTTTCCCCCGGAATCACAAAGCCGACGAACAGGGCATCCTCGGCGAAGACCAGGCAAAAGACGGCGATGTACGCCACGAGCGGGCTGACGTTCAGGAGGCCGTCAATGAAGCCCGTCATGGCGGCGGGTCAGCCTTGGGGAACCGGAACCGGTCCCAGCTTTGCCAGGAACGGCACCTTGGCCAGGACTGACAGACCAAACCTGTTCCACAGCCCGGTAAGGAACGCAGCCCCCGTGGCTGCGGTGAGGAAGGAGGCCGTGACATCCGTTGGATAGTGCACGCCGAGGTAGACGCGCGAGAAAGCGACGGCCAGCGCCACGACGATTCCCAGGACGGCTGCGGGCCGCTGCCACCGTGTGCCGCGGGCCAGCAGGAAGATGGCGATGGCCAGTGCGGAGGCAAGGGCCACGTGCCCGCTGGGGAAGCTGTCGGTGCCCGGTTCGGGGATGAGCGGGTTGTACAGCGCCGTGGAGTCCGGCCGGTGCCTGGCCACCAGGACCTTGAACAGTTCACTGCTCACCCAGCCGCCGGCCGCCACGAGGCCGGTGGCCACGGCGTTCACAGGGCTGCGGCGCACCAGCAGCAGGTAGAGGCACAGGGCGGCGATCATCAGCACACCGCCCGCGGGGCTGAACACCACGTTGATGACCATGGCCACGCCCGTCAGCGGGGCAGTGTGGTCGTGGCTCAGCTCGGCATCCACGGCCATGTCAGCCGACGTCAGTGGCGGGATGAACCTCAGGGCAAGGCCGGCGGCCACGATCAGGATGGCCGCGGTCACGGGAACCGCTATCCAGTGCCGGAGCTGGGGGAGCACCGCCATGCGCACAGCCGCATCGTCCTCGGGAGATGCTGGTTTTGGGGAACGGTTGGTAGGGGGCGTCACGGTTCAGCCTGGTTCTCTCGCCGGTCAGGGTACCTACGAGTATGCGCCTGTGCCGCTGGAAGTAACCTGTGAATACGCCCCCTAGAGGTGCTGAATGCCCGCCCGCTGCATCGCATCCCGATAGGTTTCCACGCTCTTGGCGAGCAGTTCTTCCTGCTTGGCCTCAGAAACAGCAAAGGCCCTGCCGCCGAGGGCGGAGGCCTTGTAAATTTTGATGCCGGCGTTCTTCAGTGACGAGTGGTACGTCTTCTCGAACAAGGTCAGGAACGTGGATGCATCCGTACCGTGCGCGATGATGGCCGAGACCCGGGAGTTGATTTTGAGGAACTGCCGGAACGGGCGCAGGCCGTCGGTCTTTTCCTGCACACTCAGGGCTGAGGGGCTGCCGCTCTCGCGGATCCAGGGATACGCGTTCCAGGGCATGACATAGCGGGGGTCCAGCTCGGCCAGTTCGTAGATCTGGGTGGCCCGCCGGGCGGCCTCGTCGTCGTTGTTGTGGGAGACGAATCCGGATTCGGTCCCCTTGCCCGGGCTGGCCTGGAGGCTGATGATCCTGCACTCATCCTCGTCGTGGATGGGGTCGATATAAGGGACAGTGGAACCGGGCTTCTTCTCCATCAGTTCATCGCACAGCTGGGTGACCTTTGCGATGTTCGGTTCCTGTAGCAGGGCCTTTTTTTCGTCCCAATCAATTGTCACGATTTCTCCCTTGGCAGCGAGGCGTCCAGAATCAGGCGTCCTATGTCACTCTACGCTTCCCACGGGAGGGGTGGGCATACCGAATTTTGCGGCAGCCGGCTTAGTGCCTGCCCCGGAGGTGCTGGTCGTGGAGCTGCTGGAGTTGTTCGTCCGTCAGTTCGTCGAATGCTCCGGCCTCGCGTTTATCGCTGTGCGAAAAGCGGACGAACATGAGGATGATCAGCGGCAGGTCCAGGACTTCGCAGATAAACCACAGCAGGTTTCCGGCGAACTGCTGGTCCTGGATGGCGTCCCGGAACCACCACTGGGGATTGGGGACAGACATCGCATGATCCAGCACCTGGCCGTTGAGGCTCAGCAAAATCCCTGGAACCGCGTCGATCAGCAGCTCGATAAACACAAACATGAATTCCAGGGTCAGGTATGCACTGGACCGTTGGAAGTCCGACTCTTCGATGATGGGCAGCGCCATCAGCAACCCCAGAATCGGGACCCCGAGGGTCAGAAGGGCGCCGGCCACCGGGTCGGTGCGCAGCGTGTAGAACGCCGGCGTGAGGAAGGTGGAAAAGAGCGCCAGCCCCAGCAGCGGCGCACCGAAGGAGTTGCTGATGAACCGGACCGGCCGGCTGGACAGGACCTTGTCCAAGGCTGCTGTGCCCTTGGCGGGGAGCGCCGCCCGTGCCAGGGTGAGGGGCTTGCCGAGGCCGATCAGCAGCGGGACCACAAAGAGCAGCAGGGATATCTTGATGGTGAAGGCCCACCGCTGCTGCGCCCCGTAAACCCCTGTGAACCCGCAGGTCAGGACAACAAACGAGCCCATGCCCAAGACGTAAAAGGCCACGGCGCGCCACACCGGCCAACGCTGGCCGCCGAGGGCAGCTGACCGGATACCCCACCCGTACAGGACGCCGGTCACGGCGACAAAAGCGGTGGCGGCCCAGTCGAGTTGCCAGGAGGAAATCAGGATCTCAAGGGGTGGCACGCGCCAAGGTTAGCCGCCGTTTCTGGGAGCTGCATGATTGTGCGCCTCCCGCAAGCGGGGCCCCGGGGAGTGGTGGGGCGGTGGAGTGGTAGGTGTGGCCGGTTGGTGTGGTGGTCGCAACCGTGTGGGCTGGGCCGGGGACGGGTCTGGCGTTCCAGCCGGGTGCTTCTTTGGCGTGGTTGCAGGCTTCGCAGAGACCCTGGCCGTTGCCCGCGGTGGTTTTGCCGCCACCGGCCCATCCCAGGATGTGGTCGTGGTGCCGGATCGGAGCGTCGCAGTACGGGGTGCGGCAGGTTTCGTCACGGACCTGGAGGAAGCGTTTCAGGTTGGGCGGGAAGAGCCGGGCTGTGGAATCCATCGCCACCAGCTCCCCGGCGCCGGGGGCGGTGTAGAGGCGCCGGACCCAGAGGCTGAGTTCGTGGCTCGCTGCATGACTGAGGGCCAGGTTCCGGGCGGAGGCTGCCGGGATGGTGCCGTAGCCCGGGAGCCTGGCGGGTTCGCCGTCGGCCTGCAGGAGGGCGCGGTCGGTCATGACGAGCTGGATCTCCACCCCGGTCACGCCGCCGGGGATGCCCGTGGCCCGTTCGACGAGGGTGTCGGCCATGACCTGCCCCCGCGACCTGTCATCCCCGGCCGACCGGGCCGTGTCGGCCTCCCGGGACAACGCGGCGAAGGCGGCGACGCCCTGCGCAACGGGGAGCAGCGCGGTCAGGTAGGTCATGGTGTCCGGGGCCGGACGAAGGCTCACGGTCCGCTCCGTAACGGCCCGTGCGGCCCGTTTCGCGACGGAGGCGGGGTCCCGCCGGTACGCGGCGGCCCGGACGGCGGCGATGATGGCCTTGTCTCCTATGCCGTCCAGGGCCCCGGTGTCGGCGGCGAGTTCCTCATCCACCCCGGCCCGGTTTTCGGGAGTGAGGCAGATGGTGTCCTTCACGATCAGCGTCACCCGCCACTCATTCAGCAGACCTGAGCGGAATGCGGCGAAGGTGCGCGGCATCCCGGTCAAAGCCCTGGCCAGTCCCAGCAGTCGGGAGCCACGGTTCGGAGACTCCCGCCGCGCCAACGCGATCTGCGCTGCGACGCCGGCTCCCTGCTCCTCCGCAGGCACCCCGGCCGCGGCCTGCTTCCGCCGCTGGGACAGATCGAAAGCCACGCTGGCCTCAGCCTGCCGGGCACCGGCCACGCACTTCAGGTCCTCCAGGCCGCGGATCTGGTTGATCTTCCCGGCATCATCGCCGGCCATGGGAACACGAGCCAAAAGCTCAAGAACATCATCAATGGAAGGTGTGGCGGGCGGGTATGGCGTGGCACCAACAGCAGACAGTCCGGCATATCGCACCGCCCGTTGTACTCCTGCCGTCCGCAAAACCGCTTCCATCACCTCAGTCTTCCACCGGGGTCTGACAACGACAGCCGCCCAAACCCCGCTGTGGAAAACGCAACGCAGCAGCGGCCCGGGCCTTGGTGTTCAATGAATTATGCAGTTCACCAGGAAGGGCCTGAAGGCCGAAGGCTTCGCCGGCTTCCGACCTATCCAAAACCTCGAAACAATGCGGATCCCGCAGGGAACAGGGCTCTTTGTGGTGGTGGCTCCGGAGAATTTCCAGGCGCGCTTCCTCACCAAAAGCACCGCGGGGGTCTTCAAGAAGAAGGACCCGTCACTCCCGGCAACCGCACTGGCCGACGAGTGGGTGGACGCCGCCGATGTCCTCTACTTGGGGAAGGCAGGACCCGGAGGCAAGGGAAACCGCGGGCTGCGGCGCCAGATCCAGGAGTTCGTCGATTTTGGGCAAGGCAAGCCGCCCGGCCACTGGGACGGGCGGCTTATCTGGCAGCTGGCTGAGGCCGGGTCACTGGCTGTTGCGTGGAAGGAACTTCCCGCTGCCCAGCTGAACAGCGCGGAAGCCGGTTACCACGCTGCTTTCGTGGCGGAATTTGGCCGGTTGCCATTCGCGAACCTAAAGCAGGCGCGTACCAGGGCGGGCGCCTGAAACGGAGGCATAACTGCTCAGGCAGGACCCCGCAGCCGCTCCATCTCGCGGCGGTCTTTCTTGGTGGGCCGCCCGGCGCCCCGGTCGCGCTGCGGCAACCCTAGCGCGGGAAGGACGGGCCGTGGCGGAGTGTGGTCGGTGAAGCAGTGCGATGCGGCCTCGGCTCCCACGCGTTTGGCAATCAGCCGCCGCACCTCGAGGATGCGCTCGTACCCCGGCATCCGGACGGTTACGGTGTCGCCCGTAACCAGCGTTGCGGAGGCTTTGGACGGGCTGCCGTTCAGGCGGACATGCCCCGCCCGGCACGCGGCGGTGGCTGCGGACCGGGTCTTGTAGGCCCGGATCGCCCACAGCCATGCATCAATGCGGACACTGGCGGGGGAGGAAGGAAGGCTGGTCATGATTGGCACCGAGTATAGCCCCGGTGCCTGCGCGTCACTCCACCGTCACCCGGACGCGCTGCACCACGTTGTTTCCCATGCCCTGGTAATTCCAGTTCTGCTCCAGGGGCTGCCTGGCCCCCGTGATGTCCGTGGCGCGGCAGGCGAGGACATGTTCTCCCGGGTCGGCCACCCACGGCAGGGTCCACCGCCGCCACGCGAAGCCGCCAATTGGCTTGTCCAGGTGGGCGGACATCCAGGTGCCGTCGATGTCCACGTCGACGGCGGCCACCGCACCTTCGCCTGACCAGGCCCTGCCTTCCAGCATCACCGGGCCAGCCGGGAGGAAACGCTGCCGGGTGAAAAAGTCCGGCACACCTGGCGGAACCATCAACGAACGCACCCTGATCCGCGAAACCGGCCGGCCGGCGTCGTCCGCCGAGTCCTGGTAGCGGTAGGCCGTCTGCTGCTGGTAGCCGGTGAACGGCGCCCTGACCACGTCGATGGACTGCAGCCACTTCACGCTCGCCATCCCGTACCAGCCCGGGACCACCAGCCGGAGCGGGTAGCCGTGCTGCGGCGGCAGTTCGGCGCCGTTCATTGTGTAGGCCAGGACGACGTCGGGACGCAGCGCTTCGCGGATCGGCAGGCTCCGCGCGTAGTGCTGGGGGACGCCGCCCTGCACGCCGGAATCGGCGCCGGTGAACACCACTTCCACCGCATCCGGAAGTACGCCTGCCCTGCCCAGGAGGTAGGCCAGCGGTACGCCGGTCCAGTTGGCAGTGCCCACCGCTTCCAGGATCCACGGCTGGCTCAGGGGGCGGGGTTCCAGCAGTGACCGGCCATTGCCCGCACACTCGAGGGTCACGGGCACGGTGATCGCAGGGTCCCGGCGGAGGGCAGCCATGCTCAGCTCCAGGGCCCGTTCCACCGCCCCGCCGATCCGCAAGTGCCAGCCGGCGGCGTCGAGGTCCGGGATGTCGAAATGCGTCAGCACGTAGTGGAGCCCCGGCGGTGTGATGTCGCGGCGAAGCGCCTCCAGCGGCATCGAATGGTTGCGGGCCGCGAGCTGCAGCTCCTCGCGGGTGAGCGGACCGGACGTCTGCTGGGTTCCGGGCGATTCAGCAGGTGCCTGTTCCGCCGGCCGCTCCCCGGTGGACTGCTGGTTGCTGTGTTTCATGGCGCTGCGATTCTGCTTGGCTGGCTTTCGGGACGCCCCCGCCAACAGGTCTACGCCGGGCCCACCTGCCCCGTCAACGAAATTTATCCTGCTACAGCACGGGCCGGGTCAGGAATTTGGCAAGGCTGATGGGGTCCTGCCCGGTCAGTCCGTGGACGTCCGGCGAGAGCCCTGCCATTTCGCCCGCGGCCATCGCCGTGTAGGTGCTCACCCACGCGTCCAGCTGCCACTGGGGAGCGCCGTAGGAGGCCCGGGAGGCGTAGGCCTCCTCCACTGTTTCCGGCTGGTAGCTGATGGTCCGCCCGGTCCCGGCACTCAGGACCCCGGCTGCCTGTGCCATGGTCAGTTCCTCCGGCCCGGTCAGGTCATAGGTCATGCCCTTGTGGATGGCCGGGTCACGCAGCACTGCATGCGCGCAGCGGGCAACGTCCTCCCGCGCAACCCCTGAAAACACCCCGTCGCCGGCCGGGCCGCGGATCACGCCGTCGTCCCCGGCCAGCAGGGGCAGGAAGTCCAGGTAGAAGTTGTCGCGCAGGAAGGTGTAGGCCATCCCGGACGCCTTGATCCGTTCCTCCGTGGCGTAGTGGTCCCGGGCCAGCGTGAACGTGGCGTCCGGGGCGGCGCCATAAAAGGATGTGTACACCACGTGCTCCACCCCGGCGTCGGCCGCGGCGTCCACGAACGCGTAGTGCTGCTGCAGCCGGTCCTCGGCTTCCGCGGCGGACACCATGAACAGGACCTTCGCCCCGTCGAGGGCCTGGCGCGACGCGGCGCCGTCGCCATAGGAACACACCACCGGATGGGCGTCGTCCAGCTGCGGAGCCCGGGCCGGGTCGCGCACCAGCAGGCGCTGGGCGAAACCGGACGCGGCAAGCTGCCGCGCCAGCATTCCGCCCAGGCCGCCGGTGGATCCGGTGACCGCGAGGTCCGGCAATTCCGACGGGGCCGGCATCTACGCCTCCCGGGTGGCCGGTGACTTGGTCTGCGCAGGGTCCCGTTCGGCGAGGCTGCCGACGGCGTCGTCAATCTTCTTGAGGACCTCCGCCTCCAGCTTCACGCCCGCGGCGCCCACACTGTCTGCGATCTGCTCGGGCCGGGAGGCCCCGACAATGGCGGACGCGACGTTGGGGTTCTGCAGCACCCAGGCCACAGCGAGCTGCGGCATGGTCAGGCCGGCGTCCTGCGCGATCGGCTTCAGGTCCTGCACGGCTGCCAGCACGTCATCCCGCATCCAGCGCTCGATCATCCTGGCACCGCCCTTTTCGTCCGTGGCACGGCTGCCTTCCGGAGCGGGCTGGCCGGGCTGGTATTTCCCGCTCAGGACGCCCTGGGCCATGGGTGACCAGACGATCTGGGAGACGCCCAGCTCTTCCGACGCCGGAACCACCTCGGCTTCGATCACGCGCCACAGCATGGAGTACTGCGGCTGGTTGGAGATGAGCTGGAAGCCCAGTTCCCTGGACAACCTGTGCCCCTCGCGGAGCTGGTCCGCCGTCCACTCGCTCACGCCGATGTACAGCGCCTTGCCTTGCCGGACGATGTCGGCGAACGCCTGCATGGTTTCCTCCAGCGGCGTTTCGAAGTCGTAGCGGTGGGCCTGGTAGAGGTCCACGTAGTCCGTCTGCAGCCTGCGCAGCGAACCGTTGATCGATTCCATGATGTGCTTGCGGGAGAGGCCCAGATCGTTCTTGCCCTTGGGGCCGGTGGGGCCAAAGACCTTGGTGAAGATTTCCAGGGATTCGCGGCGCTCGCCCTTCAGCGCTTCGCCGAGGACGGTCTCCGCGGCGGTGTTGGCGTAGACGTCCGCGGTGTCGAAGGTGCTGATGCCGGCGTCGAGGGCGGCGCGCACGCATTGGGCGGCGACGTCGTTCTCCACCTGGGAGCCGTGCGTGAGCCAGTTGCCGAAGGTAATTTCCGAGACTTTGAAACCGCTGTTTCCGAGGTATCTGAATTCCATGGGTTTCACGCTAACCCAGATGGTTGCTCAGGGTAAGGGCTTAGCCGTTCTCCTGAGCCTTGTCCTTCAGTACCTGCCCGGGACCGGCCAGCGAAACCAGTGAGCCCGTGTCCAGCGGTGGCACGGGATGGGGCGGCTGGGGCTTCTTGAAGGACCGCGGCAGCTCATGCGGCGGCCGGTGGTTGTGCAGGGCGGATTCCACCAGCGGAGCCACCTGGCCGACCTTGTCGGCAGGTACGGCCGGATCCGGAAGGTCCCGTACCGACAACTTGATGTCCGGAGCCGCCGCACGCGCCCTTGCTTGGGCGCGTTTGTCGGCTTCCGCAACAGCGGACGCCCAGTCCTCAGCCAGGACCGGGGGCTCGGGACGGGCTGCGGCAAGTTTTGGATGGCGTACGACGGCGGAGCGCAGCGACTCCTTCAGCCGGTCCGGCCTGAGCGCGGCCGCCCGCTCCCGGAACGGTGTGCGGGCCGGGGCCGCCTCTGCGGATGGACCGGTAAAACGGGCCGGGTCCCGTTGCCCGGGAACGCGCCCGAAGAGGGCCATCAGGACGACGGCGGCCAGCCGGCCCAGGCCCGCGAGGACCAGGGTGATGACGCCCAGGAGGAAGAGGACGCCGAACATCAGCAGGGCCACGCCCACGGTGCCAAGGAAGGTCAGGTTGAGGACGAGAGTGTCAGGGTGTTCCATCTTTCCTCTCCTCTCTGTCCCGCCTTCCGGGCCGGTGCGCGTCACCGGATGCCGGCCGCAAGCTCCTTCTCCACCATACGGATTTTTGTCCCGCCGTGCCGCCGCGGACCGGGCCGCGTCCGAGGTTGTAGCGAAGCTGTTACCGGATATGACAGCATCACCGGGTGACCGAATCGACTCAGCCCGAGAACTGCATGTGCCTGTCCGGGGAGACCTACGCCGCGTGCTGCGGCAGGTTCCATGCCGGCCGCGGGTTTGCGGCGACGGCGGAGCAACTCATGCGGTCCCGCTACAGCGCGTTCGTCCTTTTGGACGAGGACTACCTGCTGCGTACGCACCACCCGTCCACCGCCCCGGCTGCCCTGGACCTGGACCCGGCCATGCAGTGGCGCCGGCTGGATATCGTGTCCACCGGCGGCGGCGGTCCCTTCGATACGGAAGGGACGGTCGAGTTCAAGGCGTATTACCGGCATGGCAGGGACCGCGGTGTCCTGCATGAGAACAGCAGGTTCGTCCGGGACGGCGGCCGGTGGTTGTACGTGGACGGCGACATCCTCGCCTGACTATTCGCCGTCGTCGTAAAACTCGCTGTCCGGCGTGAAACCGGCGCGGTCAACCTTGCGGTGGAACCGCATGCCCGCCAGGCCGCCCAGCACGGCGCCGACGAGGGCCACCACGGCCACCACCACTGCCGCGATGATGCTGGTGGTGGTCAGCTGGCCTTCATTGATGGGGATGCGGGGGAAACTGTTGAGGTTGGCCAGGACGTTGAACTGCTGCCCTGCCACCATGCCCAGGATGGCCACCAGGACGGCCACAATCAGGGCCCAGATCCACACCATGAAACCCTGCTTGGCGCCGTTGAAACGGGCCATCCTGCCTGCCACGTAGCCGCCGGAGTAGTAGGAGAGGAACAGGATCACCAGCAGCACGATGATGCCCACCAGTCCCACGGTGCCGCTGTTCTGCGCCGCCTGGTTCACGGCGGCATTGACGTCGGTGTTGTTGGCAAGTCCCACTGCGGTGCCCGCGGCTGCCACCAGTGCGGTCAGCAGTACCGCCATACCGGTGGCGGTCAGCCAGCCGAAGAATGCCGAGCCGGCCTTGATGCCGCCAAAGCGCTCCTTCTGGCGTGCAATGGCGGTCTCGCGGTTGGCCAGGGTCGGGTCTGCCGCAGGTTCCACCACGGGGGCCGCGGTGGTAGGTGCAGGCTCGTAGGCCCGCTCCGCCGAGGGCGCAACGTAGTCGCGGTCCCTGTCATAGCCGCGCTCCCTGGGGCGGACCGGCGTATGGTCAGCCGGCGGCCGGTCAAACGAGCGCGTGGCGGCATCATCCGCGGCCTCACGGTAGCTTCCGTCACGGGCGGCGTCAGCCTCGCGGGCGCGGCGGGGAGGCAGGTTTTCTGGGTCCGTTGAGCTGCTCATGGCTCAACTCAACCACCGGTCCACGGTGATAGCAAGCGTGCTTACTATTTTGTGACCTGCGGTTTTACCGGTATTTCCGGTGCAGGTCCTCTTTCCGGGACGGGCCCGGGGTGGCATCCGCGATCCATGGGCCGGTCCCTTCGGAGGGATCGAGGATACCGGCCTCCAGCCAGGTGTAGTCCCCGGCGAGGACCTTCCGGGTCAGCGCGTGGTCGGCGTCGTCCGTGTTCCGCCACAGCTGGTCGAAATACTCGTCCACCCGCACCCGGGCCTGTTCACAATAGGCATCGGCGAGTTCGTAGGCGCCGGCGCCCTTGTCCGGGGAGGTCTTTAGGAGCATCTCCGCCCGCGAGCAGCAGGCTGTCATGGCGAAAAGTTCGGCGCCGATGTCCACCACGCGGCCCAGGAACGCCTGCTTCCGCTCCAGCTTGGCCTGCCAACGGCCCATCCCATAGAAGGTCTGGCGCGCCAGGCGGCGCGAGGACCGTTCCACGAACCGGAGGTGCTTGGCCAGCCGGCCGAATTCGCCGTAGGACCGGGGGTCCATGCCGGCTCCCGCCACGAGCTTGGGCAACCATTTGGCGTAAAAGCCGGAAGCCCCGACGGCGGCCCTGGCCTTATCGGCAAGGCTCGCATCCAGCGAGGCGAGGTCGCCCGCGGCGGCCAGGTGAGCGTCCACCGCTTCCCGGGCAATCAGCAGCCGCATGATTTCGGAGGACCCTTCGAAAATCCGGTTGATGCGCAGGTCCCGCAGCTGCTGCTCCGCGGGCACTGCGCGTTCACCGCGGGCCGCCAGCGATTCTGCCGTCTCGAAGCCGCGTCCGCCCCGGATCTGGACCAGCTCGTCAGCGATCCGGCAGCTGATCTCCGTGGCCCACAGCTTGGCCAGTGCCGCTTCGATGCGGACGTCCTTCTGCCCGGCGTCGGCAAGCTCGGCGGAGAGTTCGAACACGGCGTCCAGGGCAAACGCGGACGCGGCGATGAAGGCGATCTTCTTGCCCACGGCCTCGTGCTCGCCCACCGGCCTGCCCCACTGGGTGCGGGCATTGGACCACTCCCGGGCGATTTTCAGGCTCCACCGGCCGGACGCCACGCACAGCGCCGGCAAGGCGAGGCGCCCGGTGTTCAGCGTGGTGAGCGCGATCTTCAGGCCCTGGCCCTCCCGGCCCAGCCGGTTGGCGGCCGGCACCCGGACCTGGTGGAAGCGGGTCACACCGTTTTCGATGCCGCGCAGGCCCATGAACGCGTTGCGGTTTTCCACGGTGATGCCGGGCGAATCCATCTCCACCACGAACGCGCTGATGCCGCCCTTATGCAGGGTGCCGCCGGCGTCGGTGTGAGCCGGGACCACGGCCATGACCACCACCAGTTCCGCGATCACCCCGTTGGTGGTCCAAAGTTTCACGCCGTCCAGAAGGTACGCGTCGCCGTCGGCCGTTGGCGTTGCCGTGCTGCCCAGCCGGGCAGGATCGCTGCCCACGTCAGGTTCGGTGAGGAGGAACGCGGTGACAGCCCCGGCAGCGCAGCGCGGCAGGTACTCGCGCTTTTGTTCCGGGGTGCCAAAAACCTTGACAGGCTCCGGGACGCCAATGGACTGGTGGGCGGAAATAAGCGCACCCAGGCTGGGGTGCACGCTGCCCAGCAGGGCCAGGGCACGGCCGTAGTACACCAGCGACAGGCCCAGCCCGCCGTACTCCTCCGGAATCTTCATGCCAAAGACACCCAGGTCAGCCAGGTCCCTGATGTACTCGTCCGGAATCTTCGCATCCCGTTCGATCACCCGCCCGGACATGGTTTTGGCGAACGCGGTGAGGCGGGCCATGAAGGCCTCGCCCCGCTCCACGGACGCCGGGTCCGCGGCGGGCCAGGGGTGGACCAGGTCCAGGTCGAAGCTGCCCAGGTAGAGGCCCTTGGCGAAGCTGGGCCGGTCCCAGCCGGATTCCCGGGCGGCTTCGGCGACGGCCCGGGCATCTTCGGCGGTGGCGCCGGCGCCGATCTTGCCGGCGGGAACAGGGGTTTCGTCAGCGGGGGCGTCTTTGGGATGGCTGTCAGTGGCGGAGGTCATGGGTTATCTCCTTGGCCGGATAGGCCGGTGTAGCCATGGATCCGCCGGGTTGGAGAACCCTTCAGCTGTCCCTCAAGATTACCCGCGGGTAGGTTCCGGTACTAGGGGACGTTTGGCCCTGGAAATCGCCCGAAAGGTCCACCGCGGCGGCCCGGTGGACCAGCTTGTCCCACCCGTAGTTGATGCCGTGGACCACCGCCAGCAGCGTGTTGGCCAGCACCGTCCAGGTGAGCTTTCCCGCGCCCAGCAGCACCAGGGCGATGAGCCCCGCCGTCAGGACAAACGCGGCCAGGATTGCGGCAAACACCAGCGTCCCGATGAAGACCAAGGTGGCTGTTTCCACTGAGCTTAGATCGAACTGCATGAATCCCCCTGCTGCAACGTTGCTGTGGTGACGGACTGCTGTGCTGAAAGACTGCGGTGGCGAACGGCCGGTTCGCCAAGACCAGTAGCAGAAGAGTAGGGGGACAGCTGCTGGCCCAGCCAGAGCAGCATGGGGCAGAAGTGACTGTTGATACGGGATTGAAACACTACCGGGAGGTAGGTCACAAAGCGGTCGCGGCGGCCTGCGTTAACCTTGTAGTTGGCAGTTTTCCCGTCCGGGCCCCGCCGGGCCGGGTGCCAAACCCCAACCCACCAGCCCAAGGAGAGTGTGTGCCCCGCTCCGCCAGGTCATCCGCTGACGCCATCAGCGCCCGGCTCCGGGACCTCGAACTCCTGACCAAGGGCCCGGCCTGGGCCTTGACCCGATCGGCGCCGTGGGTGATCGCCGTGCTCCAGGCTTCCTTTACCCGCACCCGGCCGCAGGTGCCGCTGGAGGAATTCCATGCCGACGTCGACTCCTTCCTTGAGGAGCTTCGGCGGCAGGACCCCGGGCTGGGCGGCGGGGCCAATGGCAAGGCCTTTGGCGACGAGTGGACCAGGCGGCAGTTCCTGACCCGCCGAAACCAGTCCGGCAGGATCGTCTATGAGGCCACCGAACCGGCCGCCCGCGTGCTGGCCTTCCTGGATAGCCTGTCCAGCGAGCGGTCGACGCTGAACGGTTCCCGCCTGGGCACCCTGCTGGGGGACGTGGAAAAGCTCGCCAATGAAACCAACCCTGACCAGAGCGCCCGGCTCGAAGCCCTCGAAGAGGAAATCGAGGAACGGCAGCAGCTGATCCAGGACATCAGTACCGGCGGGTTCGACGGTCTGCTCGACGACGACGAGGCGGTGGAGGCCGCCGGCAACATCCTGGACCTCGCCGCGAGCCTGCCCGCCGACTATAAGAAGATGCGCGACCGGATCGAGGAACTGGTGGGCGAACTGCGCAACCAGATCATCGAGGAGTCGCTGACCAAGGGCGCCACCATGGCCCAGGTGCTGGAAGCCGACAAGCGGCTCCGGCAGAGCCCCGAGGGCAGGACGTTCCGGTCCTTCACCGCGTTCCTGGAGGACCCGCAGCAGCAGGTGCGGTTCCGGTCGGCCATCGGCGAGGTCCTGAGCCGCCAGTTCGCCGACGACCTGTCGCCCGAGGACCGCGAAACCCTGAAGAACCTGGTGGCCGAGCTCCGCCAGCAGCACAGCCAGATCCAGCGCATCTACGGCAAGCTCAGCGAAAGCCTGAACACCTACGTCCAGAGCGACGACTTCCGCCAGTCCGTCCGGCTGCGGCAGGTCCTGCGGGAAGCGGAGCAGGCCATCCGGTCCCTCCCTTATGAGCGGGAACGCCCGGCACTGGTACCCGGCCCGGTGCTCTACAACGCCGGCTTCGAGTCGCTGTCCATGGTCAAGCTCTTCGATCCGGACGAATTCGCCGCGCCGCCCCGGCTGGCCGACCCCATCGCCTTCACCGACTCGGACCGGGTGCGCTCGCCCAGGACCGGCAAGGCGAAACCTGCGGTGGTCCGGGCGGCCATGGCCGGGGCGGCAAGCCTTGCCGAGGCCTGGCAGCAGTTGCCGGCCGAAGAGCAGCACATCAACAGCATCCGGGCCCTGCTCTCGGAAGCCCTGCACACGGGGGCCGATTTCAACCGCGGGGCCTGGGATGGCCTGGACTTCGAACAGATAGACGGTTCCACCCGGAAGGCCTACCTCCCGGTGGTCACGCTCGCAAAGGATTCAGATGACTGAGGAAATCACGACGGCGGAGGAAGCGGCGGTTGGGCATGCCGACACCCCGGCGGCATCGGGCACCGCGTACACCGGGGCAGTCTCACCCCGTGACACGTTCGTCGACGGCGCCGCGCTGTTCCCGGGCGACACCGGCGTGCTGCCCATGAAGGTCCGCCAGGCGCTGGTGAAGCTCCTCAAGGGCCCGTACATCGACGGCGGCCGGGACGAGAAACTGTGGACAGTGCTGCTGGACAACCAGGTGATCCTGCGCAGCCGCCTCTCCGAGCTGTTCCTTGCCCTGCAGTTGGACCATGAACGCAAGATCGCTGTGCTGCGCCCCGTGGATCCGGACGTGATCGGAGGCAGCACCCGTTCCAGCATCCTGCGCCAGCAGCGTGCGCTCAGCCGGGTGGAAACCATCGTGCTGCTCCGGCTCCGCCTGCTGCTGGACAGGCACGTCACGGCACAGACGGACCCCACCATCACCCGGGAGGAGATCAGCGACCTGGTGGCGCATTACCAGCCCTCCGGCCAGCAGGACGCCCTCCGCGACGCGGACGTGGTGACCCGGGCCATCACCAAGCTCCTGGCCCGGCAGCTCCTCCTCCCCACCGGCCTGGACGACGTCTACACCATTTCCAACGCCCTGCCCCTGGCCCTGCCGTTCGAAAACATCGGCGACATCCCCGCCCACATCGAGGCCCTGGTAGCGGCCAGCACCGATCCCACCGGGACCGAGGCGCTGATCGACGTCGACGCCAACCCGGTGGTTGAGGCCACAGACGACGATGACACCGACGAAGCGGAGGCCGGCAAGTGACGATCGCAAGCATGCTTCCGCTGGGTGATGTCACGAACCCGGGGCAGATGCGCCTTGCCTTGGTACAGGTGGTCAACTGGGGCACGTTCCACGGGGCGCACACGATGCACGTGGACCGGAACGGAACCCTGCTCACGGGCAACTCCGGCGTGGGGAAGTCAACCCTGTTCGACGCGATGCTGCGGGTTTTCGATGCCCGGCCACGGTCCAACGAGGCCGCTGCACAGCGCTCGGGCGGCGCCGTGGAGGACAAGCGGACCACCTTCACGTACATGCGCGGCAAGGTGGGCGACAAGGCCGTGGGTGAGGGATCGGCCAGTGCGTTCCAGCGCCCCGGTGCCACCTGGTCCGCCGTCGCGCTGACGTTCGACAACGCTGCCGGCACCCGGGTGACGGTCTCGGCACTGTTCGACCTTCCGAAGAACGGCACCGAGTCCAGCGTGGGCCGGTTCTACCTGATCGACAACGTGCCCCTGGACCTTGAGGCCGTGGAGGGCATCGCGGACAAGCGCTTCACCAAGGGCGCGCTGGAGACGGTCTTCCCGCACGCGCAGGTGTTCGACGTCCACAAGGCGTTCGCCGAGCGGTTCCGGCGGCTGCTGGGCATCAGCTCGGACCAGGCGCTGCCCCTGCTGCGCGTCATCCAGGCCGGCAAGGGCCTCGGCGGCAGCGTCAACACCTTCTTCCGCGACCAGGTCCTTGACGCCCCCGCCACGCTCGCCGCGGCTGATGACGTGGTGGAGGAGTTCAGCAACCTGATGTCCATCCGCCAGCGGCTGGAGGACGTCCGGCAGCAGCGGGACCAGCTGGCCCCCGTCCCCGGCCTCAACCGGGAGTATGCGCAGTCGCTGCTGGACGCGAACCGGCTCCGCGACCTGGTGGGGGAGGAGTTCGAGGCCTATAAGCAGAAGCTGGCTGTCGAGGTCCACCGGAAGACCCTGCTCCGGTTTAAGGAACTGGCCCAGGCGAAAGCCAAGGAGCTGGGCGCCGAACGCGGCATCCGTGACGGGCTGGCCAAGGAGCTGCGGCAGCTGGAAGCGGACTACAACAACCAGGGCGGCAACGCCATCTCGGCGATCGAGCAGTCGCTGGAGAACGCCCGGGTTGGCCTGAAGCTTCGCCGCCAGGTGGAGGAGGCGGCCCAGCAGGCACTGTCCGACGCCGGGTTGCAGCTTGAGTGGAGCGCGGCCGGGTGGGAGCAGGCGCATGAGCAGGCGGCGGCGCGGTCGGCCGAGCTGAAGGATGATTCGCAGGCCCTGCAGGAGCTGCGGTTTGAGGCCTTCGATGCGCATGCCACCCGCAAGCGAGAGCTCGCGGCCGCTGAGCAGGAGCTCGTGTCGCTGAAGACGCGCAAGTCCCTGCTGCCGCCGTCGAGCATTGAAAACCGGGCCGCGATCGCCGCGGCAACCGGCGTTCCCGAGGACCATATGCCGTTCGCCGGCGAACTCATGGACCTCGCCGAAGGGGAGGAACGGTGGCGGCCGGCCGCCGAACGCGCGCTGCGCAGCCTGGCCACCACGCTGCTGGTCCCGGGTGAGCACTTCGCCGCCGTGACCCGCTACCTGAACGGCCACAACGTCCGCGGCGCGCTGCGGGCGGTGGATGTCTCCAAACCGCTCGCCGGCGGTGCGCTCGCCGTCGAGGACGTGCGCGGCGGCGACCTGCTGACCAAGCTGGACATCCTCGCCTCCGGCGCGGCCGCCGTTGCCGGTGAATGGGTCCGGGAGCGCATTGCCCTGGATTTCGCCTACCCCTGCGTAGAGGACCCGGACGAGCTGGCGGCACTGGACAAGGGCCTGAGCCTCGGCGGCGTGGTCAAGCGGAACCGCCACACGGTTGAGAAGGATGACCGCTTCACCAGCCGCCAGGACTACGTTCTGGGCTTTGACAACGCTGCCAAGCTGGAACTCGTGGCCGGACAGGTGGAGGACCTCCGGCAGGAAGTGGCCAAGGCCGCCGAACTGGCGCAAAGCCGCGAGGACTCACACCAGGGCATGAGCCGGCAGCTCGATGCGCTGCGGCGGATTGCCGAAGACGACCGCCCCTGGGAACAGGTGTCTGCTGCGGTGGCGGCGGAGGAGCTCGCACGGATCGAGCAGCGGCTCAAGGACGCCCTGGCCGCGCAGGCGGACCTGGAACCGCTCCGGGCCACCATTGAGGAGGTCCGGCAGAAACACCAGTCCAGCACGGAATCGGCAGCCGTCCTGCAAAGCGAATACAAGGCACTCGACCGCCAGCTGACCGGCGCCGACGCGATGCTGGAAGCCGCTCGCCGGCGCCTGGCCCAGGCGCCGCCGTCGGACGCCACCGTTACCGCCCTGGAACCGCACTTCGCGGAATTCGGCGACGTGACCGAGATGCACGAGCTGGACAACCTGGCCAACCGGGTCCGGACCGCCCTGCTGGGCGAACTGCACGCCGCGGAGTCCCGGGGACAGGCCACTGCCGAGCGGCTCACGCGGATCTTCGAGGGCTTCGTGCGGGAGTGGGGCAGTGCCATCTCGGCGGACCACGGAACCAGCATCGGCGCGGCCAGCGAGTTCGAGGCGCGCTACCACGCGATCGTGAACGACGGCCTGCCGGCGCAGGAGGCGGAGTTCCGGCAGTTCTTCAACCAGCGCACGCATGAATCCTTCAGCACGCTGCTGCACCTGCTGGACGAGGAACGACGCTCCATTACCAGCAGGATCCTGCCGCTGAACGGCATCCTGTCCCAGGTGAACTTCCACGAAGGCAGCTACCTGGAACTGGACATCAAGCAAACATTGCCGCCCACCGCAAAGCAGTTCAAGGACGCCATCCAGAACGCCCTGAAGGCCCGCCACACCCGGCCGGCGAAGGCGGATGCGGGGCGTGCCGATGGTTCCGCTGCGGAGAAGGACGACGACGGCGAGCTCACCGCCCGCTACAAGTCGCTGGAGACGCTGGTGAAACGGCTTGGCTCGCAGGCGCCCGAGGACCGGCGCTGGCGCGCCGAGGTACTGGACGTCCGCGGCCACCTGTTCATCCAGTGCAAGGAACACCGGGAAGTGACCGGTCCGCGTGGCGGCAGGAAGACCGAGGTGTTCATGCATGCCGACACCGGGTCCATGTCCGGGGGCGAGCGGCAACGGTTCACCGCCTTCATCATGGCCGCGGCATTGAGCTATCAGCTGGGCATTGCCGAGCAGGGCTTCACCACGTACGGCACCGTGATGATGGATGAGGCGTTCGTCCTGGCCTCCGAGGAGTTCGCCGGTGCGGGGATCAAGGCGCTGCACGAATTCGGGTTCCAGCTGCTGCTGGCCGCGCCCGAAAACGTGATCGACCTGTCCCGCCACCTCGGCTCCGTGACAGAGATCCTGCGGGACCGGCGCACCAACCGCTCCGGCGTCCTCACCGCGCCGGTGATCCGCCCCCGCCGCGGGGAGGAAGGGACCTGGCGGTCCGAGGCCAACCCGGTGGACATCATCCTGCGCTGACCGCACCGCGGGAGCCCCCTCCACGAGCGTGGAGGGGGCTCCCGGCCGGTGTGCGCCTGGCCCCTACTTCGCTTGCACGCGTGCCAGGAACTGGGCCGTACGGTCCTGCAGCCCCTGGATCTGGCGTTTCACCACAAGGGCCGGGTCGGGGTTGATCTCATTGGCCGGCGGCTCCTTGCGGACGTTGCCGCAGCACAGGAAGTCGGCGCAGATCAGGGTGCCCACCGTGTTGCCGTCGCGTCCGGACTTGCCGGCACGCCTGGCGACCCACAGGAGGACGTCCTCCTTGGAAAACACGTCGCGGCAGAGTTCGCACAGCACCGAGCGGTTCTTCCTGGCACCTCCTTCGGGTGCCCGGAGCATGACCCCGGTGAGCCCCGTGGGCCCTGGAACCACCAGATAGCCGCGGAGCGGCATCTTTTCGTCCCGCCAGCCCAGGAACTCAAGGTTGTCCCAGTCGAGTGAGTCGAAGTCCTTGGGCAACGTCAGTTTCGCGGCTTCCGACCGGCTGGCATTGACGAAGGAGGAGCGGATTTGTTGGGGCGTGACTGATTGCATGGCTGGACTTTCGTGAAGGGTAGGGCGGCCCGAACCCGGGCCCGGGTAACAAGGGGAGTCAGTCAGTCTCCGCGGAGCAGGCCAAAGCGGCCACCCCGCTTTCCACGGCAGCGGCGGTCTGGATGACCTTCAGCATGCTCATTTGTTCCCGTTGTCCTGTTCCTGTCCAGCGCTCCGGCGGTGTACCACCGGACCGGCAAGGCCATCCTGCCAAATCAGGAGCGCGCTGTCCAAGAACGCGAGCCGCCTGTGCCCTTCGTCACATCCCTTCGATTAGGTGACAAAAACGTTGCGTAATGCACTCATAGATAGATTAGCCTTACTTAAGTTTTCATCTGATTGACCTTAGGAGTCCCGTGACGTCCCCCCTTTTCCCCGGCCCCGTGGCCTCCCGCCGGACGCTCTTGGCCAGCGCTGGCAAGGCCGCAGTGGTGGCCGCGGCTGCGTTCACCCTCTCGGCCTGCAGCACCGGTCCCGCCTCCTCCGTTTCGGACGCGGGAACGGCCTCCAGCAGCGCACAGTTCCCCGTCACCATCAAGCACGCCTACGGCAGCACCACCATCGAGAAGCAGCCCACCCGCGTGGCAACGGTCTCCTGGGTGAACGACGACGTCGCCATCGCCCTCGGCGTGGTCCCGGTGGGCGTCCCGAAGAATGAGTGGGGCGGCAACGACAAGGGCTCCACCCCCTGGAAGGACGCCGCCCTCGAGAAACTGGGTGCAGGCTTCGGCTCTTCCAAAGCTCCGGTGCAGTACTCCGAGGCCGACGGCGTCAACTTCACCGAGATCGCCAAGCTCAGCCCGGACGTCATCCTGGCCGCCTACTCCGGCCTCACTGAAGAGGACTACAGGAAGCTCAGCGAAATCGCACCCGTGGTGGCCCACCCGGACGTGGCCTATGGAACGTCCTGGCAGGACTCCACCACCATCATCGGCAAGGCCCTCGGCAAGGACGCCGAAGCCGCCAAGCTGGTGTCCGACACCGAAGCCACCATCAAGGACAAGGTCTCCCAGTACCCGCAGATCCAGGGCAAAAGCTTCATCTACGGCAACCTGGAGCCAGCCAAGGGCGACGGCGTGAACGTCTACACCGCCAACGACAACCGGCCCCGCTTCCTCAGCGAAATCGGCATGACCCTCGCCCCGGTAGTGGCGGACAACTCCAAGGGTTCCAAGGAGTTCTACATCCCCTGGTCGGCCGAGAAGGCCAATGAACTGCAGTCGGACATCTTCGTCACCTGGGTCCCGGACGCCTCCACCACTGACGCCATCAAGGCCGATCCTCTGCTGGGCCAGATCCCGGCCATCAAGAACGGCGCCCTGGTGGCCGATTCGGACAACACCCTGACCCTTTCCATCTCGGCATCGTCGCCGCTGAGCCTGCCGTGGTCCGTGGACACCTTCCTGCCGCAGCTGGCCAAAGCAGCGGACGCAGTGAAGTAAAGGCCGTTCCATGAGTACGACGACGGCACGTCCGGCAGCGGACCCGTGCACCCGGGCGCCGGACCGGGCAGCCCGTGGTCCCCGCCGCGGTGGGGCACAGGGAAGGAAGCAGGCCGCGTGGCTG
Organism: Arthrobacter sp. NQ7; assembly: GCF_029581595.2. Classification (NCBI taxonomy): domain Bacteria; kingdom Bacillati; phylum Actinomycetota; class Actinomycetes; order Micrococcales; family Micrococcaceae; genus Arthrobacter; species Arthrobacter sp. NQ7. Next base: position 13,365 of record NZ_JARFXU020000009.1, on the reverse strand, counting down.
CTCGCCGTCGTCGTCGTCCTGCTCCTGCTGGCCGCCACGTCCCTGGCGGTGGGCGCCCGCGACGTTCCCCTGGCCACCGTGTGGCAGGCCCTGGCCGCCTTCGATCCGGGGAACGGAGACCACGCCGTGGTGCAGGCGCGCATCCCCCGGACCGTCCTGGGCCTGCTCGCAGGCGGCGCCCTGGGCCTGGCCGGTGCCGCGATGCAGGGTGTTGCCCGTAATCCGCTGGCCGATCCCGGCATTATCGGAGTCAACGCCGGAGCTGCCCTGGCGGTGGTCACCGGAATCTATGTCTTCGGCATCACGGAGTTCTCCGGTTACGTCTGGTTCGCCTTCGCCGGGGCGGCCGGCGCCGCGGTGGTGGTGTACCTGGTCGCCTCGCTGGGCAGGGAAGGTGCCACCCCGGTGAAGCTCGCGCTGGCTGGAGCCGCCCTCAGCGCGGGGCTGTCCTCGCTGATGAACGTCATCCTGGTCTCCAGCCAGGACACCCTGGACAGGTTCCGCTTCTGGCAGGTGGGCGGTGTCGCAGGCCGGGACTGGTCAGTGCTCCTGCCAGGCTTGCCGTTCCTCGCGGCGGGCACGCTGGTGGTCCTGCTGGCCGGCCGGACCCTCAACAGCCTTGCCCTGGGGGACGACATTGCCCGCGGGCTGGGCCAGCGGGTGGGCCTGTCCCGTGCCCTCATCGCCGCGGGGATCGTGCTGCTCTGCGGCACTGCCACCGCGCTGGCCGGGCCCATCGGCTTCGTCGGCCTGGTCATCCCGCACGCCGTCCGGTTCCTCACCGGCCCGGACTACCGCTGGATCCTGCCCTTCTCCCTGGTCGCCGCCCCCGCGCTGCTGCTCGGTGCCGACATCATCGGCCGGGTGGTGCTGCTTCCCGGTGAGGTGCCCGCGGGCATCATGACCGCCCTGGTGGGCGCGCCGGCCTTCGTCTGGCTCATCCGGCGTGGGAAAGGGTCCGGCCTGTGACCCGTGTTGCTCCATCAGATATGGCTGCCAAAACCCCGCCTAAAGAACCAAAAGTGATAGGGCAACGGCGGCTGGTTCCGGTGAGCCGGACCGCGTTGCTGGCCGCCGCCGTCGCGCTCCTGTTCTTCGCGTCCGTCCTCCTGGGCAGCTACACGGTGACCATCCCGGACTTCTTCACCATCGTCGCCAACCACCTCACCGGCGGCCCGAAAATCCCCGGCGCCAGCTTCATCGTGATGGAGGACAAGCTGCCCCGGGCGGTCATCGGCACCATGATCGGGACCGCGTTCGGACTGGCCGGCGCCCTGTTCCAGACCATGCTGCGGAACCCCCTGGCCAGCCCGGATGTCATCGGCATCAGCTCCGGCGCAAGTGCCGCCGCGGTGGTGGCCATCGTCGTTTTCGGTGCCTCCGGCGGCGCCGTCTCCGCGGCAGCGTTGGCGGGGGCGCTTGCCGTGGCCGGCCTCATTTACGCGATTTCCAGCGGTGGAGCGGGCCGGGGCGATGCGGCCGGAAACCGGCTGGTCCTGGCGGGAGTAGGGATTGCTGCGGCGCTGCAGGCCGTGGTCAGTTTCCTGATGACCCGCGCCGATATCCGCACGGCCGCCGACGTCCTGGTCTGGCTCAACGGTTCGCTGAACTCCGCCAACTGGGACCGGGCCGGCATCCTGTTCCTGGCGCTTGCGGTGCTCGTTCCCGCGGTGGGGGCCATCGCCGGACCACTGCGCGTCCTGGAACTCGGGGATGACGCCGCGGCAGGACTGGGGGTCCGGGTCAACGCCGCACGCGTGGCCGTGGTGGTCATCGCGGTTGCGCTTGCCGCGGTGGCGACGGCCGCTGCCGGGCCCGTCTCGTTCGTCGCGTTCCTGGCAGGACCCATTGCCCGCCGCGTTACCGGGAAAGCCAGCATGCCGGCGTCGGCCCTGGTGGGTGCCCTCATTGTCCTGGCGGCCGACTACTTCGCCGCCAACCTTGCCCCGCTGCTGCTGGACGGCACCGTCCTGCCCGTGGGCGTCGTCACCGGCGCGCTTGGCGCCCCGTTCCTGCTGTGGCTCCTGGTCACGGCCAACCGAAAGGATGCCTGACGTGGCTGTTCTCGAAGCCAGGGACCTGACGCTCACCTACGGCCAGCGCCGCGTGGTGGACGGCCTGAGTGTCCAAATCCCTGAGGGCAAGGTGACCATGATCGTGGGTGCCAATGCCTGCGGCAAGTCCACGCTGCTCCGCGGCCTGTCCCGGCTCCTGAAGCCTTCGGGCGGCGCCGTGACGCTGGACGGCAAGGACATCCACGCCCGTCCGGCCCGCGAGCTGGCCCGCACCCTGGGCCTGCTTCCGCAACATCCCACCGCTCCGGACGGGATCACGGTGCGTGACCTGGTGGGCAGGGGCCGCTACCCGCACCAGGGCTTCTTCCACAGCTGGAGCGATCAGGACGACGCCGCAGTGCAGCGCGCGCTGCAGGCGACCGGAACGCTGGACCTGGCCGGCCGGGACGTGGATGAACTGTCCGGCGGCCAGCGGCAGCGGGTGTGGATCGCCATGGCCCTGGCCCAGGAAACCGACGTGCTGCTCCTGGACGAGCCCACCACCTACCTCGATCTTGCCCACCAGGTGGAAGTCCTGGACCTGGTGACCGACCTGAACCGCAGCCGGGGCACCACAGTGGCCATCGTGCTCCACGACCTCAACCTCGCCGCCCGCTACGCCCACCACGTCATCGCCATGCAGGCCGGAGCCGTGATGGCTGCCGGCTCCCCGCAGGACGTGGTGACCGAAGAACTGGTCCGCGGGGTTTTCGGCCTGGAGTCCCGCGTCATTCCGGACCCCGTCTCCGGCACGCCACTCATCATTCCGATCGGCCGCCACCATGCCACCGCCAACGAACTGGAGCTTGTCCCATGAAGACCCGCGAATCCGCCGCCACCCAGCACGCGGCAGCCCAGCCCATGAGCCTTGCCTTCGAGGTCACGGTCTCGTCGGTCCGGCAGCTCAGTCCCACCTTCCGCAGGGTCACGTTCGGCGGCTATTCACTGCGTGATTTCGGTGTCCACGGCGACACGCTGGACCTGCGCATCAAGCTCCTGATTCCGTCGCTGGCGGCGGACGGGACCCGGCTGCCGCTTGCCGCCTTCCATACGGGCCAGGCAGGCTGGTACCGGGACTGGCTGGCGATGGATCCCGCCGTGCGCGGTGCGATGCGCACCTACACGGTCCGGGAGGCACGGCTGGACGCGGTGTACCCGGAGATCGACGTCGACTTCGCCATGCACACGGGTGACCCCGGGTGCAGCGGGCCCGCCGCCAACTGGGCCTTGAACGCCAGGCCGGGTGATGCGCTCACCATCATCGGTCCCAACAACCGCGCCGCCCACTGCGTCACCGCGGAGACCTATTCCGGCATTGAGTGGCGGCCCGGGCTGGCCCAGCGCATCCTGCTGGCCGGCGACGAAACAGCGGTCCCGGCCATCTCCGCCATCCTCGAAAGCCTCCCACCGTACATGAGCGGGCACGCCTTCCTTGAGGTGCCGGAAGCCGGCGACTTCCTCGAACTCAGCTCCCCGGCGGACATCGCCATCACCTGGCTGGCCCGGGGCGCGGCCATCGGGCGCTCGCGGCCGTACGGCCAACTGCTGCAGGAGGCCGTGCGCAAGGCCGTCCCCGTGCCCGGCTGGGTTGGCATCACAGCGGACGACGGCGGCGCCGGGCCCGAGCCCGAAGACGTCAACGTGGATGTGGACATCCTGTGGGAGACGCCCGCCCGGATGGAAACAGCCCACCTCCGCGGTGCCAGGAACCCGGGCATGCCAGCCGGGGCCATGCCCTTCTACGCCTGGATTGCCGGAGAAGCGGCCGTGATCAAGGATCTCCGCCGGTACCTCGTCCGGGAAGTTGGCATCGACCGGAAGCAGGTGGCTTTCATGGGGTACTGGCGGCAAGGCAAAGCGGAAGGCTAACGGCATTCCCTGCCCGCCGGCGCCGTAACACACGTTTTCAGGACTGCCCGAACCGGTTAAAGCCGTGTCATTAGGTGTGACAAGCATTACACTACGGATACTTCAACTGGAACATTAAGGTCTCATTCCATGAAAACTATCCGTCGGTCGGTTATCTCTGCCCTGACACTCCTGGTCATGCTTATTTCACTTGCCGTGGTGGGCAGCGGGGCGAACGCAGTGGGAGCACTGACAGTCGCGCCGTCCGCGGACACCTACGTCCAGGCCGACCGGCCCACGGAGAACTTTGGGACGAGCGTGCGCTGGTCCACGGAGGGCCGGACGAGCATCGCGCGGAGCAGCCTGCTGCGGTTCAACGTCCAGGTCCCCGCCGGGGAACACATCACCTCGGCAAAGCTCCGCGCCTATTCGGAGGCGGCGGCAACGTCGACGGAGTTCGTGGATGTCTACACCACCGGCGGTGCATGGACCGAAACGGGCGTCACCTGGAACAACGCCCCGGCCCGCGGGACCCTGCTGGGCCGGACCGGCGGGTTCTCCAGCGGCGCCTGGGTGGAATGGGACGTCACCAAAGGCGTTACCGCCAACGGCGGTGAGCAGAACTTCAGGCTGGAATCCGGCGCGCAGAAATGGCTCGGCTTCAAATCGAACCAGGCCCTGGACGCGGCACTGCGCCCAAAGCTGGTGGTCACCACCGCGGCTGACATGGTAGTGACCGAACCCACCCCAACTCCAACCCCCACCCCCGCGCCCATTGACCCGGGAGGTGTCCAGGCTGCTGCCACGCAGAACTGGGGTGCACCCGTCGCCGGCGACGAATTCAACTACGTCGGGGCCCCGGACGCAACCAAATGGAGCGTGTATAAAGGCGCGGGGCATGCCGGCAACGGCATCCGCAGCCCGGAGCAGGTAAAGGTGGACGGCTCCACTATGGTCATGAGCGGAACACCCGACGGGACCACCGCCGGCATGTCCGCCAGGTTTGCCAACCAGAAGTACGGGCGCTGGGAAGTCCGCGCCGCCGGCTCCGGCGACAATGAATACCACATGGTCTCGATCCTCTGGCCGGACAGCGGGAACTGGCCCTGCGACGGCGAAGTGGATTACGCGGAAACAACGGGCGACTGGAACGTGATCAAGTTCTTCCAGCACTTCTCCTGCACGAACTCCCAGACCAGGGCCAGCAAGACGCTGGATGTTTCCCAGTTCCACAACTATGCAGTGGACTGGTCCCCCGCCGGGATGACCGGTTACGTGGATGGCGTGAAGTGGTTTGAGGACAACGACCCCACCCATCAGCCTCCGGGCAGCATGCATCAGACCCTGCAGCTGGACTGGTTCCCGGATACCACCGCTGACGGTGCTGCGGAAATGCGGGTGGACTGGGTACGTGTCTACCCGGCGGCAGGCGGAACGAGCCCGGCCCCCACACCCACTCCGACGTCCACCACGACTCCGGCGCCAACATCCAGCCCGGCCCCGACCGCGACGCCCACAACCCCGCCGTCGGGTGATTCATTCGAGTTCGCCGCCGCCGGCGACATGAACCCGTCAGGAAACACGTCGACGAGCTCGGCAGCCGGCAAGAACGCCGCGAGCATTATCGGCAGCCTCAACGATGGTTCGCTGGATAATTTCCTTGCTATCGGGGACTTCCAGTACGACAAGGGAACCTGCACTGCGCTTGGCGCGTGGAACCAGGTGTGGGGCGGGTTGAAGGCCAAGACCTACTGGACCGCGGGCCCGAACCATGACGTGGAACCGGGTGTGAATGATGACGTGGACCGGTTCATGGACGGCCAGTGCGTGAACACCACCAAGTCCGCCACCAGCACCACCCTGGGCCGGTTCCAGGATGCACTGGAGTGGTATTCCTTCGACAAGGGAAACTGGCATATCCTCGTGGCGCCCACCGCAACCTGGCGGTACAACGCATCCCGCGCGCAGGCCATGACCGCGGAAATGGACGCTGATTTGAAGGCGGCCAAAGCGGCCGGAAAGCATCTGGCAGCCGTTTACCACGACCCGTATTTCACCTCCAACACGTCCAGCCACACGCGCTTCACCCAGGCGAAGCCCTGGATCGACATGTTCTGGAACAACCGGGTGAAAGTGCTGCTGTCCGGCTCCCAGCACAACTACGAACGGACCTGCCCGGTGAACAACGCGGACCAATGCGTACCAGACGGCATGCAGCAGTTCCAGGTGTCCACGGGCGGCATCGGCCTCCGCTCGTTCACCAGTGACCCGGCCTACGTCCAGCGGAAATTCAGTGACACCTGGGGCCACCTGAGGATGAGTCTGAAGGCAGACGGCTCCTACACCTGGGAGTTCCGCCCCGTGCACGGCGGCATGCAGACGGACAGCGGGTCCCGCACCCCTTGATCGAATGGCGGGCCGCCGTGGCAACCCGGCTGCCGGGCCCACCCGCCCACTTACTGTTCATCCCGGCGTCGTCCTTGCTTCTCCTTGAGCCGTTAGGTTGGGCGGTGGTGCCTGAATCCCTGCTTCCTGACTCCGGGCGCCGGGTGTTTGTTGCCCTTGGCGATTCCTTCACGGAGGGAGTAGGGGACCGGGACGACCGGCTGCCCAACGGCGTGCGGGGCTGGGCCGACAGGGTTGCCGAGAAACTTGCCAAGGCACAGCCGGGGTGGAAGTACGCCAACCTGGCCATCAGGAGCAAGCGGCTGCGGCACATCATCGATGAGCAGCTGGAGCCCGCGCTCCGGATGCAGCCCACGCTGATCACGCTCTATGCCGGCGGCAACGACATCCTGGACCTGAAAACGGACATGCCCGCGCTGATGGCGGACTACGAACAGTTTGTTGCCAGGCTTGCCGGCACGGGTGCCACACTGGTGCTCTTCACCGGGTTCGACGTCAAGGTGTCCGCGCTGCTGGAGCCGCTCAAGAAACGCAATGCCTATTACAACCGCCGGGTCCGGGAAATTGCGCGGAAGTACGGAGCGGTGCTCGTGGACTACTGGTGCCTGGACGCCTTCCATGACCGCCGCATGTGGGACTCAGACCGGCTCCACATGTCCAAGGCCGGGCATAATTACCTGGCCGGGCAGGTCCTGGACCAGCTGGGCGTGCCGCACAAGATCAAACGCAAGGACTGGGAGCCGGCGCCCAGGCTGGGCCTGCGGGAATGGGAGCGGCGCCAGCGGCGATGGGTCCACGACTGGGTCCTGCCGCTTTTTGGCCGCAAGCTTCGCGGCGTCACGCTGGGGGACACACTCAGGCCGCGCTGGCCGGAACCGGTGAAGGTCCCCCGGAAAGGCGGCCTGAAGAAGCTCGCCAGGGACGGTCCCGACGGCGGCGGCGCGCCTTAGCCCTGTTGCGCCGGCGGGGTGTCCAGGAGGTTTTCAAACCCCGGCGCTACCCGGCCGGCGTGGAACTCCACCACCTCGAAGTCGGCCACGCCATTGGTATAGAACGGATCCTGCGCCAGGCTCGCGTCGAGAGTGTCCCGTTCGGCCTGCGAGAGCAGCAACCCGCCCGTGCGGGGGATCTTGCGCCCGGCGGCGATGAACACGCCGTCGTCGAACGCTTTCTGCAGCCAGGAGATGTGGGCGTCGTTGTGGAAGTCGACAATCTCCTGGGGCACGCGGTAGGTGAGGGAGACAACATACATGGACCCAAGCCTACGGGGCCGCACAAGCTACTTGAAAGATCAATCGTAGAATGGGGACCATGACCGAACCCCGCTGGCTCAACGCTGACGAACGCCGCGCCTGGCTGGCGCTGGTGAGCATCAACACGCTGCTGCCTGCGGCCCTGGACACCAGGCTCCACGCGGCCGGAAAGCTGTCCCTCTTCGATTACACGGTCCTGGCCATGCTGTCCGAAGCTGAGGGCCGGTTCCTGCCCATGAGCGAACTCGCTGCCCGCAGCAGCGCTTCCCTGTCGCGCCTCTCGCACGTGGTGACGAAGCTGCAGAAGCGCGGCTGGGTGGAGCGCCGCCCCCATCCCCGCGACGCCAGGGTGACCACCGCCCACCTCACCGAGGAAGGCATGGCAACCATCGTTGGGCTCGCCCCGGGCCACGTCGAAGACGTCCGTGAGCTGTTCCTTGATGCCTTGACCGAGGAGGATGTGCTGGACCTGGCGCGGATCGGCGAAAAAGTGGTGGGCCGGCTGGACAAGGACCATTGGATTCTGCGCGAGACCCAGCCCTGACCGGCTGATTGGTTGCTTCCGGCAACGGATGGCAAACTAACCGCATGGAGTTCACTTCCCGGTTTGTTGCGCTCGGCGATTCCTTTACCGAAGGCGTTGGTGACGACGACCCCACGCGCCCCAACGGCGTCCGGGGCTGGGCTGACCGCGCTGCCGAACAGCTCTGCGCCGCCGACCCTGGATTCGGCTACGCAAACCTGGCCATCCGCGGCAGGAAGCTCCGGCAGATCCTCGCGGAACAGGTGGACGCCGCCGTCGAGCTTAAGCCCACACTGGTGAGCATCTACGCCGGCGCCAATGACATCCTGCGTCCCCGCGTGGACATCGATGACCTCCTGGTGGAGTACAACGACGCCGTGGGCAAGCTCAGCGCCACCGGCGCCACCGTGGTGATGTTCACCGGATTCGACGCCCGCGGGTCAAAGGTTTTTGGCACCATGCGCGGCCGCACCGCCATCTACAACGAACTGGTGCGTGGAATCGCGGGGGACCATGGGGCGCTGCTGGTGGACTACTGGCGCTTCAGCGAGTACTACGACTGGGGCATGTGGGCCCATGACCGGATGCATATGTCCGCCGCCGGCCACGCCAACATGGCCAAGCGTTTCCTCGAGGTCCTCAAGTATGACCACTCCATCGATATCCCGCCCATGTCCCCCGTGCCGGAACTGGGCCGGGCCGAGGCCATCCGCGCCAACGCCCAGTGGTTCCGTGAGTATGCGGCTCCGTGGGTGGTCCGGAGGGTCACCGGCAAGTCGTCCGGTGACAATCTGCGGCCCAAGTACCCGGAGCCCATCCGGCTGTAGCCCGCTGTTCAACACCGGCTGGTCAGGCGGGGTGGAACCCTGGCGTTGCCAGCATCGATCCGTCCGCATGGATGGCCAGGACGGCCACATCCCAGTTGTCCGCCGCATGGTCCAGCATCCGCGTCCCGCCGGCAACGATCGCGGTGGCCAGGACGTCGGCTGTCACGATATCCGTGGCCGCAACGGTCACCTGGACGAAGCCGGCCGCGCTGCCCACCCGCCAAATGTGCTCGCCGCGTTCGGCGGAGCCTGATGTTGCGATCGCGCTGTGCCGGCCGGTGCCGCCCAGCGGGTACCCGGTAATCAGCGTGCGGCGGTCCGCGGGGTCCACAACACCTGCCTTCCATAGCTCGGCGCTTCCCGGCCGTGGCGAGCCGCTGACCAGGACGTCGCCTCCTGCGTTGAGGCACCAGTCGTGCCGGCCGAGGGCAAGCAGCGACGTTCCTGCCTCGCGGATGGCATGGCCCTTGATGATCCCGGAAAGGTCCAGCACACCGTCGGGCCGTTCGGGGGTGAATGCGCCGCTGGTCCGGAGCCGCCAGTCATGCGCCTCCGCGTACCGCTCGCGCATCTGCGCCGAGGCGTGGGGCAGCTTTAGTTCACCGCGCGCCAGCCTGCTGGCTTCCGAATCGGGACGGTACAGGCTGAACGTTTCATCCAGGTCCCGGAACAGGCGCTCGACGACGACGGTGGCGGCAGCGAGCTCGTCGAGCCCCGCTTGCCCTTCCGCGGGAGAGCCGACGGGCATGGTCAGCCCGATGACGGTTCCCATGCACTCAAACATGCGCGCCTTCAGTGCCAGGCTTCCGGTGTTTGGCAGGGCGCTAGAGGTTCGCTGCATCGATGGCTGCCTGGAGTGAGGTCAGGTAAGCGTCGCTGGTGATGGTGGCGCCGCTGACGGTCTGGACATTGGCAGACTGCGCCGCCAGGACCTTGCTGCGCAGCAGGGGTGCGGCGCGGTTGCTGATCTGGATCGACTTGCCGTCCGTATTGGTCAGCTGGAGGGCCGTAACGTCGGTGATCTTTCCATTGGCCACCGTGATCTGGACCTGGACGGGGCCAAACCGGGTCTGGACAGTGTTTCCTTTGTAGGTGCCGGAGGCGGAGGAACTGGACGAACTGAAGGATCCGGAGCTTGCGGACCCGGAGGAACCTGTGGCGCCCGACGAGCTGGAGGACCCAGCCGACCCTGACGAACCTGTCCCCGCCGACCCCGTGCCGGTGGCACCCGTGGTGCCTGTCGCCGTCGTACTTGATGCCACGGTGCTGATGCCGCCCGCCTGCGTGCCTGTCTGCCAGCCCGCCAGGAGGATCCCGGCGGAGGCCAAAGCTGCTGCGACTGTTCCGCGAATTTTCACCAGTCAAACCTTTCGTGATGGATCTGTTCCTCGGGGACGCCGGCCTTTCCGGCATCCGCAATGACGTTCGCCGCCCACGCCGCCGGGCCGCAGACGTAGACGTCCGCATCGGCGATGTCCGGCACATAGGAGGTAAGGCTGTAGCCGTTGCGCACGGCTTCCTCGGGAAGCCAGCTGGACCGGCCGTGGCCCCGCGGCCCGGTGAGGTGGAAGAGCCGGACCCCGCGCGCCTGGCAGAGGTCAAGGATTTCGTTGCCCAAGTAAAGCTCCTTGTCAGTGTGGCCGCGGAGGAGGACCGTGGCCTCGCCAGGAGCAAATGGGGTGGTCTCCAGCAGCGCGCGCAGGGGAGTGATGCCGATGCCGGCGCCGATCATCACCACCTTGTTCTTCGTCCGGGCTGCCGTGCTGAGCATTCCGTAGGGGCCCTCCAGGGCCACCTTGGTGCCCTTCCGCAGCCGGAGCAGCCGGGCGGAACCGTCGCCAAGGTTCCGGACCGTGACCCGCAGCGTCCCCTGCCCGTCAGGGCCATTGAAGACAGGCTCTGCGGAGAGACTGAACGGGTGCGGGTGCCACCACATGCCCGGAGCCAGGAACCGCCAAATGAAGAAGCGTCCGCCCGTTCCAGCCAGCTGGTTAAGCTTCCGGCCCTTCATGACGATGTTCACCACGCCCGGCGCCACGGCCTCCACCCGGGCCACGGTCAGCTGGTGCCGGGCCGTTGCCAGCACCGGCTCCAGTACCCGGAAGTACACCAGGGCAGTGCCGGTGTAGATGCAGATGGCGAGCCAGTACCAGCGCTGCCAAGTGCCGGCTGCAAAGAGGCCGCCCACACTGAACTGGTGCGGAATTGAGGTGGCCACGGCTGCGTATGTCAGCAGATGCACCACGTACCAGAACTCGTAGGGAAAGCGGCGCCTGACAGCTACCAGGGACGTCACCACGACGGCAATGAACAACGCCATGGAGACGAAAGCCAGCCACATGTCGGGCACCTGGACCCAGAGGTTGATGGACTCGCTGACCGGATCCAGTCCCTCGGCCATGCCATACCCAATAACCAGCAGGAGGCCGTGTGCCAGCAGGAGGTAGAGGGAGGGTTTCCCCAGCTTTCCGTGGAACTCCAGGGCCCGGTCGTGGCCAATGGTGCGGTCAATGAAGGGGATCCTCGCGGCCAGAAGCAGCATGAGCAGGACCAGGTCCATGCCCGCCAACCCCGCCACTATCCCCGCTGCCGTGAACGCGGCCGCAGGGGACGTGATGCTGGTGGCTCCGCCGTCGGCAAGCCACAGGGCGACAGCCGCCGCAACGGAGGCCCAGGCGATGACGGTCAGGAGGTCAGTGCGCAGCATCCGCTGCCGGTACTGGCGGGCAAACCAGCCGTGGGTGGGCTTCTTGATTGGTGAAAGCTCCGGGCGGCCGGAGCTGCTTGCGGCCGGAGTTGCCGGCAGGAGCTGCGTGTTCATGGCTCCACGATGCGTGGAGAAACTATGATCCTGCTGTGAAAAAGGGCCAGCCCTGGCTGTGATCTTTTCCCTGCCCTTATACACCCTTTGACGCCCGATTGGTCTTTAATTGCGCCACCTCGTAGACTTGGTAGGCGCTAAGTGCGCGGAGCGTGCGCAATTGCTCCGGTTGCCCGGTAATTTCTCCAGGGTGGCCGGTAGTTAGGGGCTCAAGTTGCGTGACTAACCGTTGCCCGTACATTCTGTGGGTCGCACTTGGCAGCATGGTCCAGCAGCAGATATGCGGATCATTACTTTCAAATCTTGAGGAGAAGTCATGGCAGCACACTGCCAAGTGACCGGGGCCGAGCCGGGCTTTGGGCACAGCATTTCGCACTCGCACCGCCGCAACAAGCGCCGGTTCGATCCGAACATCCAGAAGAAGCGCTACTGGGTTCCGTCCCTGCGCCGTAACGTCACCCTGCAGGTCTCTGCACGTGGCATCAAGACCATCGACGTGCGCGGCATCGACGCAGTCGTCGCCGACATTCTTGCTCGTGGGGTGAAGCTCTAGTGGCTAAGGACAAGGACGTACGTCCGATCATCAAGCTCAAGTCGACCGCTGGCACGGGCTACACCTACGTGACCCGCAAGAACCGTCGTAACGACCCGGACCGCATGGTCCTGAAGAAGTACGACCCCAAGATCCGCCAGCACGTCGAATTCCGAGAGGAGCGCTAAACATGGCTAAGAAGTCCAAGATTGCTCGCAACGAGCAGCGCAAGGTCATCGTTGAGCGTTACGCTGCAAAGCGCCTCGAACTGAAGAAGACCCTGGTTGACGAGAACGCAACCGACGAAGCACGCGAAGCAGCCCGCCTGGGCCTGCAGAAGCTGCCCCGCAACGCGTCCCCGATCCGTCTGCGCAACCGCGACATCATCGATGGCCGCCCCCGTGGCACCTTCCAGAAGTTCGGTATCTCCCGTGTCCGTTTCCGCGACATGGCACACAAGGGCGAACTCCCGGGCATCACCAAGTCTTCCTGGTAATCCAGCACCGCTGATTCCAGCTGCTTGAGAAGGGCCGGCAACCTCAGGGTTGCCGGCCCTTCTGCGTTTAACCCATTGCTTGTTCAGCGCCCGGGCCCGCCAGGAAACACCTGTGCCGCAGCACACACGGGCAGAATGACGACGACGGATGGCCGCCAAGGTGCATGACTGGCCCCTTCTTCCGCGCAATACCGCGGATCTTTGGCCTCCGAAGGGCCGGTTTGCGGTGGGGGTGGTGTGCGTGTATTGTTTTCTGAGTCGCCGCGGGGGAGACAGTGAAGAACTGTTCACCGGGTGGCCAAAACCCCCAATTCAAAGCCAGGTTCTGGTTGCTCTTTAGGGCGCTGGGAATCGGTGTGGGGCGGTCTTCTCTTCGAAGTGGGTCCTGTGATGATGGATTTGCTTCGGGGTGGGGGATCGGGTAAGTTTGAAAAGTTGCTCCGGAGCGATCCTGAACGTTGGTTTGGGTGGTGCCGGGTGTGTCTGTTGTTTGAGAACTCAATAGTGTGCCAAGTTTGTTGATACCGATTATGTAATGTGATTGGTTGAAATGTGCTGTGTGCGCCACCCCGTGGTGTGCATGGTTTTTTTAGCTGGTTTCAAAT
>NZ_JARFXU020000067.1:0-431 GCF_029581595.2 Arthrobacter sp. NQ7 | reverse complement strand
CCCAGGAACATCGCGGTGCTGGCGGCCGCTTCGGTGATGTCCACCACTGGCACGTTCAACAGTTCCTGCAAACCTTCGCGGCCATGTTCGCCATAGCCGGCCTGGATCACTGCATCGAACGGCTGGTCGTAGGCCATCACCCGGTCCATCACCGCGATGGCGGCCAGGTAGCTTTCAAAATTGCCTTCTACCGAATCCGCGCCGAAGCGAGGCGTGAGCCCGACAATCTCGGTGCCCGGTGCCGCCACGGCCCGCGCTTGCCGGGCGATGGTGTCGGTGATGGATTCGGTGGTGTTGACGTTGACCACGAGGATACGCATGGAAGGTCCTTGATTAATGACTGACGTTATCGACTGCAATGCTTTCGCCGCTGACATCGGCGTAGAACGGCTGACGCTTGGCGATCAGCAGATAGAGTAGCCCTGCAATAC
>NZ_JARFXU020000008.1:0-165068 GCF_029581595.2 Arthrobacter sp. NQ7 | reverse complement strand
CAAAGTGCCAGCTGGGCCCTATTCTGACGCAAATCTCACCCCAAGATGACGTCAGGTTGGGGTGTGCCTGGGGTGGCTCGCGGTCCATGGTTTTTCATGGTTGCGAAGTTAGAAGTTGAACTCTTCGTGATGGAGTTGTCGGCGCGGCAGCCCGGCGTGTGCAAGGGCCGTTGGGGCGGTGGGCGGGGAACGGGGGGGGGGGGGCGGAGGAGAGCGCGGGCCGCCCGCCGTCGGACCTCCGAGGGCGCCGCTAGAGGCAGACGGGCTGGAAGGCGGGGTCCGCGGGGCCCGAGGCCTGGCCCAGGGCGTTCGCCACGAATTGGTGCACCACCGGGTCATTCGGCGTCTGGTCGTGTTCGAAGACGTCCGCAGGGCACTTGTCCTGGATGGTGATGTTGGTGACCTGCCGTGCGGATCCGTTCAGAAACTGGCTGTTGTACGGGATGACCACCTCGTCATGGATGGTGGAGATGACGGTGTAGGAGGGTCCTGCGACGGTGTCGCCGATCGAATTCAGTTCCTGCATGAACGGCGAGCCGGCCTGCTGGTCGGCGCAGGCGGCACAGCCGGCGGCGGTGTAGTCGGGCGTGGGCACCAGGTCCGGCGGCGGGAGGATCACGCCTTCGGTGCCATGGTTGGACGGGGCGATGCCGACGAGCTGATGGACGTACTTGGCGCCGCCCAGGAAGCCCATGTAGTACCGGGGCATCATGCCGCCCTGGCTGTGGCCCACCAGGTCCACCTGCTTGGCGCCGGTGGCGGAACGGACGGCGTCAACGAACGGGGCGAGTTCCTTGGCGGAATCCTTGACCGGCGCCGTTGCGTAGACGCCGTTGGTCTGGCCGTAGTTGAGGGCGTAGACGCAGTACCCGGCGCTCTTGAGGTAGGGCGAGAGGGTGGACCAGTTCTTCTCCATACTCTCGAACGTGCCCGGCACCAGGACCACGGGGTAGGGATGTTCTGCCGACGGTTTGCAGGACCAGTCATTGGCCCCCGGCGGGGCGATATCTACGGCCTGGGCGGGAGCCGAGACCAGGGATGAGGCAAGGACGGCGGCTGCCGCAACGGACAGGGCCCGGGAAAGGAAGGACATGGAAACCTCTTTGTTCGTCTGTCAGCGGGGCGGCCGGCCCCGATGGTTTTGGGGGATCCATCGGGGCGGCCCGGGGTTTCCATGCTTGCAGCGCCGCCGCTTCACCGCAGCAGAACTGCACAGACGTGCGGCCAAAAACCAGGTTCAGCAGGACCGCCTTCGCCGCGGCATGTGATCCGCAACACACATATTGTTACTGGTGAGTAGCCTTTTTGGGCCTGTCCGCCGCCTGGACGCACGCCCATCCGGTTCTGCACAAACGTGCATTCCTCCGGTGCGCGACCACCGCAGGGCGTCAGAGGGAGGCGCCGCCGCAGATGACGTAGTTCTGCCCGGTGATCGACTTGCCGTGCGGGCCCAGCAGGAACGCGACCAGGGCGGCCACGTCTTCCGGGTCCACCAGCGCTCCGAGGGCCGGCAGCTTCACCGGGGTGGCGGCGCGGCCGGGGTCGTTCAGCATCGGGGTGTCGGTGGGCCCGGGTGAGAGCACGTTCACGGTGATGCCCCGGGGCGCGAGCTCCTGCGCCCATGTGCGTCCCAGCCCCATCAGGGCGGCCTTGGTGGCGGCGTAGTGGCTTTTTCCCGGCATCCCCGTGGAGGTGCGGCTGCCCAGCAGGACGATCCGGCCGCCGTCGGGCATGGTGGGCACCAGCGCGTTGGCCAGCACGGACGCCGCCGCCACGTGGACCGTGAACATGCCCGCCAGCGCCTCCGGGTCCAGGGAGCCCAGGTGCGCGGTCCGCTGGAACCCGGCGGCGTGCACCAGGGCATCGGCGGGCTCCAGCGAAGAGACCAGGGCAGCCAGGGACTCCGGCTGGGCGAGATCAGCCTGCAGCCACTCGAACTTTCCATCCAGAGCGGACGCGGTCCGGCTCAGCCCGGTGACCTTCCACCCGTCGGCCAGCAGTCGCTGAGCGATGGCCCTGCCGATCCCCGAGCTGGTACCGGTGACCACCGCGTGCTGTGTCATGCGTCCCCGCCGGGAGTGGTGCTGCCCTCGTACGCCCACTGCGGGTCCACCCGGACGTACTTGATGGCCTGCCGGAAGTACGTGTACGCGATGTTCAGCGCCCCGTCCGGGCCCTGGTGGATGGACGGGTAGGAGTATTCGCGGTTCAGCCCGTCGCGGGAGTTGTTGGACAGGCAGTACCCGTCCCCCACGTCCAGGTTCCGGCGGATGGGCCACGTCCGGCCCGAGTCCTCGGAGATGGCCAGCGTCATCGGCGAGCGCGGCGTGCCCCAGAAGGCCCGCTTCACGCCGTCATCGTGGGCAGCAGCATCGGGTTCGGTGACCTGCCCCTGTTCCTCGGCCAGGCCGTCGTCGTCAATCTCGTCGTACAGCGAGAGGCGGCGTTCGGTGGACGCCTCCGCCCGGCTGTGGTTGTAGACCAGGGCCAGGCGGCCGTCGGTCAGAGCAACAAACTGGATGGAGGAGTTGTTGTTGGGCAGTTCGGTGGGGACGGGTTCGCTCCAGGTGGAGCCGTCGTCGGTGGAGCGGGATGCGTAGATGGAGTCGGCCCAGCGGCTGCGGAACAGGGCCAGCAGCGAGCCGTCCGCCACGCGCTGGATGTTCATGTGGACGCAGCCCAGGCTGCCGGGCAGGACGTGCTGCGTCCAGGTGGCGCCGGCGTCGTCGGAGATCATCACGGCGCTGTCGTCGCTGTTGCCCACCCACTTCTCCCCCGGCGTGGTGATGCAGCGGAAGATCGGGATGATGAGCCGGCCGGAGGGCAGCACCACGGGCAGTTGGCGGACGAACACGCCGCCGGTTTCGTTGGCGGGGAAGAGGGTTTCGACGTCGCCCCAGGTGCGGCCGCTGTCCAGGGAAATACGACGGCGGACCTCGGCCGTGTCCTGGTTGCCCGCCTTCTGCGCGGTGTACAGCAGCCAGAGCGCCTTGTCCGGGGCCACGAACAGGATGGGGTTCTGCTCAGAGCGGGTGGAATCGTCGGAGAGCTGCGCGGGCTCGGACCACTGGGAACTGCCGGGCTCGAGGGTGGAGAACCAGATGGAGATGTCCGGCACGCCTTCCTGGGTGCCGCCGAACCAGACGCAGCCCAGCCGGCCGTCCGGGAGGGTGAGCAGGTTGGCGGCGTGGCTCTGCACGGTGGGGGCCGGCAGGTAGGCGAAGTCGGCGCCGTCGGCCCGCTTCACCCGGCCGTCCGGGGTGATGGTGCTGTATGCGTCGGTGGTGGTGGTCATGGTTACTGGCCTTCCTTGGTTCCGGCAGCGGAGCGGGCGGCGTCGAGGTGGGACTTGGCGATCTGTTCCAGGTGCGTCAGGTCCGAGGCGATGGTAGTGAAGGTGTAACCCTGCCGCAGCCGCTGGTTGGCCACCGTGCCGGCGGGGGTGTGGATGCCGGCGGCGATGCCAGCGGATGCGGCGGCCTCGGCAATGGTTTCCAGCGCAGCATTGAATTCGGCGTCGACGGCGGGATCCCCGGGGAACGCGCCGCCCACCGCGATGGCGAGGTCGGACGGTCCCACATAGATTCCGTCCAGGCCTGGGGTGGCGCAGATTTCCTTGACGTTGGCCAGGCCCTCGGGCGTCTCGATCATGGCGAACACCAGCGTGGCGGCGTTGGCGTCGGCAGGCTTCGGGCCGATCCGCAGGGCCGAGCGCATGGGTCCGTAGGAGCGTCCGCCCAGCGGCGGGTACTTGGCGGCGGCAACGGCCGCGGCGGCGTCCTGCGCATTGTTGATGAGCGGGACGATGACGCCCACGGCGCCGGCATCCAGTGCCTTGCCGATCGCGGTGAAGTCATTGGCTTCCACGCGGACCATGCCGGCGGCGGTGTGCCCGGCGTCGATGGCCATCAGCCCGTTGAGCACGCCCGAGTAGCCGAGCAGGCCGTGCTGCGCGTCCAGGGCCACGTAGTCGTAGCCCAGCCGGCCGATGCGTTCGGTGGCCACGGGCGCGTCCAGCACCGCCCAGTAGCCCACCGCCTGCTCACGGGCGCGGATCTTGCGGGCGAATTCGAGGGCCAGTTCGGAAGTCATCAGGGTCCTTCAGTGTCGTAAGCGGTTCGGTCGGTACAGGGTCAGCGGTTGTAGGCGGGCATCGGGCCGCGCAGCGCGGTGCCCACGGCGTCGCAGGCGTCCACGACGTCGGCCGGCAGCGGACCATTCGCGACGGCGGCGATGTTGGCGCGCAGCTGTTCCACCTTGGATCCGCCCAGCAGCATGGAGCCGACGCCGGAGCGGTAGGCGAGCCAGCGCAGGGACAGCTCCGCGAGGGTCACCCCGGCATCGGCGGCGATCCGGGACAGCTCGCCGATGGCGTCGAACAGCTGCCTGTCCCAGTACCGCTGGGTGTACATGGCGGCGAGCTTGGAGTCGCCGTAGCGGCCTTCCGTGGGCTTGGCGTCGAAGCTGTGCTTGCCGGTAAGCAGGCCGCCGCCCAGCGGGTTGTAGACCATGGTGTGCACGTTGTGGATGGCGGCGAACTCGAGGTATTCCTCCTCCAGCCGGCGGGCCACCAGGTTGTAGAGCTGCTGCGCGACGACGGGCCGCGGCGCCCCCACTTCCCGCGCGGTGTGGATGACGTCGGCGATCTGCCAGGCGGCGAAGTTGGACACGCCCAGCGCCCCGATCTTCCCTTCATCAACCAGCGAGGCCACGGTGGACAGGGTCTCCGTCAGCGGCGTGGCCCGGTCCGGCTGGTGCAGGTAGAACAGGTCGATGCTGTCCACGCCGAGCCGCCGCAGGCTGCCCTCGACGCTGGCGCGCAGGCCGGCGGCGGAGAGCGGTGCGTTGGAGCCGTGGTCCGCGTGGGGCATGCCGGCCTTGGACGCCAGGATGACGCCGTCGCGCTTTCCCTTCAACAGCCGGGAGAGCATCTCCTCGGTGACTCCCCCGACGTAGGCGTTGGCGGTGTCGATGGTGGTGATGCCGGCGGCGAGCGCCTCCTCCACCATCCGGCCAGCGGTGGCCTCGTCCGCGGTGTCGCCGAAGGTCATGGTTCCCAGGACCAGCCGGGAGATGGGGAGTTTCAGGCCGTCCACCTGGGTGCCTTGGGTCTGGGTGCTCATGCGTTGATTCCTCGTGGTTGCGTTCGTCAGTGCTTCGAAAGTGTCAGGAGTTGGCCAGTGCCAGGGAGCGGACCACGTGCCGGGGCTTGAGGCCGGTCATGGTGGTGGGGTCAAGGGCGGCGCGGCGGAGTTTGCGGGTGTAGTCCTCCTTGGGTGAGGTCAGGACGGACTCGGTGGTGCCGAGTTCCACCAGCTTGCCGCGCTGCATCACCATGACGGTATCGCTGATCTCCTGCACCACGCCAAGGTTGTGCGAAATGAACACGTAGGTGATGCCGGTTTCGTCCTGGATGGACTTCAGCAGCCGAAGCACCTGGGCCTGCACGGAGACGTCCAGGGCGCTGGTGGCCTCGTCGCAGACCAGGAGTTCCGGCTTGGACGCGAGGGCCCGGGCTATGCCGATGCGCTGGCGTTGTCCGCCGGAGAACTCGGAGGGCCGCTTCTCCAGGGAGCGGACCGGCAGGCCCACCTGGTCGATCAGTGTGGCGGCCGCCTTGTGCCGTTCGGCCTTGGAGCGGATGCCCTGCAGCTTCAGCGGCTCGGCCACGATCTCCTGGGCAGTCATGTGCGGGTCAAGGGAGCCGTAGGGGTCCTGGAACACCATCTGGAACTTGGACCGCAGCGGCCGCAGTTTGGCTTCGCTCATGGCGGCGATGTCCGTGCCGTCCAGGGTGATGCTGCCGCTCGTGGGGGTGATGAGCCGCATGAGCGCTTTGGCCACCGTGGACTTGCCGCAGCCCGATTCACCCACGACGGCGATCGTCCTGCCTTTGTCCACGGAGAAGGAGACGTCGTCCACGGCACGGAAGGTGCCGCCGGGGACGTGGTAGTCCACCACCAGGTTGTCGACGGCGAGGAACGGCTTCGTCATGGCTTTGCTCCGGTCTGGGTGAGGGCTGGGTCGGTGGTGGCAGCGTGCGTTCCGCGGGCGGGCGTTTCGTCCCACGGCCCGAGCACCGGCACGGCGGCCAGCAGGGCCCGGGTGTACTCGGTGGCGGGGTGGTCCACGATCTGCTGGACTTCGCCGGATTCCACGAAGGAGCCGTCCTTCATCACATGGATCCTGTCCGAGATGAGCCTGGCCACGCCGAGGTCGTGGGTGATCATCAGGATGCCGATGCCGCGCTGTTCCTGCAGTTCCAGCAGCAGGTCCAGGATGCCGCCCTGCACGGTGACGTCCAGGGCCGACGTCGGCTCATCCGCCACCAGCAGCTGCGGCTCGGACGCCAGCGCAATGGCGATCAGCACGCGCTGGAGCATGCCGCCGGAGAGCTGGTGCGGGTACTTCTTCAGCTGCTTCTCCGGCGTCGGAATGTGCACCTGTTCCAGCAGGCGCACGGCCCGGGCCTGCAGCGCACCCTTGTCCCTTGCGGAGGCGGCGCCGGCGATCCGGATGGCCTCGAACAGCTGGCTGCCGATCGAATGCACCGGGCTCAGGGCGGTCATGGGGTCCTGCGGGATGAGCGCCAGGGTCTTGCCGCGCACCTTGTTGATGGCCTTGGGGTCGGCGGAAATGTCGACGCCGTCAATCACCACGGTGCCGGACAGGACGGCCAGGTCTTCAGGCAGCAGGCGCAGGATGCCCATCGCCGTCGTCGATTTTCCGGAACCGGACTCGCCGATGATGGTGACCGTCTCGCCGCGGTGGATGCTGAAGCTGACGGAGTCCACTGCCCGGATGATGCCGGCGTCGGTGATCAGCTCCACCTGGAAGTCACGGACCTCCAGCAGCGGCTGCTCGGTGAAGGTTGAAGCGTTCATGTCAGGCACCCTTCTTCTTGCGGCGGGGACGGTCGCGGAGGCCGTCGCCCAGCAGGTTGACGCCCACCACCATGAGCACGATCACCAGGCCGGGCAGGGTGACCATCCACCAGGAGGTGGTGATGTAGGCCTGGCCGTCGGAGATGATGCGGCCCCAGGTGGCGAAGGGCCGCTGCGGGCCGGCGCCCAGGAAGGACAGCGCCGATTCGAGCAGCACGGCCTGGGCCAGCAGGAGCAGCACCACCAGGGTTGCCTGCTTGATGACGTTGGGGATGATGTGCTGGACCAGGATCTGGATGCGGTGCAGGCCCAGGATCCGGGCGGCGGAGACGTACGGCTTTTCACGTTCCACCAGCACCATGGAGCGGGTCAGGCGGGCCACTTCGGGCCACTGCGCGATGGCGATGACGAAAGTGATCACCGGGATGGAGGGGCCGAAGAGGGCCACCACCAGCAGCAGCATCATCAGCAGCGGCAGGGACATCTGCGCTTCGAGGAGCCGGGAGACGATGGTGTCCACCCAGCCGCCGAAGTAGCCGGCGGCGGACCCGAGGATCACGCCGATGGCGCCGGAGACCAGGACGGCCAGCAGGCCGATGGTCAGCGAGACCTGGCCGCCGTGCAGTACCCGGGAGAGCAGGTCGCGGCCCAGCTGGTCGGTGCCGAACAGGTGCCCGTCGGTCAGCGGCGGCAGGCGCCGGGCGGCGAGGTCCTGGAAGTTGGCGTCCGGCAGCGGGAGCACGTTGGCCAGGATGATCGGGATGATCACCAGCAGGGTGCAGACGGTGCCGACGATGAGCTTCCACTGGGCGGCTTTGCGCCGGCGGGTGGCGCCGGCCCGGGCCAGGTCCGCCTTGGTGACGGCGCTGGGGCTTGGCTGCCGGGCGGGGGTCCCGGGAGACGTGGCGGGGGTTGCGGTGTCGAGGCTCATGCTGTGGCCGCCTTTCCAAGACGAACGCGGGGATCAAGGAGCGGGTAGGCGAGGTCGATCAGGAGCTGGACGGCCACGGCCAGCAGGGCCGTGATGAGGACCGTCGCCTGGATCAGGGGGTAGTCGCGGGTTTCGAGTGCCCGGACGATCAGTGAGCCTACGCCGGGCCAGGCGAACACCACTTCCACCACCACCACGCCGTTGAGCATGGCGGCGAACCGGGTGCCCAGCGCGGTGAAGACCGGGATGGCGGAGTTGCCCATGGCGTAGCGCCAGGTGAGCACGGAGTTCTTCACGCCGCGCGACCGGGCCACCGTGAGGTACGGGGCGGCGAAGTTCGCGGTCATCTCGCGGCGGACCATGCGGGAAATCAGGGCGATCTGCAGGATGGCGATGGTGACCGTGGGCAGCACCAGCCCGCCCCAGGTGGCGAAGCCGGACGCCGGGAAGATCGGAATCAGCACGGCGAAGACGGTGAGGAGCATGATGCCGGTCCAGAAGTCGGGCATGGACTGCCCGGCGATGGTGAGGACGTTGACGCCGAACTCGCGGCCGGTGTCCGGGCGGCGGGCCATCCACACGCCGAGCGGGATGGCGACGACGGCGGTCAGCAGGATTGCCGACGTCGCCAGGGTCAGGGTGTAGGGCAGCCGTTCGAAGACCACCTGCATGGCCGGGGCCTGGAAGGAGTAGGACTGGCCCAGGTTGCCGGTGAACAGCTGCTGGAGGAAGATCCAGTACTGCTCCAGCACCGGCTTGTCCAGGCCGAACTGTTCGCGCACCTTGGCGAGCTGTTCGGTGGTGGCCAGGGGCCCGGCGTAGGAGACGGCCGGGTCGCCGGGCGCCAGGCGGATCAGGACAAAGACGGTGGACACCGTGAGGAACACGGTCAGCAATCCCTGTCCCAGGCGTTTGAGGACGTAGTTCGTCATGGCTTAGGCCTCCAGCCGGACATCAACGAGGGGGTAGGAGTTGGTGGGGGCCAGGTTGATGCCGGACACCCGCTCCCGGTGGGCGAGGACGGACTTGGGGACGAAGGCCCAGGCGCAGGGCCAGGTGTCCCAGACGGCCTGCTGGGCGTCGTTGAGCAGCTGCGTCCTGCGGGCCGGGTCCGCTTCGGCGGAGGCTGCCTGGATTTTGGCGGCGACTTCGGGGATCACGTAGCCCTGGTAGGTGTCGCGGGTGGCTTCCTTTTCGGGGGTGCCCGCGTACATGCCCTGCAGCATGGTGATGGCCAGGCCGGTGGGGCTTGGGTAGCCGTTTGCCAGCAGGTCCCAGTCGCCCTGCTTGCCCTGGCGCCAGGCCATGATGTTGCCGCCGGGTTCGAACTGCTGCAGCTCGGCCTTGACGCCGATCTTGCCGAACATCTCCACCAGGGCTTCCATCACTGAGGTATCGGAGGCGAACTCGCCGGTTTCCCAGATGATCTTGATGGTGAGGTCCTTGACGCCGAGCTCGGCCAGCATGGCTTTGGCCCTGTCGGGGTCGTACACGTATTCGCCGGTCTTGTGGTAGCCGGTGAGGCTGGAGGGGGTGACCCCTTCGGCCTGCGTGACGGAGTCCACCAGGACGTCCTTCACCAGCGACTTGCCGTCGATGGCCATGCTGAGGGCCTGGCGGACGCGGGGGTCGGCGATCGGGTGGCCGGCGGGCTTGCGGAAGTTGAAGAAGATCTGGTTCAGGCGCAGGCTTGAGGATTCCTGGAGCGTGACGCCTGGGAGGCCGGCGAGCTGCTGGCGGGAATCCGGGGTGATGGTGTCGATGACGTCCACCTCGCCGCTACGCAGGGCGATGACTCGGCTGGATTCCTCGGGGAGGAAGCGGACCTCCACGTTGTCGATATGCGGTGCCGGTCCCCAATAGTTCTTGTTGCGTTCCAGGCTGTAGGTGCCGGCGCCGCGGTTGAACTTGGTGACCACGTAGGGGCCGGTGCCAAGGCCTTCCTGCAGTTCCTCCGGCTTGTTCTGCGCAGCCGGGGTAATCAGGATCATGCTCATGAGCGAGTCCAGGATGGGGACGGGCTTCTTGGTGACCATTGTGAAAGTGCGCTCGTCCACGGGGACAACCTCGGGGAATTCGGGGAAGAAGCCGGCCACGAACGAGCCCTGCACCTGCTTGTACATCTTCAGGGCGGTGGCCACGTCCTCGATCTTCACGGGGCTGTTGTCCGAGTAGCGGACGCCCTCGCGGAGGCGGACCGTCCATTCGGTGGGGCCGGTCATCTCGAAGCGTTCGGCCAGGACCAGGACGGGCTTGGTTTCGGGCCCGATGGCGGTGAGGCCCTGGCGGACCGAGCGCTGCACGGTGACGGCGGCGTCGAACTGGTTGAGCTTGTTGTCCAGGCTGACCAGGGAACGGTTGAGGGCCAGGGTCAGGGTGCTGGGGCCCGGGAGGCCGGTGGGACCGGCGCAGCCGGCCAGGCTGCCGGTGCCCAGCAGAAACCCTGCGGCCGCGCCGAACTGCAGCAGGCGGCGGCGGGAAATCTCACTTCCTTGAGGAAGAACGGTCATCGTTGACCTCTCGGTAGGTTCGGGGGTGGCGGGCTGCCGGAGTGGCTGCGCCGGAATGTTGTGTCCATCACTTTGCCACTCCTGCGCAATTCGCGCAACCCCCCTAGCGTGATTCGCGCAGCCGTGTCATGATGATGGGGAACTTCCTGTTCTATACGGGCCAGAAAACCCTGTATGGAACTCCAGCCGACAATCCGACCGAGAGGAGCACCGTGGCTTCCGTATTTGTCCAGGCGGACGATTTCTCCGGCGCCGCCGAGGTTGGCTGCTGGTTTGTGGAGCATGGCCTGTCCGCGCAGCTCCTGCTGGGTGCGGGTACTTTATTGGCACCGCACGACGCCGGCACCTCCTTGGTCCCGGCCCCCACCGACGTGGTGGTCGCCGATACACATTCCCGCGGACTGTCCGCTGCCGAAGCCGGGGTGCGGGTGTTGGAGGCCTTCTCCACCCCCGGGGCCTCCGCCGCGCAGGTGCTGTTCAAGAAGATCGACTCCTTGTGGCGCGGCAACATCAGCGCCGAGACCGCCGCACTGGAAGGGCTCGGCCACCACGTTGTGGTTGTGGGGGCACTCCCCCAGCTGCAGCGCACGGTGCGCGCCGGCCGCCCCTTTGTTGCCGGCTCCCCCCTGGCAAAGACGGACCTGTGGCAGGCGGAGCTTTCGGCCCCGCCGGCGGACATCCCGTCGCTGCTCCGCCCAGAGGAGCCGTACTCGGTGCAGTCCCTGGACCTGGAAACGGTGCGGTCAAGCACAGTGCCGTCCCGCCTGGCCGGACTGCTGGACGGCCGGCCCGCGCTGGTGGTGGCCGATGGTGAAACCACAGCTGACCTGGAACACGTGGTGGACGCCCTGCTGGAGCTGGGTTTCCGTGCGGGCGGACGCCGCATCGTGCTGGTGGGAACCGGCGGCGCGGCAGCTGTCCTCGCGCAGCGGCTTGGCGCACAAACTGCGCGGAATGCGCAAACTGTGCCCACAACGGACCCCGCCGCCGCGGAACCGCAGGCGGCCGCGCTGCCGGTGCTCGCCGTCGTCGGCTCCGCTTCCGGGACCGCGCAGGCGCAGCTGGCCCGGCTCGAAGAGCACGGCTTCACGGTTATCCGGCTGCACCCGCTCTATGCGGGGGCAGCCGGCGCCTATGCAACGCAGCTTGGGGAAGCCCGGCAGGCGCTCCGGGACGGCAGGAACCTGGCCGTCACCCTGGCCGCCGGCAAGGTGGACCCGGCAAGAGCCCAAGCCATTGTCCAGGCCCTCTCGAAGTTTGCCGCCGAAGCTGCGAAGGCTGCCCCTGCCGACCTGATCCTCACGGGCGGCGAGACGGCGCGGGAAGTGCTGGACGCCGTCGGGCATTCCAGCCTGGTGCCGCTCGCGGCGGTGCAGCACGGAGCCGTGCTGAGCCGCGCTGCCGACGGGACGCTGGTGGGCACCAAGCCCGGCAGCTTCGGTGATGATCTGGCCCTCCTGCAGCTGTATGACGACATCCGGGAGCGCCGCGGCCGGCCCGCGCAGGCTCCCGCCCACATCCTTCCCCGCACGACTTCCGAACAATCTGGAGCAACAATGACTGACGAATCAAAGAACCAGCCACTCCCCTACGTGGCCGTGACCATGGGCGACGGTGCCGGCATCGGCCCGGAGGTGGTCGTCCCGGCGGTGCTGGATGCCGGCATCCTGGCCGAGTGCCGGCCCGTGGTGGTGGGCGATGCGCTGCGGCTGCGCCAGGCCGCGGAGATCGTGGGCGTCCAGGCAGACATCGCCGTGATCGAGAACGTCGAGGACGCGGTGTTCACGCCGGGCCGGGTGAACGTGATCGACCTGAACCTGCTGCCCGAGGACCTGCCGTGGGGCCAGCTCTCCCCAGTGGCGGGACATGCCGCCTACGAGTACATCCGGGTGGCCAGCGAACTGGCGATGGCCGGGAAGGTGCAGGCCATCTGCACCGCGCCGCTGAACAAGGAGGCGCTGCACGCAGCCGGGCACATCTTCCCCGGGCACACCGAGCTGCTGGCGTCGCTGACGGGCACCGAGGAAGTGTCCATGATGCTCTCCACGCCCAAGATCAAGGTGATCCACGTGACCACCCACATCGGGCTGATGGACGCGATCCGGAAGATCAACCCGGACCTGGTGGAGCGCACCATCCGCCGCGGCCATGAGGCCCTGGTGCGGGCGGGCATCCCCAACCCGAAGATCGGCGTCTGCGCCATTAACCCGCACGCCGGCGAGAACGGCCTGTTCGGCCAGGGCGAGGAAGCGGAGAAGATCGAGCCGGGCGTGAAGGCGGCGCAGGCGGACGGGATCAACGCGGTGGGCCCGCTGCCCGCTGACACGCTGTTCTTCCTGGCCGGCCGCGGCGACTACGACCTGGTGGTGGCCATGTACCACGACCAGGGGCACGGGCCGGTGAAGGTGCTGGGCATCGAGGCCGGCGTGAACATCACGGTGGGCCTGCCGGTGATCCGCACGTCCGTGGACCACGGCACCGCGTTCGACATCGCCGGGAAGAACATCGCCGATTCCCGGTCCATGGTGGAGGCGCTGCACCAGGCCGCCGAGATGGCCACCCGGCCCGCCGTCGCCGTGTAGTTCTCCGGTTTGATTGGGGGCCGGAACTAGCATGGGAACCACTGCCACCGCCATGCCCACGGGAAGGAGACCGGGAATGCTCAGCGCAAACGCGCGGCGCGAGGAGATCTACCACCTTGCCGTGACCACCGGCCTCGCCTCCGTGGAGGAACTCTCGGCCAAGTTCGAGGTGACGGCGTCCACCATCCGCCGCGACCTGGCGCTGCTGCATTCGCAGGGCCGGCTGGCCCGCACCTACGGCGGGGCGATGGCCATGGGGGCGCACCCGGAGGCGTCGCTGCGGCAGCGCACCGGGGAGGCGTACGAACAAAAGCATGCCATTGCCCGGTGGGCGGCGGCCGTGATCCAGCCCGGGGAGAACATCCTGCTCGACGCCGGCTCCACCGCGGGTGCCCTGGCGCACGAACTGCGCGGGTTCGAGAAGCTGTCCGTCACCACGCCGGGCATCAACACGTTGCAGGAGCTGGCGGATTCGGACGGCGTCGTGGTGGACTGCCTGGGCGGCCGGCTGCGCAGTGTGTCCCAGAGTTTCGTGGGGCCGCTGGCCGAGGCGGCGCTGGAGCGGATGAGTTTTGACCGGGTATTCCTGGGCGCCGACGCCGTCACCGCCGAGGACGGCATCTGCGAAGCCGACCACGCCCAGACCCGGCTCAAGGAGCTCATGGCCCGGCGCGGCCGTTCCGTGTATGTCCTGGCCGACTCGTCCAAGTTGGGGCTGCGGCCGTTCCACGCGTGGGCCCGGCTGGCGCTGCCCTGGACCTTGGTGACGGACGACGGCGCCGACCCCGCCCAGGTGCAGAAGTTCCGCGACGCGGGGGTACAGGTCGAGGTGGCGCAGGTGACTGCGTAGGAGCCGGTGCTGCGGACGCCATGACAGCCTCAGCTTGTCCAACAAACACGTGCAACCTGTTCTAGGCTGGGATTCCACCAAGAAACCACCAAGTGAGCGAGGCAAACGTGCACCAGGATGCCGCCCGGTTCCTGTCCCAGCCAGTGACGGCGCAGCCCGGCTCACCGCTGCGGGTGGCGGTCTACTCCCGGATCGCGGAGGCCGTCCGCAACGGCCTGCTCACCCCCGGGTCCATGATCCCCACCGAGACAGAACTCGGCGCCGACATGAAGGTCAGCCGCACCGTGGTCCGCGAAGCCCTCATGCTCCTTGAGGAAGACGGGCTCATCCGGGCCCGGCGCGGCGTGGGCCGGTTCGTTTCGGATACCCTCCCGCGCATCGGCATCGAGCGGATCCGCCCGTTCGAGGAGGTCCTCGGCGGACCCGGCCAGACGCTGGAGGTCAAGCGCACCCAGGTGGTGCGGCAGGCCGCTTCCGAGTTCGTGGCGCCAGGCATCGGCGTCGCCCCCGGCACCGACTGCTGGCTCTGGGAATCCGTCCTGATCCGCGACGGTGAGGCCATCGCCCACCTGCAGGAAAACGTCACCGCCCAGCCGGTCAGCCCCGGCCGGAGTGCCGCGGCGCCCCTTGAGATCAAGGACGACGGCGGCGCCACCCTGCTGGCCACGCTCAACAACCAGCTCGGCCGGCTGGCCGGGCCCGGCGAGTGCCAGATCAGCCTCAGCCAGGTGGGCCCCAGCCGCGCCAAGCTGCTGGACCTGCGCCCATCGGACCCGGTCCTGGTGCTGACGCAGTTCGTCCGGCACGCCAACCGGCCGTTCTACCTGGCCAAGTGCCTGGTGTCGGCCCGCGCAGGCCACCTTTCGGTGATGCAGCAGTTCCAGTCCTAGGACGTCCACGGCCACACCCCACGGCCCAGCCTCAACCCGCCGCAGCCGGGCAACCCTTCGTGGCACCACCGCAGCCCCGTTTACGTTCGTATTGCGAACATTTGTACGTTCAATGAACTTAATTGTAGCCTCGTGTCATAACCCGTGCGGTAGATCACTCCGTTGCGAGACGTAGCTCGCAGGCGGCGTGCTCTCACTCTGCTGATCAATGAGGATTACATGACAACTCTTCCCTCCACCCGTGCGTCGCGATGGCCTGTCTGGCTGTGCTGGCTCGCCATGGTCCTGGACGGCTTCGACCTGGTGGTGCTTGGCACCGTCATCCCCACGCTTATCAAGACCGGCGAGCTCGGCTTCGACGCCGTCGGCGCCACGCTCGCGGCCACCATTTCCCTGGTGGGCGTGGGCCTCGGCGCCCTCTTCATCGCACCGTTGTCGGACCGCTTCGGACACCGCAGGCTGCTGGTCGTCTGCGTGCTCTGGTTCTCGGTCTTCACCATCTCCGTAATTTGGGCTCCGAACGTGGCGGTGTTCAGCGCCTTCCGCCTGCTGGCCGGACTGGGGCTCGGGGCGTGCCTCCCGGTGGCACTGGCCTACATGAACGACTACGCACCCGCCGGTTCGGCAGGTAAATCAACCACGCGGACCATGACCGGCTACCACGCAGGGGCTGTGGCAACGGCCTTCCTGGCGCTCATGGTGATCCCCGACTGGCGCACCATGTTCGTGGTGGGCGGCCTCGCGGGCTTCGCGCTCGTGCCCTTCCTGTGGTTCAAGCTTCCGGAGACGGCCGCCACGGCGCAGACCGGCCAGAAGCTGGAGCAGACCCGGTTCCGCGACCTGGCCAGGAAGCCGTACCCGCTGGTGGCCGCGGCGATTGCCGCCGCCTCCTTCATGGGCCTCCTGCTGGTCTACGGCCTGAACACCTGGCTGCCGCAGCTCATGGCATCCGCCGGTTATCCCGTAAGCGCGGGCATTTCCCTGCTCCTGGTGCTGAACCTGGGCGCCGTGGCAGGCCTCATCATCGCCGGCATCCTGGCGGACCGGCACGGGACCAAACCCATCGTGCTGCTGTGGTTCGGCCTGTCCGCCGCCTGCCTGGCACTGCTGAGCATCAAGGTGGGCAACGAGATCCTGCTCAACGCCCTCGTTTTCGTCACCGGCGTGTTTGTCTTCAGCTCCCAGGTGCTTGTCTACGCCTGGGTGAGCCAGCTGTTCCCGGCCCGGCTGCGCGCCACCGCCCTTGGTTTCGCTGCCGGTGTGGGCCGCGTCGGCGCAATCGCCGGGCCCGCGGTGACGGGCGGCCTGGTTGCCGCAGGCATCGCCTACCCCTGGGGCTTCTACGTGTTCGCTGCAGCGGGCGCCCTGGCTGTCGTGGCACTCGTGGCGGTGCCGCACGCCATCGCCGCGAAGACAGCGGCTGTAGAGCACGCCGGCTGAACCGGCCTTGCCCGGCACGCATGGCGTGCCGGGCAAGGACCGGCAGCGCGCTGGGGCGTGCCGGTGCTCAGGCCGCCGAACCCGCCGGGGTGAGCGCCGCCGTCGTGGTTTCCATGCCCGCAAAGTGGTCCAGCAGCGTCCCCACCAGGTGCGGGGCAAACTCCTCCTCGAGCGAGAGCACCACCCGGCACCGTGCGCCCTTCACGGGCGGGAACCCCGCGTACAGGCCGCGCATGTCGCACACCGTCTGCCCGCGGCCGGGCCCGTCGGAGGTGTCGACGGCGGCCCGCACCACCGGCGCCAGGGCCGGCTTCACGGCCCCGACGGCGAGCGCCGCCGCCAGCGGGTCGTGCATGGCGGAGCAGGGCCGGCCGTAAATGCCCTCATAGAACCGGAAGTAGTAGCCCAGCATCTCCCCGAGTGCCTGTGCCACGGGCGAGGAGGACGCGAGCAGCTCCTGCCGGTGCGTTTCCTCCAGCACGGACGCCATGGTCACGTCCAGCGGCACCAGGGTCACGTCCCAGTCGGCGGCCAGCACCAGGGCGGCGGCCTCGGGGTCGTTGTGGATGTTGGCCTCGGCCAGCGGAGTGATGTTTCCCGGGGCCAGCGCGGCCCCACCCATGACCGTCACGGACTGCACCAGCGACGTCAGCGCGGGCTCCAGCCGCAGCGCCTCGGCGATGTTGGTCAGCGGGCCGATCGCCACCACGCGCAGCTCCCCCGGGTACAGCCGGGCCAGCCGCACCAGCATTTCCGCGGCGGACTCCCCGGCCAGGGACGCCTCGGCAGGCGCCAGTGAGACCTCGCCAATCCCGTTGTCGCCGTGCACCCACGGGGCGCCGCCGCCAAAGGATCCGGCCAGGGGATGGTGCGCGCCCAGGGCCACGGGGATGTGCGCGGAGCCGGCGAGCTCAAGCAGGTCCAGGGTGTTCCGGGCGCCGACGGCGGCACTGACGTTGCCGCTGACCGTCCCGATCCCCACCACATCGGCAAGAGGCGAGGCGAGCAGGTAGGCCAGGGCGAGGGCGTCGTCGATTCCTGTATCGCAGTCCAGGTAGATCGGGAAGGGCGTGGTCATAGCGGTACTTCTTTCAGGTAGTGGCAACAGTTAGACGGTCTCGCCCTTGGGGGCGGCGACGAAGAGGCTGACGATGAACGCGGCGGCGGTGATGCCCACGGAAATCCAGAGGGCGGTGGCGTACCCGGCGGCCGTGGCCTGGGCGGCGAACGGTGCCACGAGGACGACGCCGAGGCTCGCCCCGATGCCGAAGGAGGCGCCGTTGATGCCCGGCAGCGCCGCCGGGGCTTCCTTGGGTGAGAGCAGCACCGAGAGCCCGTTGATGGCGGTGAGGAACAGGCCGTTGTAGAAGATGCCCAGCGCTGCAACAGCGATCAGCACCGCCACCTGGTGGGTGGAGAAGGCCGCGGCAGCCGCCGCGCAGGCGAGGCTCATTCCCGTGCCGATCCGGAGGGTCTTGATCCAGCCGCGGCGGTCCGCCAGCCAGCCGGCCAGTGGTGCGGCAAAGACGCCGATGAGCGCGGCGGGGGTGAGGAACAGCAACGCCGAGACCGAGGCACTCAGGCCGAAGCCGCCGTCGTGGTCCTGGCTGAGCAGCACCACGGTGAAGTTAATGACGGCGAAGATGCCGGCGAGGGTGAGGACCGTGGTGAGGATGACCGGCCAGACCTGCCGGGAGCGCAGGTGGTGGACGGCGATGAGCGGGTGGCTGCGGCGTTTCTCGATGATCCAGAACGCGGCGAAGGAGGCGGCGGTACCGGCCAGCAGGGCCACGGCGGTAGGTGAGGTCCACCCGGCGGCGGACCCGTCGGAGACGAAGTAGGTGATGAACACCAGGAACACCGAGAGGGAGCCGGCGCCCCACCAGTCCATGGCGCCGCGGACACCCGCGGGACGCCCGGCGGGCACGGTGCGGATGATGCAGACCGCGGCGATCACCGTCAGGACGAGCACCACGACGAAGATGGACCGGAAACCGAGGGTTTCCGCCATCAGGCCCCCCACCCAGCCGTCCACTCCCCCGATGCCGCCGTTGATGGCGGCGATGATGCCCACGGAGGTGCCGAAGACCTTGGCCTGCAGGTTCTCGCTGAGGACGATGTAGGCGAGCGCGAAGACGGCGCTGGAGACGCCCTGCAGGAACCGGCCGGTGACCAGCAGTTCCAGCGTCGGCGCGGTGATGCAGAGGATGGTGCCGGCGCCCATGATGCCCAGGACCAGCAGCAGCGCGGCGCGGCGGCCGATGAAGTCGCTCCACCGGCCGATGACGGGTCCGGAGATGGCGCCGGCGAGGAAGAACATGGACTGGACGGGGGCGGTGCTGTCGGCGCCCCGGCCGAAGTCGGCGGCGATCTGCGGCAGCGCCGGGGTGACCATGCTGGCGTTCAGCTGGAAGGACAGCACGCCCAGCAGCAGGGTGAAAATCAGCAGGGCGGCGCGGCGGCCGGAGAGCTTGGCGGCATCGGCGGGAGGTACGACGGCGGCAGCGGAGTCCGCGGGCGGCGCGGCCGTTGCGGGGGTTGGGGCGTTCACATCAAACTCCTTTGTTCGTGCAGGTTGGGTGATGAAGACCACCTCCTCGGCGGCGATTCGAGTTGTTATACAACCACGTATGATGTGCAAGTACAACCCTTGCCGTACACTGTTTCATCATCCGGCCGGTTCCGGCATCCCCGTTCAGAGAGTTCCCCCAATGCACAATCGACTTCCTGCCGTCACCGTCGTCGGCAGCATCAATGTGGACCTGATCGCCACCGCCGAGCGGCTTCCGACGGCGGGCGAAACCATCGGTGACGCCGTGCTGTCCCGGCAGCCGGGCGGCAAGGGCGCCAACCAGGCGGCGGCCCTCGCGCGGCTCGGCGGCAATGCCCGGATGGTGGGCGCGGTGGGCGACGACGATTCCGGCCGGCAGATGCTGGATGCCCTGACCACTGCAGGTGTCAGCACCACCGGCGTTAGCGTCCTGCCGCACACCACCGGGACCGCGCTGATCTCCGTGGACCGCGACGGCGAGAACCAGATCGTGGTGTGCCCGGGCGCCAACTCGCACCTCTCGCTCGACGGCGTGGAGTTCGGCCCGGACGAGACGGTGCTGTGCCAGCTGGAGGTCGGCGTGCCGGTGGTGCTGGAAGCGGCCCGGAAGGCGGAGGGCTTCTTTGTGCTGAACGCCGCCCCGGCCATGGACCTGCCCGCGGAGCTGCTGGAGCGCTGCGACCTGGTGATCGTGAACGAGAGTGAGTACGCACTGATCCCGGCCCTCGCATCGGCGAAGCTCGTGGCGGTGACGTACGGCGGCGAAGGGTCCGCCATGTTCGAGCACGGCCGGAAGGTTGCGGAAGTCCCCGCCCCTGCCGTCAGCGTGGTGAACACCATCGGCGCCGGCGACGCGTTCTGCGCGGCCCTGGTCCTGGCGCTGGAGGCGGGCATGGACTACGCCCCGGCCCTGGCTGTGGCCAACGCGGTGGGCGCCCACGCCGTGGGCGATCCGTCCTCCCAGCCGGATTTGGCACGGCTAGGCCACTACGTGGGCCCGACTCCGGCAACCGCAGGCGCTCGGTGAGCGTCACCCTGAGGCGCGCGGCGCCGCCGGACTTTCCGGACGTCCGGCGCATCACCCGGGACGCCTACCTCAAGGCCGGACACTTCGAAGCGGACCATCCGTACATGGGGGTGCTGGAGGATGTGGAGCACCGTGCCCAGCACGCGCAGGTGTGGCTGGCCGAGGCCGGCGGACGTCCAGTGGCGGCGGTGACGCTGACGTTCGCCGGCCAGCCGTACACCGAGATCGCGCGGGAAGGCGAGCTGGAATTTAGGATGCTGGCCGTGGACCCAGCGTGCCAGGGGTCCGGAGTGGGCCGCACCGTGGTGCGCGCAATTGTGGAGCACGCCCGGCAACTGCCCGGGATCGAGGGAATCAGCATCACGAGCGCGACCTTCATGGAGCGCGCTCATGCCCTCTACCAGTCCCTGGGCTTCCGCCGCACGCCGGAACGGGACTGGTACGTACCGGGCGAGGACGTGCTGCTGTGGGTGTTCACGCTGGAGCTGTAGCCGGGCGGGCCCACTTCCGGGCCCCATTCCCCCGACGCGGCTATGCCGGACGCCCGCTCCCGCCCGCACCCTCAAGGACCTGCTGCAGCCCGGTGACCGGGATGTCCGGGAACTCGTCCCGCGGCGCCCCGAACTGGAACGCGGCTGCCCCGGAGTCTTCCCAGACCGCCGCCCCTGCAATCCTGGCGAAGAATGGTGAGAACGGGCGCGCGGCAGCCGAAAGCACCCGGATGGCGGCGGCCGGAATCCGTTGCACGGATCCATGGCCGGCCCGGCCAAGCACCGCTTCCGCGATCTGGTTCGCCGTCAGCGTCTGCGAGCCCCAGTCGATGACGCGGTTGCGCAGCGCGGGGTCGCCGATGGCCCGGACCACGACGGCGGCCGCGTCCCGGACCGAGGTATACGTCACCGGAGCGGTCCCCGAGCCGAACACCGGCACCTTGCCCTTGCTCTCGAGCGGGCCCCTCATGATCTCCAGCCGCTGCTCCAGGAGTGCGCCCAGCCTGATGATGGTCCAGTCCATGCCGGACGAGCGGAGCGCATCCTCGGCAGCAGCCTTGCAGCGCAAGTACTCGATGGGCCCATCGGGGGCAGCGCCGTGCATGGACATCATCACCATGTGCCGCACCCCGGCTGCGGCCGCCGCATGGACCAGGCGGATGGCGCCGTCGCGGTCAACCGTGCGTGGGTCGGTGTCCTTGGCGCCGAAGCCGGAGGCCGCGAACACCACGTCCGTGCAGCCAGCCACGGCTGCCTGGCAGTCGGTGTCTGAGGTGAGGTCGCCACGGAAGAGTTCGACGCCGTCGCCCGCCGACTGCGGGAAGGGCTGGGACGCGCCGCGGGCCATGATGCGGACCTGGTGCGCGGCGGCACGGAGCAGGGGCACCATGGCGCGGCCCAGGCGGCCGGTGCCGCCGACGACGAGGATCACGGCCTGTCACCTCCAGCCGTTCCGTGGAGCGCCTCGCTGATGGCGTCGTCCACGTCGCCGGAATCGCGGTCCACCGGTTCAAGGTAGAACTGGGCCGCGGCGATCCGGTTATCGCGCACGGTGAGGATGGAGACCCCGGCGGCGCGCTGCACGGATCCGTCCGGGCGCGTGCCGCGGTTGCTCCACTCAACCCAGATTTTGCCGTCCGGGCCGGTGGCTGCGTCGTGGACGGTGAGGGCGAGGTCCGGCAGGCCGGCGAAGAGTGCCGTCCAGTTCTTCCGGACCTGCGCGGAGCCTGTGAAACTGCGGGCGGGGTGGACGGGGGTGGTGTTCCGGTAGTCCTCGGCGAACTCGGACACCATGGCTTCGAGGTCGTGGCGGTTGGCTGCCGCCAGCATGCGCCGGACCGGGCCTTCGGGGACGCGGTGGAGTCCTGATGCGTCCATGATCTGCTCCTTGGTTACGTCGCGGGAGGCGGAGAGGCTGGTACGCTGGAATTTGATACAGTCAGCTGTATTCAACTGATACGAGGAGCTTAAGCCCGATGGGACCCGCGGTCAATGGTTCGCCGGCCCGCTCCCGCAGGTACGACGCACGGCGCCGCCAGGAAGCGGCCGGTCAGTCGAGGAAGCGGGTGCTCGCCGAGTCCCGCACGTTGTTCCTGGCCCACGGATACGGCCGGACCACTATCGCCGCTATCGCCCACGCCGCCGACGTCTCCAAGGAGTCCGTCTACAAGGGTTTCGGCGGCAAGCCGGGGCTTGTGCGGGCCATCTACGAACAGAGCCTGCTTGGTGCCGGCGGCCCACCGGCGGAGGAACGGTCGGACCGCGCCCAGGCGACGGCCACTGACCCCCGCGAACTCATGGAGCAGTTCGGGCAGTTTGTGACCGAGATCAGCCCGCTCGGTTCTCCGGTCTACCTCCTCATCCGGGACGCCGCGGCGAGCGGGGACCAGGACATGGCCGGGCTGCTGCGCGATGTGGACGAGGAGCGCTACCGGCGTATGCTGCACAACGCGCACCAGGTGCTCGGGCGGGGATTCCTGAGGCCGGGCCTGACGGCGGAGGAGGTGGCCGACGTCTTCTTCATGAGCACCTCGGCCGAACTTTACGAGACCATGGTCATCAAGCGCGGATGGACGGCTGAGCGGTTCGGCCGTCTCGTTGCCCGCACGCTGGCCGCCAACTTGCTGCCGGAGGGTTGACGCTGCCGTCTCGGGCTGCATTCGAGTGGGTAACCTACTTCTATCAGCCGGCACTACCCCTATAGGAAAGGGACGGTCACGCATGCACGCTGTACTGGAGTACACCTACGAGGACAACTACCTTGAAACCCGCGAAAAGTACCGCGCAGACCACCTTCGGGCGGGTTGGGAAGCAGTCGAACGTGGGGAGCTTCTGCTGGGCGGGGCCGCCGGCGAAGGACCGTTCAAAGGACTGCTGATCTTCACCGGCGACAACGCACTCGATGCGGCGAAGGCCTTTGCAGCCGCAGACCCTTACGTCATCAACGGCGTGGTGACGTCGTGGACCGCCAGCAAGTGGACAACCGTGCTCGGAAACGACGCGGCGACGCCTGTCCGTCCCTGAGCCCAGGGAACCTCAGCTGATCTTGC
The DNA here is from genome assembly GCF_029581595.2 of Arthrobacter sp. NQ7. NCBI lineage: Bacteria > Bacillati > Actinomycetota > Actinomycetes > Micrococcales > Micrococcaceae > Arthrobacter > Arthrobacter sp. NQ7. Next base: position 142,363 of record NZ_JARFXU020000008.1, on the reverse strand, counting down.
GGCGGTAGATGACCGTCGCGAGGGCGTAGCCGACCGCGAGTATGCCGAGGAGCCATACCAGTGCCGTCCAGATGTCAGCGCCAACCGGCTGCTGTGTGAACAGGGCCCGGATGGTGTTCACGATGGAGGTGACCGGCTGGTTGCGGGCGAACCAGGCGACCGGGCCTGGCATCGAGTCGGTGGGCACGAAGGCCGAGCTGATGAAGGGCAGGAAGATGAGCGGGTAGCTGAAGGCGCTGGCCCCGTCCACGGTCTTCGCGGAGAGGCCGGCGATCACGGCGATCCAGGTCAGGGCGAGGGTAAACAGGGTCAGGAGGCCCGCGACGCCCAGCCATGCCGCCACCGACGCTCCGGTACGGAACCCCATGGTCAGCGCCACGCCGATGACGACCACCCCCGAGACGATATTCGCGGCCAGGCTGGTGAGCACATGCGCCCAGAGCACGCTGGACCTCGCGATTGGCATGGACTGGAAGCGCTCGAAGATTCCGCCCTGCAGATCCAGGAACAGCCTGTACGCGGTGTAGGCAATGCCGGATGCGATCGTGATGAGCAGGATGCCGGGAAGCATGTAGTTGACGTAGGACCCGCCGGATCCGGTATTGATTGCGCCGCCAAACACGTACACGAACAGCATCATCAGCGCGATCGGGGTGATGGCAGTAGTGATGATCGTGTCGGGGCTGCGAAGGATGTGGCGAAGCGAGCGGACAGTCAGTACGCCGGTGTCACCGAGAGCATGGGCGGTCATCGGGATTCCTTTCCTACAAGGGCCAGGAACACGTCCTCGAGGGAGGGCTGTTTCTCGATGTACTCGACCTTGGCCGGCGGGAGGAGCTGCTTGAGCTCGGCGAGGGTGCCGTTCTGGATGATCCGGCCCTGGTGGAGGATCGCGATCCGGTCGGCGAGCTGCTCCGCCTCGTCGAGGTATTGCGTGGTCAGGAGGACCGTGGTGCCGCTGGTGGCGAGTTGTTTGACCGTCTGCCACACCTCGATCCGCGCCTGCGGGTCCAGGCCGGTGGTTGGTTCGTCGAGAAAGATGACCGGAGGGTCTCCGATCAGGCTCATGGCAATGTCGAGCCGGCGGCGCATGCCGCCAGAGTACGTTGACGCCTTGCGGTCCCCCGCCTCGCCGAGCGAGAATCGGGCGAGCAGGCCAGCGACGATGGTGGCGGGGTCGTTCAGGTGGCGGAGCTTTGCGATGAGCACCAGGTTTTCCCGGCCGGTCAGCACCTCATCCACGGCGGCGAACTGGCCGGTAAGGCTGATCGATTCACGCACTTCGCCGGGATTGGCTGTGACGTCGAAACCGTGCACGGTGGCACTGCCGGCGTCCGCTGTCAGCAGCGTCGAAAGGATCCGCACCAGCGTCGTCTTGCCCGCTCCGTTTGAGCCGAGCAGCGCGAAGATGCTCCCGGCGGCGACCTCGAAATCGACTCCCGTGAGGACCTGCACGTCCTTGAACGATTTCTCGATGCCCTGAACCCGGATGGCCGGCCCGGGGGCCTGGACAGGGACCATGGGTCAGCTCCCGTTCCCGCTGACACCGTCGGCTGTGTTGATTGCCTGGCGGAGACGTTCGCGCTCTTTGTCGATCCACTGTTTGCCGGAGTAGGCCTGCGCGAACGTTTCCGCGAATTCCACCGGGTCCTCGCCGACGATCGCGCGCACCGGCGTCCCGTCGATGGCGGCCCGTTCCCACAGGTCGGCCAGGTCGCCGAACATGGTCATGAGCGTGTCCCCATCGGTGACGCCGCCGTAATACATGAGGTACCGGTGCATTGCCGTTGCCGCCGTGGCGTACGGTTCGGGGAGGGCCTCGATGCGGGCCTTGTCCTGCTTGTACTGCTTCTTCTGTTCCAGCGAGCCCGTAACGGCCTCGATCCATTTTGCAGCCACGATTAGGCTCCTTTTTCCTGCTGGGATTCGGTGTGGTGGTGAAGGTGTTCGATCCGTTCCGCGAGGAAGCTCCACGCCCTCCAGAACTCCTCGAGGTACTCACGGCCCTGCGCATTCAGCGAATACACCTTGCGTGGGGGGCCCTTCTCTGACGGGACCTTCTCCACGTCGACGAGGCCGCGCTGCTCTATCCGGACCAGCAGGGCGTAAATGGTGCCCTCGACGATGTCGGAGAAGCCCTGGTCACGGAGCCGGGCCGTAATCTCGTAGCCATATGCAGGCTGGGTGGCCAAGATTGCCAGGACAACACCCTCCAGCGTGCCCTTGAGCATTTCTGTCATCTGCTTGCCCATCGGAACCCTCTTTAGCTACTCCGCGTTACTGACTACCGGTACATAGTAAGCATGAGTACCGGTAGTCAGCAATACTGAATAGTGGTGACCGAGGAGAGGGGCTCATGGGCGGCTTCGAGTGCGGGAAGATCGGCCAATTTGTCGGCCGGCTCAGTCTTTGAGGCTGCTGGCCGTAACTTCGAATTCTTCCACGGAGACGATCTGGGTCCTGTCCGCCTGGCTGCTCTCTTCCCGGATCCGGCTGGCCGCCTGCCGGCTGGCCTCCATCGCTTCTTTCGTTTCCCAGAGCGTGATGGAGAGGGCGTTGTCCGTGCCCGTTCCGTTCAGGTAGTAGACGCCCTTGCATCCCGGAAGCTGGAGCACGCTGTTCACGACCTCGTCGGTGGGATTGTCCCTGCGGGTATCGGGGCCGGTCTTGTAGGTACTGATCCTGGCGAACATGGTTTTCCTCCCTTGGGATGTGACCGGAGCGGCAAGAGCCCAACTCCTCCCTTTAGTCAGGTCCCGGAAGACCACCGAAAACAAGGGTCTAAAGTCAGGGCTTGGTTCCAGCGCGGCATCCCGGCTGCCGATGCTGTTGCCCGCTGGAGCCTGCGCTGGCGAGGCCAGCGCAGGCTGGCGCTTCACTGGGGGCCGGAGGTTTACGATTCCCCTAGGCAACCGGGAGAATTGTGCTTCCGGTGGATCGGAATGGGGGAATCGATGCCAGAACTCGGACGCATCTACTGGACCCGGCAGGGACTTCGTTTGGCGTACTCAGTGGTGCTGGTGTGGCTCGCCATCTCTGTGATGACGGCTCTGATGGCAAAGGCAAAACCACTTCCCGGAGCCGGGCCGTCCTCCCCCGCGGACCTGTTGCGGGGTTTGTTTGACGGGGTCGTCGCCGCAGCTGTCCTGCCGGGTGTGGCCGCCGTCGTGCTGGGCATCACCGCAGCCGTCGTCACCAGCCGGGATGTCAGGCGCCGCGATCCCGTGCGCCGTTTCACCCGCCAGCAACGTCGCGAAGGAATGGCCCGCGCAGGTGGGCTGTGTGAGCTGGAAGCGGGGTTCGGTCGTCGCTGTGGCCGTCCCGCCGAGCATGGCGACCATTTCTATCCCTGGTCCAAGGGTGGGTCCACCAGCCTGCAGAACTTCGTGGCTGCCTGCGCCAGGTGCAACCGCGCAAAACGTGCCCGGGTCCCGTCTCCCGGTCAGCAGCGCAGGATGGAACGACGACGGCGGGAGTACCTGCCGCCGTCGTCGTCGGTCAGCGTGGGCGAACGCCAGCCTCTTCCGTGACAGGGCCGGCGACGGCCCGACCTGGTGAACGGTTGTCAGCAACCCTGCGCCACGACCACTTTGCAGGCGTTCACCCTGCCGTGCGCCCAGTCGCTGCCGATAACACCGACGGGATCGGTGGTGGACTCGACCTTGGCGCGGATGTCTGCGTTGGTGGCACCGGGGTTGGCACTTCGGGCGAGCGCGGCGACGGCAGCAACAATCGGTGAGGCCATCGATGTGCCGCTGCCGATGTCGTACCCCTGGGACCGGTTGTATTCCCTCGCCAGAGTGAACCGGTGGTTGGGGAAGGTCGAGTAGACGCTGACTCCGGGTGCAGCCACATCCACCCATGCACCGTAGGTGGAGAACGATGCCTTCTTGTCATTGTTGTCCGTTGCCCCTACGGCAATCACGTTGGGGTATGCGGCCGGGTACATCATGGTGGTGTTGCTCCCGTTCCCGGCCGCGGCAACGAGCACTACGCCCGCGTTCCAGGCGTTGTTGACCGCGGTTTCCAGCGTCGTTGACGTGCCGACCGCCAGGCTCATGTTGATGACCTTCGCACCGTTGTTGACCGCCCAGTTGATGCCGTTGGCGAGGCCCGAGCTGGATCCCGCTCCGGTGTCGCTGAGGATCTTTCCGGCGAGGATGGTGCATCCAGGGCACACGCCGGCGACTCCGATGCCATTGTTGGCAGTCGCGGCGACGATCCCGGCGACGTGCGTTCCGTGGCCGTAGTTATCGTCGTTGCTTCTGGACGTGGTGAAGTTGGTCCGCGCCACCACCTTCGGGTTGATGTCGGGGTTGTCGGTGGCGACGCCGGAATCGAGCACGGCCACCTTGATGCCCGTGCCGGTGGTGACGGTCCAGGCCTCGACGGCGTCCACGTCGGCGTCGTCTTTGCCTGCGGCGACAGTCACCGTTCCGGCGGTGTTCGTGAACGACTGGCCCGTGTTTTGCAGGGCGTACTGCCGGGAGAAGTAGGTGTCGTCCGAGGCCGGGGTGACCACAAAGTCCGGTTCTGCATATTCGACCATCGGGTTCCGGCCCAGGGCATCGACGAGCTGCAGCTCCTTCCCGTCCGGCACCGTGATCAGGTGGGCCCCCGTGCTGCCGACGCCGGGCCCATCAGTCAGCCCGAAAGCCCGGAGGATGCCAGCGGCCGCGGTGTTGTCCCGGAACTTTACGAGGATCTGGCCCGCCGTGATGGACGGGTCGGCCGCGGCGTTGCCAGGGGCGACAGCGCCCAGCAGGGTGCCAATGACCATGAGAAGGGCGGCGAAGCCCGCCAGCACAAGCTTTTTCATGGGGTTATCTTCCGCGCGCGCAGCCCCGCTGGATAGGGGGAAAGGCCCCTTGAAATCCTTTCGGACCAACGCTTGGCCGGCCAGGCACGCACGGAAGGACGACGGCGGCACCCGCCTCCCGTCGTCGTCCTCCTATATGTGGGTCAGGCCCTGGCGCCGTGGTTCGCTCAGCGGGCCTTCGCCTTGGTCACGGTGATGGTGATGCGGTCCGTGACCGCGTCGGGGCTGACGCCGTTGCTGGCGGTCACCCTGAAGGTGAACTTGCCGGCCCTGGTGGGGGTGCCGGACAGGATTCCCGTGGCGCCGTCCAGGCTGAGGCCTGCCGGCAGAGCACCGGAGGAAACATGGAAGGTAGGGGAACCTGTGGCGGCGAACGTGTAGGTATAGGCCGTGCGGGTGTTCGCCTTAGTGGGCGGTGTGGCCGCGGTGAAGACGAGTGGTGCCGCGTCCACGGTGAGGACGGACACCGTGTTGGAAAAGGTATTGACCACGTAGACAGCGGACCCGTCCGGAGAGACCGCAATACCTTCCGGATGCGACCCGACCTGGACCGTGGAGGTCACCGCGCCCGACGCGACATCGATGACCGACACCGTGTCGGCCCCGGAGTTGGTGACATAGGCTGTGGACCCGTCCGGGGACACCGCAATGCCGTCCGGGGCCCACCCGACCGGGATGGTGGAGGTGGCCGCACCGGCGGCCACATCGATGACCGACACAGAGTCGCCCTCGTTGTTGGCGGTGTAGGCCGTGGATCCGTCCGGGGTGAAGGCAACGTCCGTGGGAGAAGACCCGACCGGGATGGTGGACGTCATCCTGCCCGCAGCGACATCGATGACCGACACTTGGTTGGAATCCTGCCCATTGGTGACGTAGGCCGTCAACCCGTCGGGCGCGAACGCGACGGCGTTCGGAAGCGGTCCCACCGGGATCGTGGAGCTCACCGCGCCCGAGGCCACATCAATGACCGACACCGTGCCGGAACGGCCGTCGCCGCTGGTGGCGTAGGCTGTCGACCCGTCCGGGGCAAACGCAACGCCGATCGGACCCGACCCGACCGGGATCGTGGAAGTGACCGTGCCTGAGCCGACATCAATAACGGAGACCTTGTCGGAATCGCCGCTGGTGACATAGGCAACCGACCCGTCCGGGGCCACAGCCACACCGAGTGGAGACGACCCAACCAGGATGGCGGACGTCACCGTGCCCGAAGCCACGTCGATGACGGACACCGTGCCGGACTCCCAGTTGGTGACGTAGGCCTTCGACCCGTCCGGGGCGAACGCCACCTCCCTGGGGCTTGGACCGACCGGGATCGTTGAGGTCACCGTGGCCGCAGCGTATGCAGGGAAAGGGCCGACCAGCGCGATGGCCGCCAGAATGATACCGAGGACGCCCAGGCCCCGGCCGCGACGGCGCGCAGCTGATGAAGGTGGACCCTGGTATCGCCAGCCCGTATGGAGTAGCTGCATCGCGTTTCCCCCTGTTTGAAGTGCAAATTCTGTTGTGGAGCGTGCGGACTTCGGAAGCCCCTTTGAAGGCTGGCTGAAAAACGGCGGGAGCGGAGTCTATTAACCAGCTGAGAGTGCGGCGGGACTGGCGGGCACGAGGTTCTTCATGGGGGCAATCTTCCGCAGGCGAGGCCGGGCCAGGTAGGGGGAAATGTCCCTTGCTATTTTTCCGGCTGCCCGGGCATTGGACAGCAGGCAGGGTAGGCGGGACGACGACGGCACGGGCGTCCCGCCGTCGTCCTTCCTTCCCTGCCGGGCGTCCGCCCACCGCTCTCTACGGGTGCACCAGCACCTTCACCGCCGTGTCCTTGTGGTTGATGAGGGTGTCGAAGCCCTGCTCCACCAGGTCCTCCAGCGCGATCCGGCCGGTGATGAACGGCTTGAGGTCCACCTTGCCCTCCTGCACCATTTTGATGACGGCGGGGTGGTCGCGGACGTAGGCGATGGTGCCGCGCAGGTCGATCTCCTTCAGCACCAGCTTCTGCATGTCCACGGTGGCGGGCGCGCCCCAGATGGACACGTTGACCACCGCGGCACCGGGCCGGACGGCGTCGAGCATGGTGTCCAGCACCGCGTTCACTCCGGCGCATTCGAACGCGACGTCGGCGCCCGCACCCCCGGTGAGCTCCCGCACGCGGGCCGGGACGTCCTCCTGGCTGGGGTCCAGGACGTGGTCGGCCACGCCGCTGGAGGTGGCCTTCTCCTTGCGCGCCGCGGTGAGCTCGCTGATGATCGTGGTCACCCCCATGCCCTTGAGGACGGCGGCGGTGAGCAGCCCGATGGGCCCGGAACCGCCCACCAGCGCGGTGTCGCCGGTCTTCACGCCGCTGCGCGCCACCGCGTGGTGCGCCACGGACAGCGGCTCGATCAGCGCCGCCTCGTCCAGCGGAATGTCCCCGATAGGGTGCACCCACCGGGCGTCCACCACGATCTTCTCGCTCAGCCCTCCCCCGCCGCCGGACAGCCCGATGAAGCCCATCTGCCGGCACAGGTGGTAGCTGCCCGCCTGGCACATGTCGCAGCTCCCGTCCACAAAATAGGGTTCGACGACGACGTTGTCCCCCTTCGCCAGGCCCGTCACCCCTTCGCCGACTTCGGAGACAGTCCCGGAGAATTCGTGCCCCAGGGTCACCGGGGATTCTTCGTGGGACAGTGGGTGCGGATGGCCGGGCGCCGGGCAGAAGATGGGCCCTTCCAGGAACTCGTGCAGGTCGGTGCCGCAGATGCCGCACCACGCGACGTCGATCTTCACCGCCCCTGCACGGAGGTCCGGTTCCGGGACGTCCTCGATGCGAATGTCCTTGCGGGCGTGGAATCGTGCTGCCTTCATGATGGGCTCTTCCTTTAGCGGGTGTGGTGGCTGGGCTGCAGTTCGTACACCGGCGTCTCCAGCCCCTCCATCCGGGCCTTGAGCTGCAGCGCCAGGTAGGAGGAGTAGTGCCGGCTCTGGTGCAGGTTGCCGCCGTGAATCCAGAGGTTGGGGACGTTGGTTGGTTTCCACATGTTGCGCAGCTCCCCCTCCCACGGGCCAGGGTCTTTTGGCGTGTCCGAGCCGTAGCCCCAGCATTTGCCCACCCGGTCCGCGATCTCGGGCGAGACCAGGTCCGCGAGCCAGCCGTTCATGGACCCGTAGCCGGTGGCGTAGACGATCAGGTCGGCCTCCAGTTCGGTGCCGTCGTCCATCACCACGGCGTTGCCGGTGATCTTGGCGACCTGCCCGTTCTTCAGCTTCACCCGGCCGTCGATGATCAGCTGGGAGGCGCCGACGTCGATGTAGTAGCCGGAGCCGCGCCGCAGGTACTTCAGGAACAGGCCGGAGCTGTCCACGCCGAAGTCCAGTTCGAACCCGGCGGCCTCCAGCTGGGAGTAGAACTCGGCGTCCCGCTTGGCCATCTCCCGGTACACGGGCACCTGGGCCCCGGGCAGGATGCGCATGGGCAGGGACGCGAACAGCAGGTCGGCCTTCTCCGTGGTCACCCCGTTGGCCAGGGCCTTCTCCGAGTACAGGTCCCCCAGCGCCAGGTCCATCAGGGATTCACTGCGGGCGATGTGGGTGGAGGAGCGCTGGACCATGGTGACGTCGGCGCCGTGCTCCCAGAGGTCGGCGCAGATATCGTGCGCGGAGTTGTTGGAGCCGATCACCACGGCCTTCTTCCCGGTCCAGTCCCCGCCGCCGGGGTGCTGGGAGGAGTGCCGCTGCTCGCCCAGGAAGGACTGCGCGCCGTCGAACGCGGGGATGTTCGGGTAGCCGGAGACGCCCAGGGCGAAGACCAGCTGCTTGGGCCGCAGCGTCACAGGCGACCCGTTGCGGAGGACGCTAACCGCCCATTCCTGCGTGCCGTCGTCGTACTCCGCGCCCACGCACTCGGTGCCGGACCAGTAGTTCAGCTCCATGATGCGGGTGTAGTGCTCCAGCCAGTCGCCGATCTTGTCCTTGGCGGCGAAGACGGGCCAGTCGTCCGGGAATTTCAGGTAGGGCAGGTGGTCGTACCAGACGGGGTCGTGCAGGTGCAGGGACTTGTAGCGGTTGCGCCAGGAGTCGCCCGGGTTCTGGTTCTTCTCGATCACGATGGTGGGCACGCCCAGCCGCCGCAGCCGCGCCGCGAGGCCGATGCCGCCCTGCCCACCGCCGATGATCACGCAGTAGGGCTGCTCGTCGTAGCCGAGCCGCGCCTCCTGCTCCTCCTTGAGCTCCTTCCAGGAGCGGCGGCCGCGGATGATCTCGTGGGCCACGCCCTGCTCGCGGCGCGCGCCCTTCTTCTCCTCGAAGCCCTTCAGCTCCTGCATGGTGGTGAGCAGCGTCCAGCATTTGCCGTTCCGCAGCCGGAGATGGCCATAGCCGCGGGCGGCGCCGGTTTCGAACGTGATCCAGGCTTCCACGGTCCCGTCGGCGGCGGCGCTGCCGGTGGCGTCCTCCGCGAGCGCCCAGTTGGCGGGGTGCACGTGGTCTAGCGTGGCGTCGAGCATCCGGCGGATGTCCGCCTTGCCTTCCAGCGTCTTCAGGTTCCAGGTGAAGGCCACGAAGTCGCGCCAGTAGCTCTCGTCCTCGAAGAGGTCCAGCGCGGCGTCCACGTCGCGGCGCTGCAGCGCGCCGTCCAGGCTGGCCAGCCAGGCCTGCGCGGCGGCGGTGGGTGTTTCGGTCATCTCCACTCCTTTGTGTGCGGTCCCTCAGGTGGTCCGGGCCGCCCCCGCCCGCCGGGGTCCCTGCGGTATGCTGGGGCGGGCGTGAGCTGCATCACTATTGGAACGCGGCGGGGGTAACAAGCGCGTTACACGGGCACTGCCGGCAAGGACGCCGGCGGTGAGGAGGAGACGGTGGACTACGGCCTGAGGTTCTCGGACCCGGCGAAGTACGCGCGTGCCCTGCGCCGCGCGCACGAGCTGGTCATCTCCGGTGTCCCCCGCCCGGAGATCCCTGTGCCGCTGGCGGAGTCGTGGCGCCGGTCCATGGCGCTGGGCATCAGCCCGGACCAGCACAGCCCCCGGCACCTGCACGATCCGGCCGAGGTGCTGCAGCTGCGGCGGGAGCACCGGCTGCAGCAGGTGATGCCGGCGCTGCAGGACCTGCTGGCCGACGATTCGAGTTCCGGCCGGCACCTGCTGGTGCTCACCGACGCCACCGGTGAGATCCTGTGGCGGGTGGGCAGCCGGGAGGCGCTGCGGCGGGCGGACCGGCTGGAGTTCTCGGAGGGGGCGGACTGGTCCGAGGCGGGGATCGGCACCAACGCGATCAGCGAGGCGCTGGTCACCGGCGGGCCGGTGCAGCTGTTCTCCGCCGAGCATCTGGTCCGCACCCACCACGACTGGGCCTGCACGGCGGCGCCCATCACGGACCCTTTGACGGGTGCGCTGCTGGGTGTACTGGACGTCTCCGGACCGCTGAACAGCATCAACGCGGACACGCTGCGGATGGTGCGGTGCGCGGTCCGCGTGGCGGAGTCGCTGCTGGGAACGTCCGACGGCGGCGCCTCCTTGGGTACCTTACCTTCCGGGCTTGGGGCGCGGCGGGGTGTGCGTCTGCCTGGTGCTGCGGTTTCGTCGCTGGAACTGCTTGGGGACCGACCTGCCGCGGTGCTTGCCGATGGGAGCCGGATGCCGCTGACGCTGCGCCGGGCGGAGATCCTTGCGCTGCTGGATTCCCGGTCGCAGGGATGGAGCGCCGACGAATTGGCGTACGAACTCCACGGTGATGCGGGAACGCCGCAGGCCATCCGGACCGAGATGTTCCGGGTCCGGTCGCTGCTGGGCGACGCTGTGGAGTCGAACCCATACCGCCTTGCTGCCGGTTTGGCCGGGTGTTCGGATTCGGGGCGTGTGCTGGGTCTGCTGCGGGAGGGCCTCATGGCTGAGGCCCTTGAGGCGTACACGGCTCCCCTGCTTAGCCGGTCTGGGGTTCTGGCCGTGCAGCTACTACGGGACCAGCTGGATTTGGCTGTTGGAGCGGCTGTGCGCTCCAGCGGGGATGCAAGGCTGCTGGTGCGGTGGCTTTCCACGGACATGGGCTCCCGCGATCCCCGCGCGGTGGAAGCCCTCGGCCAGCTTGTGGGACGCGCCGATGCCCGGTACCTCGCGTTTCGCGCATCCTCCGGTAGTTGAACTGACGGCCCCTGGGTCAGTAGAAGACTGCTGATGGAAGGAGCCGGTGGCCGAACCGCGGTCACCGCTGCGAACGGCGGTGTACTCGCGGATTGCCGAAGACACCCGCAACGGCTCCTCACTCCCGGCTCCATGCTCCCGCCGAGACCGAACTTGGCGCCGACGTGACGGTCAGCCGCACCATGCCCCCGAGGCCCTCATGCTGCTCGAGGAGGACTGCCTCATCAGGGAGCGCCGCGGCGTCGGACGCTTCATCTCGAACACACTTCCCCTGCATCGGCATCCAACGCATCCGCCCCTCGAGGAGGTTCTCGCCGGTGCCGGCCAGACGCTCGAGGTGAAGCCCCACCAGTCCATCGCGCCGCGGATGCCGGAAGGCCGGCCGGCGGGGACCAGGCGGAGGATGCACAGGGCGGCCACCGCCGTCAGAACCAGCACCACCACGAAGATGGACCGGAAGCCCAGGGTCTCGGCCGTGAGGCCGCCCACCCAGCCGTCCACGCCGCCGATTCCGCCGTTGATGGCGGCGATGATGCCCACGGACGTGCCGAAGACCTTGGCCTGCAGGTTCTCGCTGAGCACGATGTAGGCCAGGGCGAAGACGGCGCTGGAGACGCCCTGCAGGAACCGGCCGGTGACCAGCAGCGGCAGCGTGGGGGCGGTCATGCAGAGGATGGTGCCGGCGCCCATGATGCCGAGGACCAGGAGCAGCGCGGCGCGGCGGCCGATGAAGTCGCTCCACCGGCCGATGACGGGCCCGGCAATGGCGCCGGCGAGGAAGAACATGGACTGTACGGGGGCGGCGCTGTCGGCGCCCTGGCCGAACTCGGCGGCGATCTGCGGCAGTGCAGGGGTGACCATGCTGGCGTTGAGCTGGAAGGACAGCACGCCCAGCAGCAGGGTGGAAATCAGCAGGGCGGCGCGGCGGCCGGAGAGCTTGGCGGCCTCGCCGGGAAGTACGACGGCGGCAGCGGCCTCCGCGGGCGGGGCGGCCGGGGCGGGGGTTGGGGTGTTCACATCAAACTCCTTTGTTCGAGCAGGTTGGGGGTGGCGACCGTGTCGCGGGGTAAGCGTCGAGTTGTTATACAACCAGGTATAATTTGCGTGTACAACCATGAGCTGCCTTTCTTCTCTAACCGGCCGCTTCGCCGGCACCCCGCAGAGAGACTTCCCATGAGTAATGCACTTCCTGTCGCCGTGGTCGGCAGCATCAACTCGGACCTGATCGCCACCGCAGAGCGGCTTCCGACCGCGGGCGAAACCATCGGCGGAGCAGTGCTGTCCGAGCAGCCCGGCGGCAAGGGCGTCAACCAGGCCGCGGCCGCAGCCCGTCTGGGCGGTTCCGCAAGGATGGTGGGCGCGGTGGGTGACGATGCGCAGGGGCGCACGATGCTGGAGGCCCTGGCGGCTGCCGGAGTGAACATCGCCGGCGTTGCCGTCCTGCCGGAGCCGACCGGGACCGCGCTGATCGTGGTGGACCGCGAGGGCGAGAACCAGATCGTCGTGTGCCCGGGCGCCAACTCGCACCTGTCGCTGGACGGTGTGGAGTTCGGCCCGGACGAGGCGGTGCTGTGCCAGCTGGAGGTCGGTATACCCGTCGTGCTGGAGGCGGCGCGGAAGGCGCCCGGGTTCTTTGTGCTGAACGCGGCGCCGGCCATGGACTTGCTGGCGGATCTACTGGAGCGGTGCGACCTGGTGATCGTCAACGAGAGCGAGTATGCCCTGATTCCCGCCCTCGCGGAAGCGAACCTGGTGGCGGTGACGTACGGCATGGACGGCTCGGCGATGTTCGAGCACGGCCGGAAGGTGGCCGAATCCCCTTCTGTTGCGGTGACGTGGCGAACACCGTGGGCGCGGGTGACGCGTTCTGCGCCGCCCTGGTCCTTGCGCTGCAGAGCGGGCTGGACTACACGCGGGCCTGGCCGTGGAGAATGCCGTGGGTGCTGACGCATTGGGTGATCCGTCCTCGCAGCCGGATTTGGCACAGCTGGGCCACTACGTGGAGCGGACGGCTGCCGCTTCGGGCGCTTTCTCGTGTTCCGGCAGGCGGTTCCGGCGGACTTCCCGGAGGTCCGGCGGATCACCCGCGAGGCCTACGTCCGCGCCGGGCACTTCGCCGCCGACCACCCCTACATGAGCGTGCTGGAGGACGGCGAACACCGTGCCGAGCACGCGCAGGTGTGGGTGGCGGAGGCCCCCGGGAAGGTGGTGGCGGCGGTGATGCTGACGTTCTTCGGGGAGCCGTATAGCGAGGTCGCCCGGGACGGGGAGCTGGAGTTCCGGATGCTGGCGGTGGACCCTGACCACCAGGGCAGCGGCGTGGGCCGGGCCGAGGTGCGCGAGGTGGTGGAGCACGCCCGGCGGCTGCCCGGGATCGAGGCGATCAGCATCGCCAGCGCCACGTTTATGACTCGGGCCCACAGCCTTTACCGGTCGCTGGGCTCCGCCGCGCTCCAGAGCGGGACTGGTACGTGCCGGGCGAGGACGTGCTGCTGTGGGTGTTCACGGTGGGCCTGTAGGCGACAGAGGGCTGAGCCGTCCGAATCTGCCGGCGCGGGCCGCGCTAAGGCCAGGCGGCGAAGCGAATCTGTTCAGACGTAGAACCGGAATGACACAGCTAATTTGCCAGGCAGAAAGGACAAGGCATAGGTTCTAAGCCATCACACCGGGCTTAGCAGTTTTAACTGCCAGATGTGCCCATAAGGGAAACCCGAGACGGGCAGGTACTTGCTTTTAGGATGAACAAGTACTGAATACTGGGGAAATAATGACGTAGGATTTGTAGCCTTGCCTGGTAGAGCGATCGCAGATTCAGGTTTGCCACGAGGACGGTTATGGCTTCACGTAACAGAGGCCGGTCGCACCGACATAGCGGATCCCGGACTTCAAAAGTCCCCACCCAAAAAATAGATACGCTTGCTGCTCTGGCGCAAGCGGACCCGATATTCAGCCACGTGCTAGATGGTATTTCTCTATTTACTTCCCATGCGCCCTCCACTCGTGACCGCCTACCCGCGATCATCAGCGCGGAAATCCAGTGGCTTTGTAAGACAAGGCACTACGCCAGCAACGATGCGCGAAGATGTCTTGACTTTTGGGCAGCTTTAGACAAAACCTACGGCCGGGAGGGAAGGATAGTCCCCGAAAGTATTGCAGCCCTGCTAGATGCCTGGCAGCTATGGTTGAGAGGAACCAGTGAGCTCGCAGAAGCGGAACTGTCAGCAATGAGCCTTCGATGGCTTGAGGAGTTTGCTAGTTCGGGAATCGGCTGGAGGCCAGCAAGAGAAGAATTGTTTAGTTTTCGTATGGAGCGTATCCGAAATGCCGCACAACATTTCCTTCGCACACACCAGCGGAAATTCCCGAACATCGTCCATATTGCCGATATTCGCCCGCTGCAGGAAGGGCAAAAGAGGATGCAAAAGCGCCCCAAGCAGATTCCGCGAATATGCGGGCAACCCGTTGCACATGTAGGACGGGAGTTCGTTTCTGTCGCAGACGAATTCATGGGAAACAGGGAGGACTATTGGCCCTATCCGATAAACCGCTAGCGGCTCGCCGTGAGAAGAAGCGGATGTCGGGGAGGAGGACAGAAGATTTTGGCCCTTCCCGTGTCAGTGTGCGTTGTCGCTTGAACAGTCTGCAATTCTTCGAGACAAGCCGCCTGCGCATCCTGTACGAGATCAGGCCGCAGCCAAGTTGACAGATCACCCGCGCCCGGCACCAATGACATCGGGAACAACGTGCTGGTCGAGCTGTAGCGGGCTCTCCAGCAGGCCCCGAGGGGTTCACTGCAGAGAGTTACGTGGCGGCACGTTCAGTACCAGCCGGACCCGAACCGGAAGGAGCTGCGATCGCAGCGCGGCTTTTGATGTCGAAACCACGAGGTGGCAATATGTGGTCGGATAGCGCCCTACGCGACGGCGAGACACCCAGCGCCTGCTGACCACTGCAGCGATAGCAGTCGCTTTCTTAAAAGAACGCGACTACACGAAGGTTGCTCGGATTCCCATCCCGTCGAACATGCCAGTCAACATGGCTTTAGTATTCTCGGCAGCACGCTTCCGAAGCTCCGACTCCTCTGCGGCGGCAGTCATCTTCGCTTCGGCCTCTTGGAAAAACTTCTCCTGCTGAGGCGTCTCGATAGAATCGACGACCCGGTTAACAAGACCGCGCTCCTGAGCGTAGATGTAGGACCGATCGAAGTTGAGGTTGGGCTTGTCTAGTGCCGGCTCAGGCAGCTTGATCGTCACAGATTTTCCATCCTGCGACAGCGTCAGATCTTGGCCAGCAAAACCTGAAAAATCAACGTAAGCATTGACGGTGCCAGCCGCGACAAACAACGTCCGCTGGCCAGCAATGAATCCGGGCAACCAGTCGACGTCCTCCTCGACGTCGAGCACCACCTCAAAGTTCCCCACGGCAGAGTGGAACTGACTTATATCCTGCACAGACTTCAGGAGTACAGGCTGGCTCCGGTCGACCTGGCTCACCTTGAACGGATTGGACGCGAAGATGTTCATAACATTAAGCCCAGTCAACGTCAGCGCCACAAAAGCACCAATCACAAGCAAGGCAACATTCTTTAAAAGCCTGGCGATCATCGGGCCCGTTCTCCCCCTTGAAACGCCCTGGGGCCGTTCCTATACCCCTGCTCTCCTGCGAGTGCCGGACGCGTTTACTCAGCCTTAGTGTAATGCCCGCTCGATCGCGTTCCGCACAGAACGCGGCAGCAAATCTACGTGCGCCAATTCCAGTTGGCAGCCAGAAAGGCCAATCAGTCGGCTGGGAACATCGATCGTGACGTGCGCCCGATAACGCTCGTCATGGACGCGTCCACCGCGCCGCCGACTACCCCTCCGACAAACGGAATGCCTTTCGCCAAGGTCACCAGCGCACGCTTGGAGCCATACTTTGCCAGCAGCATAAAGCCGGCTTTCTTGTTGATCTCACGAATTATCGCGATCGGGAGTTTCTTGATCGCCTCTATTGCCATCTTCTGGCCAACCTTAACCCCAACGGCTTTCGCGATCTGCTGTGCGTTCGAGCCGACGGCGATGAGGGTCACTACCGTCCGGACATGCGGATCCTTCGGGTCATAGCCTCGGAGATAAGCGATTGCAGCGGCGAGCCGTGCATTGATAACAAGGGCGCCCGCCATATTCGCCGGAATGGTAACCGGCAATGTGATGAACCCGCCGAGGCCGGTGACGAAGCCGTTCACGCCTGCGGCTTGGACCGATTCGACGACCAACCTGGCGATCGCCTTATCGATGTCCTCGCGCTCTTCCAGACTAATTTTCCGCGTCGACTCCTCGTTGGATTTGTACCGGTCTCCTTGAACGCGGGCCAACCGATCCTCTGCCCATGCAATCGACCCCGTAAGTGGCCCAACACCTGTGTCGATTACAGTGCCGACCAACTTCAAGAGCTGTTTGGACGTCTTCTCGGCGGTAGTCGTCGGCGTTTCCTCAGCCTCGGGTTCTGAAGCCGTAGCAGATTCCTCGGCTTCAGGATCAACGACCTTTTCCTCAGCTTCAACTGCGCTCGTGCTGGTCATACCGGTTCCTCTCTTAGTTATTGCGTGAGTGTACCTAACGGAAGCGGCACTCCCTTGGATTCAGCCTCAAACTACAAGTCGTTAGCGAGGTAAGTGGAATGGGCTGCTCTCGAGTTCATGGGCTGAAATCACGCGAGCGGAGCGATTAGGTATTTTCAGTCGTCGGGTGAACAACTCACAGTGCAAGACTGGTTCGCATGGACATGGACGTTGACATCAGAGAATTCATACTTGCCCGCATTAGGGAAGAAGAGGACAGAGCACGCTATGCTGCCGAAGCACACCCCACAGACGCTAGCTGGTGGGCTTTTACGGAACAGTTGTCGTCAGGTCGTGACCCTGCAATACGGCGAGTATTCAGGCACATTGACAAACACAGCCCGCGGCAGGTGCTCATCGACTGCGCGGCAAAAGGGCAGATTCTCAAAGCCGCTGCAAAACACGACGACGAGCTGGCCCCTTTCAGCGCGTACATTCTCCGATGTCTCGCCGCATCATACAGAGACCATCCTGACTTCAAGAAAGAATGGGCAGCATATGTTTAGTCACGGCGAGCAGCCGCCTCACAAAGAAGTGCAACGATGACATTCGATTGGCTTGAACCCCTTGCACACGCCGCCACGGTGGTGGCCGTACTATTTTTGGTTCCGCAACTGATCGGAGCCCGAGCCGCAAAACACCGCGACTTCGAGAACCTATACGTTCAGCGATATTGGAATTTGATGGACAACTTCGAAGGTGACGCCTGGACCGAGGCTTTAGGTGATGATCAGCAATCAGCAGATAAAGCAAGGGTCAATGCGTACCTTCACCTTTGCGAGGATGAGCTGGATCTTCGTCGCAATGGCTTTGTTTCTACCAAGACGTGGGACATCTGGGCAGACGGCATAGGCTCCCAATGCCGACTCGCGCCATACACGCGCGCGCTGGACGCTATGAACCCCAATGAACTGCCTACACTGCGCCATTTCTTGGCAACAGGTGAAGATCCACTCAAGATGTTCTGGTGGCGGAAATGGTGGACAGGACTTGGCCTTCTCGGTCGTAAGAAAGCTCCGAAGGCGAAACCAACTAGCGGCAGGAAAACCGCGCATTGACCCACCCGAATTGCCACCATGCCGGAAACAAGAATCCTGGGTCTGATGGGTCGTGCAGGGCAACTGGACCAAAAGGGCTAGGAATCCACCGCGATGTGGCCCCCTCGTGCTCCTGAGCAATTCCACAGATGCGCGCCTGAGTGCCTGGTCCAGGTCAATCCGCCTGGCTGCGCACCTAATGGGCCGCGACGTCACGTCCTATACTCCATGGCGTCAGGCGTCGTGGTCCCGGTGTCGCAAGGGGCAGTCTCAGGTCGAGATGGAAGCTCAGGGCTTCCACCGCTTGCAAGAGACACGAGGCGAAGGCACGGGACGTTGCTCCGGGACAGATATTCTTAGTCCACCATGAGTACAGCCGTCACCGCCCCCTACGAGCGCAAGAAGTCCGCCAAATCCATTACAGTTTTGGATCTCTTCGCCGGGGCTGGCGGGTTGACCCAAGGCTTTTATGCAGCTTCCCCTCGGTTCGTTACTGAGCGGGCGGTGGAGTTTGAGCCGGCTGCTGCTGCATCGTTCGCTGCAACGTTCGGTGACAAGGTCTACGCCGGCCCAATCCAAGACTGGTTGGTCAAAGAGATTGTTCCTGAAGTCGACATCGTCATAGGTGGCCCGCCCTGCCAAGGGTTTTCCCAACTCGGGAAGCAAGACCCCGACGATGTCCGAAATCAGCTGTGGCGCCCATACGCAGAAGCCCTCAAACGGGCGAAACCCAAGTACTTCATCGTCGAGAACGTCCCTGCGTTTGGCAAGTCTCAGCAGCTTCAAGACTTTCGAGATGCGACGGCTGATGAAGGCATCATCGGAGAGTACTCGTTCCAATGGCACGTCCTCAACGCTGCAGATTATGGAGCGCCTCAGTCGCGAAAGCGGGCCATACTTATCGGCCACCATAGAGACTTGCCCTTCCCGGGCTTTCCGATGCCGACCCACATTGGACATCACCGTACTGTCAGGCAAGCGCTCAAGGGCCTGCCGTCCCAGGTGTCCGAAACTAAGCTCCCGGAGCGGACAACTCTTTACGCTGGCAAGACATTTTCCGGATCCTTCCGCACTTCAGAGCTTCACCTCAGCCGAGATTACGCTGAGCTGTCGTTGAACAGATTCGTTAACATCCCGGAGGGCGGGAACCGGTTCGATCTTCCAAAGAACCTCAAGGCTCCTTGTTGGTTGAACCACAACTCCGGGTCCGGCGACGTTATGGGACGTCTGCACTGGGACAAACCTTCGGTCACCGTTAGAACCGAGTTTTTTAAGCCCGAAAAAGGTCGCTATCTGCACCCCGTTGAGCACCGCGCTATCACTCATCTTGAGGCTGCGAAGCTCCAGGGGTTCCCCGATGACCGACTATGGGTTGGATCAAAAACTGCCATAGCCAAGCAGATTGGCAATGCAGTGCCCACCGCTCTCGGTCGGGCTATAGCCGCCCAACTAATACAGCACTTCTAGGACGCTCTTGACGAAAACTTGAGCAAAGAATCGCATATGAATGGTAGATATAAATCAGAAGACTTCGGCAGGGGCCGCAAGCACTGATTTTTGATGTGGGGGACAGAACCAATGATGGTTCGGGATTCATGGGCGGGTATCACTTCACCCCTCAGTAAGTTCGTCGCGGCTGAAACCCAGAGTGCCCTCGATGCGTATAGGGCGCGTCCCCAGCTCATCCGTGAACACAGCAACATCGAAGCTGCAATCTCCCAGAGCGGTTATGGTCGCAAACAACTAAACGAGCTCATCCAAAATGCGGCTGACGCAATCAAAGAGCCAGGTGGCCGAATAAAAGTTGTACTCACCCCAGAGGCTCTCTACTGCGCTAATGAGGGTCGGCCGTTCACCGAGGCTGGCTTCCGAACCCTCATGCTTTCCCATTCTTCAGAGAAACGCGACGATGAAATCGGGCGCTTCGGCTTGGGCTTCAAGTCCGTAATCCAAGTAACTTCCGAACCAACGATCTATAGCCGCAGCGGCTCGGTTACTTGGAGCCAGAACCAAAGTCGCGGGCTGCTCAAGGATCTGTTCCCCGAGCTGACCGATTACCCGATACTTCGGTTGGCCATGCCAGTGGATCCAGACAAGGCCGCAGCCAAGGACAGTGTTCTTAGAGAACTGTTCCCATGGGCTTCGACGGTCGTAAAACTTCCACTGAAGGGGAGCGTCGCCTGGCTATCAGACGAGATGAAAGCCTTCCCTGGGGAGTTCCTACTCTTTTCTGACAAGATCGGCTCCCTGGACTTTGAGGACCGCGTCGAAGGGACTTCAATCACTTGGGCAGCTGACCGGAACGAGAATAAGGTCAGGCTCACAGATGGTTCCACGAACTCCGAATGGATGATTTTCCGGCACCAACACGATGTCAGCGCTGATGCTGCCAAAGAAGCCGGAAGCATTGTTGCTCGAAAACACGTTGATGTCACATGGGCCGTGCCTGTAACCGGCAACCCCCGCGTCAAGCTTGGCAGGTTTTGGAATTACTTTCCAACACAGCACGAGACTTCATTACGGGGCATCGTGAATGCTGCCTTCAAGATGAACGAAGACCGCATCAGCATGCTCGAGACGAAGTACAACGAAGAAATTTTGACCCAAACGATTCCTCGTATGGTTGCTTCGGCTCTCGCAAGTCTTACTAAGCCAGCAGACCCTGCGTGGTTCCTCGATCTTCTGCCGTCCAGGGCAAAAGAAACGGAATCGTGGGCAGATGGGGTAATGAACGAGCCAATCTACAAAATTTTGCCTTTCGCTCCTTGCCTACCAGACCGTTCGGGAGTCCTAGGTCTGCCTAGTGAAATTAAGGTGCCGCCAGTTTTGGAAGAGGCAACACGACTTATCGCCCTATGGGAATCCTGGATCCCAATGGGCCGCCGTTGGCTGCATGCAGCCGCGTTGCGAGGTCGAGAATCGCAAGTTGTTCGCATTCTGAAGGAAGCAAACCTTAGTCGTGCATCGATCGAGGAATGGCTCGAGGAGGTAGTTGCAGGAGGAGAGCTTCAAGACTACGAAAATGCATTGCAGCTAGCTGCCATGATCGACAAGTCTTACCCCGACTATCAACCGGCGATGCGGCGCAGCCGTATCGTGCTGATGTCGGATGGCAGTGTCGAGCCGCCAAACACGTCAAAGGTCTTCCTTCCTATGAAGGCTGACGATGTGTCAGCCAACGTTGTCTCATACGATCTGATGCACCATGGGAATGCCAACAGCTATCTGCGGGCTCTGGACCTCCAAGCCCAGGATGGTCGGGGAATCGTCAGTCGAATGGCTACAGACGTCGCGCATGACTACAGCGACACGGAGTTAGCCAAAACGCTGTGGAAACTCACTCGGTCGCTACCCGTTCCCGAAAGCCTCTCCATAATCAATGAGCGGACCGAACCCGCTAATATCCTTGTTTGCTGCCGCGACGGAAGATGGCGACCGCTAGGAAATGTCTGGATCCCCGGGTCCTTTATTCCACAAGCGAGTATCGGTGATGAACATCTGCTAGTTGATGAGCAGATCCACGCGCACGACATTGCCTTGATGAAAAACCTGGGAGCTAGGACGTCCCTCTCGGACGCCAAAATGGCCCGGGGTGGTGGAACTTACGACCTGTGGAAATCCCATCAGGTCAGCCGCCTCACAGGGTCGATTGGACTAGCGGGGACGGGAATCCGCTTCAATCAAGCCCTGACGACAGATGGGCTCCATCTCCTAACTGAAGCGTCGGCACGCACGCGTGCCAGGGTGACGCAAGTTCTTATGGGCAGGACTCATTACCCGACGAGAATTGATTTCACAAGCGGTTTCCGCGGCTCTGAAAATATCGAGGGACCCGATTTATGGTGGGTAAGGAGCTATGGGGCTCTCGAAACCCCGCTTGGATTAGTCGACACCAGACATTGCGTAGGAAGAATTGACGGAATACCTAGCGACTACCTGCCGTTTCCCGGTGATGAAATAGAGAAAGCTCTAAGTTTGTGCGCCGACGTCAGAAAAATTCAGTGGAGTTTTATTCTTACCCTTGCTGAGCAGCGGCTTCCGATGCAACAGCTGCATGAGCTCTATGGGGCCCTGGCTGCACAAGATGTTGCAGCCCCAAGAGAACTTCTGACGCCCCTCAGCGGAGGGCGGAACTCACGATATCGCACGAGCGACCTGATACTTGCAAGAGATATCGCTTCTCGAGACTACCTTGTCGAAACCGCGGATGTACCGGTTGTCTTCACCGGTCATCCAGACTTTGACGCTGCCCTTGCGGAGAACTGGGGACTCAAACCTATTACCGTTGAGTTCTACACGTCGGTTCGTGCCACTCCTTTGGAGGGTGAACCGCAAGAGAGCATCAGGACGCGATTCCCTTTTCTTAAGCGGGCGGCGAGTGAAGTTGCGGTTCAGACACTATGTATTCCTTGTTCCTCTGTTGAGGTAGTCCGTACGAATAGCTTCGACTCACGCTCAGAAGCTACGCCAAGAGCCTTCTGTCTTGAAGACGGCGCGCTTTATTACCGTGCACCCCAGGGAGATCAAGCGTTGCTCACAACAATTCTTGGTGCCTTCGGCAGCCAGCGGGCAACTGCACAAGTCCAGCAAGCCATGCGTCAGCTCAAAAAGGACAAGGCAGCTCAGGACCTACGCGATCGCGTCAATAGGCGGACCACTGATGCTGGCAAGATAGCCGAACTCGTCGGAAGGGACACGCTTCTGGAGCTTATCCCAGACGCTGTCGTATCGATGCTCGAATCGAGGGGCCTCGAAGTGACAGATGAGCGTCTCTTCGACATCGTCAGCAACCTTCACGGCAGCAGCCTTCTCAAGGTCTTAAAGCCTGCGCTTGCCGACGCTGGTATTGACGCGCCAGATCAGTTCCGGGGTGGTCGCACCGCCCAAGAGTTCGTAAAAGAGCTCGGGTTCTCCCCCGCTATGGCTGGCGAGTCCATAAAAAAGAAACCGGAGCGCGAAGAGTTTGTTGGACCGGTCGGTTTGAACCCTCTTCACCAATACCAGGAGACAACCAGCAAAAAGATTGTCGATCTCCTGGCCGGAAACACCGAGCACAGCCGCGGCCTAGTTCAGTTGCCTACCGGTGCGGGCAAGACTCGCGTAGCTGTTGAATCGGTGATCCGGGATATAAAAGCAGCGCCAAACGGGGAGCGCCGTTTAGTCGTTTGGATTGCCCAGTCGGAAGAATTGTGCGAGCAGGCAATCGAAACATGGACTTACGTGTGGCAAGCGGCGGGAGTGCCTGGCGAGCGCATGGCAGTTAGTAGGCTTTGGGGCGGTAACAGCGCCGTCCGCGAGGAAACCAAACTTCACTTGGTCGTAGCAACCATTCAAACACTGGCCAGCATCCAACAGACCCGTAGGGCCATGTACGAATGGATGGCTAATCCTTATCTCGTAATCATTGATGAAGCGCACGGCGCGACTTCAACCTCGTACACTCCCGTGCTCTCGTGGTTCGGCCGGTCATTTACCGAGAGGTCCCGCTCGCTGCTTGGCCTTTCCGCCACGCCCTATCGGGGCACGAACGAGAAGGAGACCGAGCGACTCGTCGCGCGATTCGGGCGCAATCTCATTGAGCCGGATGAGTTCAGCGCGGAAAATGCCCACGAGTATCTCCAGGGGATGGGGGTTCTGGCCCGGGTGAGGCATCGGGAGCTGAAAGGCATCGAGCTCAAACTCAAAGATATGCGCTCAGCTAGGGACCAGGATTCGCAGAGTGCGATGCTCGAGGCCCGTATCGACCTCCAACACGTAGCGGACAACACCCAACGTAATGAGGTCATTTTGGACCACATCAAGGCATCGGACACCAAAGGACCAACTCTCGTGTTTGCAGCCTCCGTGGAACACGCTGAAGCCCTCGCCGCAGTTTTGACGGTGGAAGGTGTCCCGGCGGCAGCAATCTCTGGCAAGACCGACCTTGGCCACCGACGATCAATTATTGAAGACTTCCGCAGCGGGAAGATTCGGGTTCTCACAAACTTCGATGTGCTCACGCAGGGATTTGACGCGCCTAAGGTCGACGCGGTTTACGTCTGCCGCCCGACCTTCTCACCGAACAAATACATACAGATGATTGGGCGGGGCCTTCGTGGTCCTCTGAACGGCGGCAGCGAAGAAGTTTTGATTGTGAATGTCAAGGACAACTTGGATCAGTACGGGGACCAGCTCGCTTTCACGCAATTGGACTACCTCTGGAGGAACGAGGCAATGAGTGCTCGCTGACATTGAGCTGGACGAAAGCCAGAGGGCGGTGGCAGAAGCGGGACCAGAGGACAGGCTGTTTGTCACCGCCGCGGCCGGGCAAGGCAAGACCGAAGTGCTTCTTGCCCGAGTGCAAACACTTGTAGAAGACGGTCTAAATCCAGCAGACGAGATTCTAGTGCTGAGTTTCTCACGTGCCGCCGTAGAAGCAGTGCGTAAACGTGCTCGCGTGCATGATCTGGATGGCATGCAGATCAGGACCTTTGACTCCTTTGCCGCACAAATACTGATCGACATGGACGAAGACACTCTTGGTGACAGCTTCGATGCACGGATCAGGAAAGCGACGGAATACATTGCTGGCGACGAGACACCCGACCGAATCTTCCACCTGAAGCACATTCTGATTGATGAAGCCCAAGACCTCGTCGGCGATCGTGCTGAGCTTGTTCTGGCATTGCTGTCCGCCCTCGGAGACGACCTTGGCTTTACCGTTCTTGGTGATCCCCTTCAGGGCATCTACGACTTCCAGCTGGATGAATCGAAGTCCAAACTAACGTCGGCGGAACTTATCGACAGACTCGTCAGCGATTTCGGCGCCGACCACTACGCGCTGGCGAAACACTACAGGGCGGTCACTGACCGCACCCGCGAGCTTATTGCTGTCGGCGACGAAATCCGAAACCTCGGTGAGCTCGATGATTCAGGTTCAGAGACAGCACATGGACTTCTTGACGACTTCCGAAGGCAAGTGTCGAGCACCTCCGTATTGAATGAGTGCGGGGCGCTGAGCCCGAATGCCGGCGAGACGACAGCCCTCCTCTGTTCGACAAACTACGAGGTGCTTATCGCGAGCGAACTTCTGTGGCAGAACGGTTATCCGCATCTGGTTCGCCGCAAAGCTCAGGACATGAGTGTGGCGCCTTGGGTACACCAGGTCTTCAAAGACCTCGAAGACCGAACGTACGATGCGGACGACATCAAGTCACGACTTACCGGACTCTTCGGCGACTCAGCAGCTGACCTGTGGCTTGCGCTCAAGACAGCCGAAGGGAATTTCACGGCTTACAACTCCTTGAATGTCCCCCAGCTGAGTCAGCGACTCCGCAGCAGGTCCATTCCGTTAACTCTTACGGTGGAGGATACCGCGAGCCTCATACTTTCGACTGTTCACCGGGCCAAGGGTCTTGAGTTCACGAACGTCCTCTATCTGCAGCCCGAGTTTGGATCGCCGGCGGCTGAGCAGAATGAGGCGACGCTCAAGCAGAAGTACGTTGCACTGACCCGGGCACGGGAAGAGGTAATCTCCACAAAACTGCCCAAGAAGCTGCTCAAGCATGCTGATGGCTCAACCGGGCGGTGGTTGGAGAAAGCCTACGGAAAGTACGGCCAGTACACAGCCCGGATGGAGTTTCTCAACTCGGATATCGATGACGTCTCGCCGTACTACCCGGAAGACGGCGACGCCCAGGCAATCCAGGACAACCTCGTATTGGAGCACCTATTGGGCCAGGTAGTGTCTGGCTCCTTACAAGCCGAACCGGAGCCCGGAGAAGTGCCCCGCTATGTATTGACTACCAGTGACGGCAAGGTTATCGGGCGAACGAGTCCAGCCTTCGCATATGCCCTCAAGAAGAACTTTGGGTTCAAAACCCACCGGAGCTACGAGTGGCCTGCAGGGTTCACCGGCGCCCGCGTCACGTCCATCGAATGCGCTACCGGCCACCCTGAAGAGACGAAGCTGACAGAGCTGGGCTCTTCGGGCATGTGGTTGGTCCCTCGCCTGACCGGTTTGATAACGCGGACGAAGAACTAGGAGCAATAAGTGTCGAAACTCGATGCCAAGTACGCCTTCCGCCGTGAAATGGTGGACCGCCTTGAAACAGATCTTTATGGACCTGGCAATGCCGACGAACTCATCACGGAGCGTCCGCTGGAGCGCTATGTGACGGGCGTACTTTGGCCCGCTGCCGACGATACCTACGTCGAAGCCCCGGATGAACCGGAGTCGGTTGCTGCAGCGTCAGGCGAGGCCTCCGTGGACAGCTCCGTAGCGAACGCCCGCTTGACTTATCCCAGCAGCGTGGGCGTGACCGTCTCCGTGGATACAAACCGTTCCACGTCCCTGGCTGTGACCCCAAGGGCCGCGCGCTACACGCCAATAGCCACCGTCAGGGAGAGCGGCAGCAAGAAGCGTGACACTTACGATTGGCAGCGAACTGCCGCTGATCTGCCGGAGATCGAAGTAGATCTTGCTGCATCCGGACCTCAGCGTCACCTGCTTGAGGGCGGCGCCCTGGAGCTGTATGCATTGGTGCGTGCCCCGGAAGAAGCTGTTGTTACTGTCACCGTTGTTCTCCGAAACACGCAACCCAAGCCGGACCCGGCCTCCGACAAGGATGTGGCGTGCTGGTTCCAGGCCGGCATTTCAGTCCACACGCCAGTCCCGGCGCTGGTAGACCGTTCCAAGCTCCGCACCAGCGTCCCGTCCGACCCCGACTTGGCGTCCTCGGAGCTTCTCTACCGCAACCACATGGTCTTCGGGGCAGGCCACGGGTGCGCAATCGAAGTACAAGAGTCCGACGTCGACGGGCGGCTTTGTCAACGAGTCTCGTCAACGTTTGTCCCCCGGCAAGACGTCCACAGATCCATGGCTGGAGGCAGTGCCGCCAATCTGTCGCTGCCCTTCATGGCAACAGCACCACGTGAAGAAGTCGTTGCCGAACTCAGCCGCCTCGCAGAGGACTACTCGACCTGGATCGCGGCATCCACTGCATCTGCAACACAGGACGGGCCAGCGTACGTGCCACCCCACCTGCGCGGGGTCGCGGACGAACACATGAAGCAGGCGGGGATCGCCCACACTCGCATCAAGGCTGGAATCCGATTGCTCGCCGATGATGCAAAAGCCTTTGAGGCGTTTCAGTTGGCGAACAAAGCAATGCACATGCAGCGTTCCCGCCAGGACTGGGTACGAAAAGGAGCCAAGGGCGATTTCGAACTTGGCGAGCAGAGCTGGCGCCCCTTCCAGATCGCTTTCATCCTCATCAATCTGCCGTCTTTAACGGACGACCTGCACGAGGAAAGGGACCTAGCCGATCTTCTTTGGTTTCCCACCGGTGGTGGAAAAACCGAAGCATACCTCGGGCTTATCGCCTATCTTCTGCTGCTTCGGCGACTTCGCGATACCAGTGTTCGCGGCGTCGCCGTTATCATGCGCTACACGCTGCGACTTCTGACCATCCAACAGTTCGAGCGCGCCGCCATGCTCATCTGCTCCCTGGAATCCGTGCGGCTGGACAACGAGAACCGTCTTGGAGGCGCATCGTTTAGCATCGGGCTCTGGGTCGGCGGAGGCGCCACCCCGAACGACATTGCGACTGCGAGGACGAACCTCGGAAAGCTCAGGAGCAATCAGGAAGTCATCGAAGGCAACCCAAGACAGATAGAAGCATGCCCTTGGTGTGGCACCCGACTCACCGTTGACGACTACAGGATTACCAAGGTCCCGACAGATCGAATGACTGTGACGTGTTCCAATCGTTCATGCGACTTCAGTGACGGTCTTCCCGTTCATATAGTCGACACGGATGTCTATAGGGAGCGCCCGGAGCTCGTGATCGGCACTGTCGACAAGTTCGCAGGGATGTCCTGGCGTGGCGAAATTGCAACCCTTTTTGGACGCCTCTCCCCTGCTGATCTGGGCCCGGACCTGATTATCCAGGATGAGCTTCACCTTATTTCCGGCCCCCTCGGTTCTACTGTTGGATTGTTCGAAACGGCTGTCGACCTGGCCGCCAGTGGCATCGGGCGTGAAGGGGGCTCAGAAGCCAGAAAGCCAAAGATCGTTGCCTCCACGGCCACGATTCGAAGGGCTGAAGACCAGATTCGTTCCGTCTTCAACCGGAAATCCAGCCTTTTCCCACCCCCGGGACTTGATCCTGACGACTCCTTCTTTGCCCAGAAGGCCCCCTCCGAGCAATTCGGAACACGCCAATACGTTGGAGTGCTCGCGTCCGGCACCAGTCACGCGACGCTCATGGTCCGCACATACGCCTCGTTGCTGCACTCGGCCAACCTGATTGACGCGGCAACGGCCGAAGACCGTGACCCTTACTGGACCCTCATGGGTTACTTCAACAGTCTCCGCGTTCTTGGCTCCGCTTACCTTCAGGTATACGACGACGTCCGGGCCCGGCTTAATCTGCTGGCGAAACGTGACGGCAGGCTTGAGGGCCGCGGAATTCAATTGAGTGAGCTGACAAGCCGCGTTGAAAACCACAAAATTCCAGAGGCGCTCAAGTCCCTGGAGAAGAGCTTGATGAGTGGCCAGGTACCTGAGGACGTTGTATTGGCCACGAACATGATCTCAGTTGGCCTCGACGTCGACCGTCTGGGTCTCATGGCAGTCATGGGACAGCCCCAATCAAGCGCGGAGTACATTCAAGCGACGAGCCGCGTCGGGCGACAGCACCCCGGCTTGGTAGTAACCATCTTCAACGCAGCGCGCACACGGGACCGCTCACACTACGAATCCTTCAATGACTTCCATGGAGCGCTTTACCGGGCAGTTGAAGCGACCAGTGCCACGCCTTTCGCTGCCCGATCGCGAGACCGGGGACTTCATGCAACGCTGGTGTCAGCACTGAGGATGCTAGTCCCCGAGCTACGTGGCACTGCAGGGCATGTCCGAGACAAATCCCCAGCAGTAGATGAAGTTATGACCTGGATAGGTAATCGGGTCGCATCCGTCGATCCTGGGGAATTTTCCGCTACGCGCGAAGAGCTGGAGCGACTTCTTAACATATGGCGGAAAGCAGCCCTCGCTGACGCTGATCTGCCTTACGAGGGCAAGCGGAATTCGCCGCGTTCGCTGCTCATCGATTCCAGCAAAGCCCTTGAAGATCCCGACTTCGTCTACAGCACAAGCACCATTCCCTGGCCCACGCCCCGCAGCATGCGCGACGTTGACGCAGAAACGGCACTCCGGCCCGCCCCAATGAGGAAGGATGCCACCCTTGGCTAAAAAGACCTATGCCGCTCGGCGCAGCCAGTTGATCTCCACGTTCGGAGTCGGCAGCCTGTTCCCAGCCGAAAACAACAGCTTCATGATCACCAGCATCGATCAGTGGGACCGGAAGCATTTGAAGCCGGTCAGCGAGCCACGTCTTGCGAGAAGCTTGAAAGTGTCTGAGCTTTTACTGCCCCCTGCGGGAGCTCGCGGAAAGATTCCGGTAGTTCGTTTCCCACAGATGCTTGTTTGTCCGAATTGCAACCGTCTCGGGAAGATACAGCAGTTACAGGCGTCCTACGAGGATCCCAAGTGTGGCCTATGTAAGTCACTGGCACCGCTGACTCCATCGCGATTCGTCGTCGCATGCGAGGACGGACATATCGACGACTTTCCCTATTCTTATTGGGTTCATGGCTTCACCCCCACAGAGGATGCCAACCACTTGCTCTCGCTTGCCTCGGAAGGCCGGACATCGTCCCTGGCCGACATGGTGGTCCGGTGTTCATGCGGAAAATCGCGGACAATGGCCGACGCCTTCAACTCCATCGCCTTGAAGGAGATGAAATGCCAGGGGAACCGGCCGTGGCTCGGCTGGGGATACCGGGAGCGTGAATGCGGTAAGCCTCCCAAGACGGTGCAGCGTGGTGCATCCAACGTCTGGTTTCCAGTAGTCAGATCTGCGATCTCCATTCCGCCGTATTCGGAGTTCCTGGCGAAGGTCGTGACATCGAAGGCTTCACAGCTCAGCCAACCACAGGCACTTGAACCAGCATCGGCGTGGGTTTTGGAGGGCGTTGTCCAAGAGTTCGATGGACGCTTCTCTGTGGACGAGCTGCGGGCCGAAATCAGACGCCAATTCCACGGCAGCGAAGAGACTGAGCTCTCCGAAGACCAGCTTCGTGAGCAGGAGTTCCTTGCGCTGATGAACGGCCGGAAGGACAGCCCTGACACAGATTTCGTCGCTGAGAAAGTAGCCGTTCCAACTGCCCACCAGCACTGGATCAAGGCGGCACGAAAAATCACCCGACTCAGGGAAGTCCGGGCACTCTACGGCTTCAGCCGCCTGCAACCCAGGGGCGAGGACAAGCCGGATGCGAAATTGTCTCCACTGTCACCAGATGACAACCGACAAAACTGGCTGCCCGCAATCGAGACCCTCGGCGAGGGACTCTTTGTCGCCCTGGACAGATCACAAGTCGAGGCCTGGGCAAAAACTGACTTCGCCGCAAGCCGTGAAAATACTTTGTGGATCAACGCCAAGCGCGCAGCGAAGCAGCGGGGACTGGACCCTGCCCCTGGGAGCATTGTGGAGACCCTGGTCCACACACTGTCCCACATCATCATCGACCAGCTTTCACTCGACGCCGGTTACCCGGCATCTTCGATCCGGGAACGTCTTTATGTGGGTCAGGATCAGGTCGGAGTGCTTCTTTACACGGCCTCATCGGACTCGGCTGGCAGTCTGGGTGGCATCGCAGCGCAAGCGAGCCCGAAGCGGCTTGGTCCTGCACTGGATGAAGGCTTGTTCCGTACATCGTGGTGCTCGACCGACCCTGTTTGCATCGAGTCTCGAGGATCAGGAACTGACGCGCGAAACCTCGCAGCCTGCCATTGCTGCGTCCTCGTCCCGGAAACTAGCTGCGAGCTGTTCAATTCCAACCTGGACCGGGGCACCCTATTCGGCGTGCACGGGCAAATTGGGCTCGGCTTTCTTGAATGGGCACAGTTGAATCCTCTAGGGACGCTTGGCGTCGAGGCTTCAGGGAAATCCTCCGTTGCCGAAGACTTGGGCATTCCGGAAAGCATCCGGCAGAGCGCCTGGCTGACCGTCTTTGCCGAATCCGGTCCCGATTTGAGGGAACTCATCCCCGAACTTGTAGAAGTCGAGGTAGAGCTCGGAGACTGGGGGGCGGACATCGGCCCAGACAACCAGTGGCAGGTAGATCTATTGTGGCCTTCCTCCCGAGTGGCAGTACTCGTGGACCGCGACGACGAGCGGGACGACTGGCTCGCGGAGCAGGGGTGGACTACGTATCACACGAAGGACTTCGCCCCTTCCGATCTCGCGGACAAGCTGGCCGACAAAGCTTACTGATGCCCTGTGCAGCGAGGGGGGTCGGGAGTCCGACCCCCCCCTCGAGCATCACAGGATTTCTAATCCAGGAAGTACTCATAACTCAAGGGCACGAGGTTTTCGGGCGACGGCTTCCAGTCGGGATATACATTCATCAGCCCGTCTGCGGTAGTGATCTTGCCATTCAGATGGCGCTCCCATTGGATCTCTGCAACCACCACTAGATCTGTCTGTTCGAACTCGTTGGCGCTGGTCACCTCATTGCGGGTGAGGATGACCTTCTGAACGTGACCTTGAGAGCCCTTCACTTCGACGCGACGAACTTCGTCGCCACACACCGCTTCCAGGTCGTAGGACCGGTATGCTCCGACGTCCTGCACCGTGAACCCCGAAGTCTCGTAGTGCCTAATTGCCTGACGCACGGCCTGCATCTCGATGGCCTTCTTCAGGACCGGATCCGCGCAAAAGCCAGCGTAGCGCTGCCTCACACCGTTTTGCCCACTCACAGGCGGCGCAACAAGCGGCCGATCAAAGCCGCCCCAGTCACTATCGGGCAGTAGGTCCGGAGCCACATCGATGACCTTCGCCGGAAGCTTGAACAGATACCCCTGATTCGGCTTCAACCCGCTCGTCGGATGCTCCTGAAACGGAAAATAGATGGTGAACTTGCCGCGCCCGGAGAAATCACGTTCAAGTTCGCTCTTAATACCGAGGATGTCGGACTGATGATCTGCACGGAGATCGGTCAGGAGATAGGGGTGAGGCAAAGGAGTGTAGTTCGTCAGGGGAATCGTGTTTGCGGGCTTCCCGTACCAGTCCCCAGCGCGCGGCTGAAGCTCCCCCGCTACGATCGACGCACCATACATGCCGGATTTGAAGCGCATTGGATTGTTCTTTCCAACCCAATGGAGAACAACATCTCCAACTCGCACGTCCCTCATCAAGTCATAACGCGGTGTATCGGGTGCAATGAGCTCGCTCCCCCAGGTGTCCACGTTGACCAGTTCCATCCAGTACCGCTGTTTAGCGTCTCCATGCCACCATCGGGACTTCGTCGCTGTCGATCCTGCCGCCATTTCTCCCCCAATTGCCGTTATGTATGGAAACTACTTTGTACCAAGCAGCTCTGACGGTTTGCCGCTCCATGAGACGACAAGCCCGTCGCGGGCCCTGGTAGCAGCCACATAGAGGAGCGAACGCTCGCGCAGAAGCGCATCCGCTTGTTCGGCCGGAGCCAGGTTCTGCAGCTGGTATGCGGCGGGCATCGACTGATCCGACATGCCGAACAGAACAACTCGGGTGAACTCCATGCCCTTTGATCGGTGCATGGTCATCACTGCAGGCACCCCGGAGGCAGCGGCGGATCCAGCAATTCGCGCCTCTAGTCCCCGTTCGTTTAGTCCGCTGATTACCTTGCCGATCTGGAAGTTCGCGCGAACCAGGATGCCGACTGTTTCAAGCGGCACGCCTTCCTCCTGCCATGTCCGCAGCGTCTGGGCGAGGTTGTCCAGCTCCTCCACATAGGACGTTGCCGCGTGTTCCTGAGGCTTCGGTCCCACACGGGAAGACGTATATCCGTTGACGGATTCATCGGTGCCCTCGATGTCCGTGACGGGAATGCCTTTCAGAAGTCCGACGGCGTACGCCAGGTTCTGCTGTGTGGTGCGATAGTTGAGGGTCAGCCGCCGAGACCTGCCGACAATTCCGATGCCAAAACGGGACAGCGGCACCTTCTGTCCGTAAATGCGTTGGTGCGAGTCCTCGGCAATAAACAGGTCGTCAGGACCCTGCTGCACCAGTTCCCGGAGGAAGAGCCAGTGACCTGCATGCAAATCCTGGGCCTCGTCGATAAGAACGTGATCTGCCATCCGAGTCAGGCCATTCTCGGCGCGCTGCCTCAGGATCAACGCTGCGAGGTGCGCCATCTCAACAAAGGAGGCATGCATGTCGATCCGGTTGTAGTACCTGTAGCCCTCGATGACCTTCCACACGGCCAGCCTCTTGGCTCGGTTCAGTGCGGTGCCGCGCCCCGCGCGGGGGACCTTGAGATACTCGTCTTTACCCGTAATAAAGTTTGGCAGCACAACGGTCTCGTATTCCTGCTGCAGGAACGTGGGGTTGGCGAGCTCGGGCTCCAGCTTGTGCTCCACGTCGCTAAGCGCGGATTCCCATTGTTGGCGCGCTCGATCGGCCTCCAGTATCTTGCCTGGAGCTGCAGCCTCGAGGCCAAACAGGTCCTTCATCGACTGCCGCTGTTCCACTTCGGAGGCGGCACGGAATACCTTGTTGACGAGCGAATCCACACCGGCGACATGAATGCCCGGATCACCAGGCTTGGACGCACGAGGAAGCCCCGGGTCAAGCTTTGCCAGTCCGCTCTCAAGCGATTCAGCAAGGGTGGTGGTGTACGTCGTCAGCACTATACGAGAAGACGGCTCCGCAAGAGCAAGTGCCCTTGCCCGGTGCAGCAGCACAACGGTTTTGCCTGTGCCGGCACCGCCGGAAAGCCTGAAGGATCCACTGTAGCGGCGTTCGGCATAGATGCGCTGTTCGGGGTGGAGGAAGGTACGCCAGGAGTCGAAGTCGCCGCCTTCGATGACTTTCTTCAGTTCTTCGGAGTTGTCCCCCACGAACGTGAACTGCATCTTCGTTGCCGGGTGCTCGAGCGCCCGCTTGATCTTGTCCTCTTCGGACTCCTCCGGGTCGTCGACATAGCGGCTCAGGGCCAGCTTGTCCCGTACCTCTGAGACGGATGTCCCAGCGGCGAGCTCCAGCAACGCCGTGGCCTGCCACTCCGGGGCATCACTCAGTACATCCAGAAGCTCCTCATCTGATGAAGCAGCGAAGGCTCGGCTCACTAGATCGGCAGCGAGACCAAGGCTTGCCACCAGCTCACCCTGATCCATCCCGCACGTTCCGAGCGGGTTCGTCCAGAGCTGTGGTGATTCGGGCTCTACATCCTCGGGAGCCTCCGGCTCGATCACCTCGACTGGCTCCTCGGTCGCAGTGTCCGACGGCGGCACGGGAGTCGGTGTTGATGCACGCACCACCTCGAGGACACCGTTGACAGAGTTCACCTGCAGCACGCTAGACCGGGCGATGTCGATTGCCTGGTCGTGGGGCCATGCACCGTAGTAGAAGTAGTGCGGGATGTTCTCAAAGGCGACTTTGAACAGCACGGCGCGGTAGTTCAAATCGATACGGCCCGTGCGGACGCGAGGGTCCGCAGGCGTATGCATCGGTTCGATGTGGAGGCCCGGTGCAGTGTCGTCTTTCTGCAACTTTTCAAAGAAGGAGTAGACCTTGGCTTTCATTGCGCCGTCGATCTTGTCCTTCTGCTTGATCCAAGTCACGAGTGCCACGTCAAGCCCCCTTTGCCTTCAGCAGTTCGCGTATTTCATCAACGTCAATTCCCACGGTGGTCCATCCCGAGGCTTCCAGCCCTTCACGTTCGTCACCGTCGAATACTACGGCAAGGTGGTGGTCCGGCCAGGCGATTGAAACTGGCACGCCGTCCACCTCGTATCCGAGCTCCGGCAAAATATCCAAACCGGCAGTGGCAAGCTGCAACAGCAATGTTTTCTCGAATTCAGTTGCCTGATCCAGAAGTGGCTTCCACGCAAGTCCGACCTCGTCCGCCATCTCCTGGCGCGCGACTTCTGCAGCAACCGAGCCGCCGGCGCTCACGCCGGAAGCTACGGATCCGATGGTCAAACCTATGGGTTTGAATGCCAGGAGGTTCGAGAGCTGCAGCCAAAGACGCCAAGAGGCTTCGTGTGAAGAAGAAGCCAGTGCATCTTGCCGATCATCAAGGCAAAGGCCGACGGCGATCGTGGACAGGCTGTTAGGCGAGCCCGCGGCAGCAAAGCCGATGCTGCCGGATCTGCACGTCCAAGCGGGCACACTGCCGGTGGGCAGCGGTGGCCCTTCTCCACGGGCCAAGGCCACAGCATGCCCGTAGACGGCGTCCGCGTCCGAAGGCTGCGGCTTCTCCTGCATGAGCATCAGCGGCACCAGTTCTGAGAACTTGGTCCAGGCTTCAGGATCCGGCTTGTTGACCCACTGCCAGAGCATGCTCATGGCATCCCGGCCCAGCAAGCCCATTATGGACGCGTCCACGGGGAACCTGGCCATCAGCTGTGCGTTGAGTTTTGCGTTGGCCCAAGACGGCAGCGCAACCGGCGCCGACGGACCCGCGTCAAAGGCAGTCACATCCTCCCATGTGACGGCCCAAGGGACCACGGCCGATGACAGTTCTGAGGTGTGCCGAAGCTTGTCGCGCTTCTCCGCGTCGTCCGCGATCCGGTTGTGCTCCGGCGATGCGTGGAATGCGAAGCCATCGGTATAAATCGCCAGCACCGGAAAGTTCGGGTCCGGCGGCCCTTTCAGCAGGAAGTCCGGCCGTGTGCCGGCAACATCTACCTGCGGCAGAAGCTGCCACTGGAAGTTCTGACCCGGAATGCGGAAGGTGATCGTGTCGGCGAGCGCACCGGGGGTGACCCTAGTGTGCGCGCCCACTGCTTTGAGGCGGTCCATCCAGGCCTTTCGGAAACGCTTTTCCAGCAGTGATTCGATGGACGTTTCGGCGCTCGGCGCTTCTTCGGTTACGGTCCAGTTCGAGTACGACGGCGGCACCTCACCATCGGCGGCCTTCTGCCCCGAGCGAAGGAGGAGACCAAGCAGCCGTTCGGCACTTGCCCGGGCCACCTTGTCGACCTGCCATGGCTCGGCGTGCGGCAGGAGGCAGTGGTGGCAGGCAAGGCGTTCCTCGAACCGGCAGCTGCAGTCGCGCACGATCTCCCAGGCTGCGTACAGCAGCTCCCACACCCGCTTCGCATCTGCGAACTCTGCCAGGTAGCCCGTGCCTCCGGGGACCTTATCGTGGAGCATGAGTGCAATCCGGCCGCCGCCATGCGCGGCATCGTTAATCTTCAGCACCCCGAGGTGGTCAGGCGCGCCGCCCAGGACTTTCTGGAGACCCATAAGCAGCGCGGCTTGAAGACTCGGCACGGAGAAATCATCGCCGTAGGTAACGTCGAGTGGAAGGTGCAGCACCACGCCCTGGGTATTGAGCTCGCGCGCCAGAACTACTTCTTTGATACTCTCCTGGGTTTCCTTCCGGAACTTGCACCAGAATCGGTGCTCGTTCGGCCGGTTCTCTTTGGCCGACTGATCGAGCTGGCCGCAGTAGGAACACAGCCGGAACATTGGTGTACGCACGTCGTCGCCGGCAATGGTCCGAACCCCGCCATTCGACGCGGTCCGCCCCGCGTTGATCCATCGGATGTCTACCCGGTTAAAGTACTCCGCGCCAAACTCATAGCCTTCCACGAACCAGCGCTTTTGCAGGTGCTGCTGGTCGATGTCGGCCGCCGCAGCGATCGTAAAGCGTTCACGGACACGGTTGTCGCGGCGGTCGTTGATGGCGGCCTCGTCGCGTCGGACTTCGGCGGAAACTTTTTTCATGACCACGACGTCGAAGATCTGGCCCATGTCGGCGATTGCCGCCGTCGTACACCTGACGCAACTCGCGACCGGCGCGCTGGTACTCACGTCTGTCTTGATCCAGCCGCACTGTGGACACACCTGCCATTTCTGGATGTGGCTTTGCTGCGGCCCGAGGTCCACTGCGTCGATGAGGATCTCCATGCCCTGGGCGTAGAACGTGGCGCCCGGTGCGAACTCGCTGAGCGCTATGGAGGCGCCACGGTTGTACGTCACGGTGTCCGTGACGAACTCCTGCGTGTCGGCGTCCTTCCATGACAGCCCTACGTCCAGGCTGACGGAATCGTCCAGCAGGGTGTAGTTGGGCAGGACGCCGTAGGCCTCCAAGACGGAGATCCAGTAGTCGCCGCGGAGCTGCTTGAGCTGGTCGCCGATCATGCGAAGAGTCGCTTTGGCCGTGCGGAGGGCCTGAACTGCCTCAGAGGACTTGTCGTCCAACCGTTCTGCTTCTTTGGCCGCGGCCTCCAGCTCGGGGAGAGCCTTGTCGATTTCCTTGCGGCGTGCCTCGAGCTCGTCGATGTCGGCTTTCCACTCCCCTGCCGCCCGGATGAGGTGCCGGGCGAGACCGCTGGGCTCGCCGTCGTCGTGCTCGGATGCCCAAGCAATCAGCCGCTGGCGGCTTCCCGCGGAGACCCTTTCGCCAAACTGGCCCAGGAACTCAGTCAGGTAATCCTTGGCATTCATTGTGGCGTCCTGGATGAGGTCGCCGATAAACGACCCCGGCGCAACGCTTCCGAGAGCCTGGACCGCGTCGCGGGGGTGGGGGCGACCGGCGGTCCGGGCGAACCGGTCTGCCACGTGGGCGACATACTGGCGTCCAAGAATCTCTTCTGCATCCAGGTAGGTTGCAGGCGGACGAACCTCACCGTTGATGACAGACAGCGGGTCATGCAGCTTGGGCAAATGCTCACCACGGCCCCGAACGAACGCGAGGACCAGCGAGTTGCCAGTCAGGCGGCCTGCACGGCCGACGCGCTGCAGGTAAGACGCGACTGAAGTGGGCAGCGAGGCAAGCATGACGCAGGAGAGGTCGCCGATGTCGATGCCCATCTCCAAAGTAGGCGTGGCCACCAGGACATTGGGCGCCTGCGGATTGTCGGATCCCGATTTGAACTGGGTCTCGTAGAGAATACGGGTCTTGTCGTCCAGGAGAGACGTGTGCTCACGAGCAACCACTCGTTTGCTTTCCCGCGAGGAGTACAGGTCCCGGTAGAAGTTCCGGGAGTCGCCCGCCTGGCGTTCCAGCCTGCCGTTGCACCGGACCAGAGTGCACGGGGCGCCGTCGAGCTGGTCGATGACGGTCAGGCTCCCTGGAGTGACGGCCTTGCAGACCTTACACGCAAGGACATGGCGGCCGGACTCGAGGTCATCGACAGCGGGAACGGAGAGCATGATCTTTGCCGGATCCAGCCAGTAGACGTCGGCTCCGGAGTTGGTGCTCGTCTTGCCCAGCACATTGTCATCTTCCAGCGCGGTGATCAGAGCCTTGGAAAGGTAGCTGCTGTCCGACGGCGCAATGCCGAGGCAGCGCGCCGTCCACCGGGAGTACCACGAGGTTGATGGAGTGACGGTATCCAGGTTGTCC
Organism: Arthrobacter sp. NQ7; assembly: GCF_029581595.2. NCBI lineage: Bacteria > Bacillati > Actinomycetota > Actinomycetes > Micrococcales > Micrococcaceae > Arthrobacter > Arthrobacter sp. NQ7. The sequence goes on along the minus strand of NZ_JARFXU020000008.1, from coordinate 104,416 downwards.
GTCGCGCCCTCCGCGCGACCAATCCGCGGGAACGCCGGCGCGGGACGTCCGGAGGGGAAAGCAGGCATGCCTTCACCTTTGGGCCGGCCGCCCCAGATCTGCCACCGCTTGCCGTCCGTGGCGATGTACCCCTTGAGCCACTCGTGATTGATGCCGCCCTGAAGGCGGACTCGCTCCACGGTGCCGCGGATCCACTGCAGCAACTGCTGGTCTGTAGGCGGAGTGTCTTCCACCATCGTCTGGTGCTGCGCCGAATCGTACGCCCGACGGGCGACGGCGAGCATGCGCGTGGCGTTGCCCGCGTCCGTTTCGACGGCGAGAGAACCGGTAAGCTCGAGCGTCCGGCCGGTGCGGGATTGCAGGCCGAGCTCCAGGATGGCGTCGAACAGCAGGCGGCGCCTGGCGAACCGGCGTCCGCGGGCCTGTTCGGCCGGTGTTGCTTTCGGGTTCCAGAACTGGCGGAAGCTCTGCCGGTCTACGTATTCGGGGGCCACCAGCTGATAACGCTCCGCCGGCGTTTTCGCATTGGCGATGGCCGCTTCGACTACCTCTGAGAGTGTCGCGGTGTCTTCGCTCAGAGCACGGCGCAGCGCGGTGCGAAGCGTCATGGTGTGGGAGCGGGACTGGACATAGCCAGCACGGTGGGCGGCGTCCTGCACGCTGTCGGTGAAGACCAGGGCCTTCTTCTCCCCCTCATCAAGGCCCTCAGCGCCGAAGAGGTTGGAGATGCTCACGGAGAGCATCGTAGCGATGGCACTGCCCATAAATGCGATGCCTTCCTTGACCAGGCAGGATGGGCAGACGTCCCGCTTGGACTGCTCGTCCGCGTCCTGTCCGGTCAGCATTAGCACGGGAATGACGCGGCCTTCGGCCAGGTCAGCGCTGTCAGGAGCGGGAGGAGTCTTGGAAAGTCCCCGGTTAACAGTGTGCAGCCAGTGCAGTCCCTGGACCTGCTCCGCACCGTCCTGACGGAACTCGATGATGTCAGCCTCGGCGGCGGCGGAAATGAGAGTTCGAAACCTCGGGTTGTTCGCCAGGCGCGCCTCGCGGATCTTGGAGTCGTCCAGCTCAAGGTCCATGCCGGTGGGCGCCAGAACGGCGCCCCAACCGGAACGTCCGCAATGGCGGCAATAGACGGCGGGGAGGAACAAATCGTTGGACTGGTCAACACCGTCATCTGACCAGCGGAACCGCGGTACCGTGTCCACGGCGGCATCCACCCGGGACATTTCGCGGATCCACAGGTGCGTCTCCACGCTTAGTTCCGACCTCCCCGTAGTCGCTCGCACATGGCTCAGAAGGGCAATAAAGAAGGAAAGATACTCCTCCGCGTCGTCGAGATTCGCATCCCAGAGAATACTCCGGCGTCCGAAGATTCGCTTCGTCAGTTCCTTAAGAGTCACGGCCTGCGTCGCGTGCCTGAGGACCTCGCGAGTCAGGGGATGCCGACGGAGGCTTGCCGACAGGTCACATGGCGCAGTTCGAAATAGCGTGTCTGCTATCGCATCCGCCAACGAAGTTTCCGTTGGGAACTCTTCACCCGATTCTGCGTCGTAATACCAGCGTTCCGTGCCGGGAGCTACGTAAATGTGGTCCAGAGATGGCGCTAGGTCCTCAGCAATGGAATCCACGGAACGCCACTCGGCGTCGGTACCAGACTCCATCCATGATTCGGTCGTCATCCGCGCTTCGGTGACAACCGAATCGGCTGGGAAGACCTCGCCAAAGACGGTCTCGGCGAAGCGGAGCATCGCTTCCGGGTCGCCTTTGCTTCCCAGGGTTGCGGATGTGGCGACGGGTGTGACTCGTCCGAGAGGACGGGTCAGGTCTTCCTCGCTAAGCCCGTAGGGATGGTCCGTCAAGTCGTCCGGCCAGTAGCTCTTGAGGGTCATTCCGAGCCGGCGCAGCAGCATGGCGACGTCCGTGCCCTGTGCACCGTCGTAAGTGTGGAATTCGTCAAGGACCAGGTATTGCAGGCTGGTCGCAGACTTCTGCCACAGTGGTGCGTCCGTGTGCCGGAGCAGGAGCATGTCCAGCATTTTGTAGTTGGTCAGCAGAATGTCCGGCGGCTCCTGGTGAAACACCTCGCGGTCATTGATCAGTCCGTCCCGGGCCACCTTGGTACGGTTGGTGTCCTCCTGGCCGGTGTAGATGCCAGCGGTGATCCCTGACAGCTCGGAATGGGTTGTCAGAAGCTCAGCCAGGCGTTTGGCCTGGTCGTTGGCGAGGGCATTCATTGGGTAGAGGATGAGCGCCTTGATCCCGGTAATGCCGTCGTGTTTGGCGCGCAGCACGTGGTCCAGGATTGGGTACAGAAACGCCTCCGTCTTTCCGGAGCCGGTACCGGTGGTGACCAGCGTGGGTTCCGGGCGACGGGATGCCCCACGGGCACCCTTGCTGCTGAGCCGTTGGAAGGCCTTGGCCTGGTGGCCGTACGGCTCGAAGCCCTCGTACCAGTCCAGGCAGTCGCGCCAGCCAGGCTCGGCAGTTTCGAAGGGAAGCCGCAGCCGGACGTAGGCGCCCTTGAAAAGCCCCTGTTCCGGATCTGCCAGGAAGTCCCTGATGGCTGACTGCGCGTTCCCGTCCGTGAGCGCAAAGGTGGTGGCGAGGTAGTCGGAAAGTCCGCGGCGCAGGTCCCCGGCCTGGGTGGTGGGCAGAAGCTCAGACATCAGGACTTCTCCTCCAGCAAGCTCGAAAAGTGGGCGTAGGCCTTCCGCATGTCTTCCTCGCGGTCAAAGCTCCGGAAGGGGAACTCGAAGATGTATTCAACACCGCTCTGCGGGTGAGTCCAGGTGCGTTCCTCTACGGCTAGATCCTCGCCCCGTTGACGGTAGAGCCTATTGATTTCGGCGGGGACTAATCGACCTTCGAGATCGTAGAGGTCGAAGCTTTCATACTTTCGAAGAACAGGGAACTGCGTGTTGTACACGGTGCAAAGCTCGTCTTCGCTGAGCCCGAACATGATGGCAGCGAGAACGTCGATCTCGACAAGTGCCTGGCGCCGTTCAGCGCCACGCCGCAACATGGGCACACTACCGTCTGCTTCGGGCGTTCCACTTAGTTTCGAAAAAAGATCAGCAATAAGGTCAGCAGTTGGGTGCTCCCGACTGACCGGCAGCGAAAGAATTGAGTCAGCCGGAATGTGCCCTTGTCCGCGCATCTTGATCATGAAATCCAAGGGAATGGAACTGAACATGCCGCCGATGAAGGCCAGTTCAGCGGCTCTGTTTGGTTCGGCAAATCCATAGGCGTTCACCGCATGGATATGGGCAGTACCAGGCGGAATCATCGCAGCCTGCAGTGTACGTTTTCCAGTTACGCTTCCCACATATTCGCTGATTGCCAGACGAAAACAGGCTCGGATAGGGATCCGCGATCCGTCCATCTTCTCCCAGGAGCCATACCCAGCGTTGTATGCGACCCGGTCCCCTGTGGGTTCGTAGCTGGTCCGTGGGATGAAATCCACCGTTAGGGCTTCGAGGTCAATTTCGGTCCAGTCAAGATTGTTCTTCATCGTTGCGTTGGGCTGCTTGGCAAAAGGGTTCGCTACGGTGAAGTGCGGACCCTGGAGAATGACGTCAGCCCATGAGTTGGGGACAGCAGAGCCAACCTCGAAGTAACCGTTTTTCCGGTCTGTCGTCTCGTTCCAGCCCGATGAGTATTGCAGCCCAAGCTCCCGCACTCGTGGAGCTTTGCTGAGTTTTTCCAGTACTCGAGAGCTTGCCTGGTTGACGGGATAGACCATTCGAGCCTGGACGGCGGGAGTTCCCGGCTCGTCGAGGATGTCAGCCCAGACACCCAAAACCGATTCGTCCACGTTGATGATGCGTTCCCGGTGAGGTCGGGTATCCCATTTGCCAGCGCCGTCTTTGAGTCCTGGAACTTCGCCGGATCCGTCGTGGACCTCCGAGCGTGCGATTGTCTCCGGGTGGTAAAGGGATGCCGCCATTCTGAAGCGCGGAGATTCGCGACGCTCGCCGTAAATGTGCACACCGTAGGTCACCAGGTGATGTATTTCGAAGAGCGATAGTTCGTTGATGAACTGCCAATGTCTGCGCAAGCGGCGGTAGGTCTCGGCCCGGAGATGCGCGGCCTTCTTTTCGGTGAAATGCGATTCCGGGTGAAGCAGAGCAACTACTCCGGTCTGGGAAACGGAACCCCAAGTCCGCTCCATGAAGGAACGGTAAAGATCCGGACGGAGGCCAGCCACGATCGGGTAGGACGCGGGCGACGTCAGAAACTCCCGGACTGCCACGATCCCGGCGGCCTGGGAACACATGAACTGAACCTGTGTGGAATCAGCCTTGGCTTCAAGCTGCTTTTCAGTCTTCAGAGCCTGGGTCTGCTTATCGTTCAGCTGCCACCACGGATCGAACTCCGCGTAGACAGCGCTTTCGTCCCAGTCCGGCCGAACCCAGGGCGGGTTGCCTACCTGTAGATCGAAGCCACCGCGTCCAAACACTGAAGCGAAGTCCAGCTCCCAATGGAAGAACCCCTGGTCTGCGGCGATGTTCTCGCACACCTGCAGCCACGCATGCTGCTTCTTGGCGATGTCAATGTCGGCCACCAGGGCAAACTCAAGGTCGGCCCTTTCGGCGTCGTTGAGTTCTGCCCAGGTCGATGCGGCACCAAAGGTCTGCTGCCCTGCCATCTTCGATTCTTTGCCCTGTAGGCCAAGAATCCCTTCCAGCGCGGCGAGCCACTCGTCCAGTGTCGGAGGTGTTGCCCCGCAGGTGGCCCGCTCGGTCAGCGGCCAGAACCACAGAGCATTCCAGGCATCCATGACCCGGCGGAGGCGCTGGTAGGCGCCGTTCGGGTCGTTAAGAGTCTGCTCAATCTGCTCGCGGGTGACGGCCTGGACCCGAGTGTCGGCAGCCCCCGGCTCCATAACCGACGGCTGCTTGCCGAAGTAGTCGATGTCTCGGCGGGCCTCCGATTCGGCGACCTGGAGCCGGCGGAGGGTGAGCTTCCACAGGGATTCGACCCGGCGGCCGAGATTCACCATGCGATCTATCTGGGGCTTGCTGGGTTTGGACCTGACCTTGTTCCGCCAGGCCTTGAGGTCCTGTTGTGCCTCTGCTGCCAGGTCCTTGACCTCCTTGGCATCGGCGGCTGCACCCCAGCCTTCGGCGGGGAGCAGGAAATGGTGGATGCGGCCGGCTACATCGGGGTCGTCGGTGTTGTCGGTCATCGCCTTGACGAGCCCGGACAACGGAGCGTCCTGCGGGGCGCACTTCAGCCATGACTTGTCATTAACCGATTGGCGGGAGTAGGTGGCCCGGCGGGCGCCGATCAGCGAGTTGCCGCGTCGCAGGCGCAGTCCGAACCAGGGCGCCTGGAGGTCCTTGACCATGGTGTCCAGCCAGAGGGAGACTTCGGCGAGTTCCACGGCTGTCGAGTTCAGGTCCACGCCGTGGACCTGATGCAGGGCGATCTGCGCCTTGACCTTCTGGAGCTCCTGCGGGTATTCGTCTGCGGGGATACGGACGTCCAACTCATCCTGCTTGCGCTTCAAGTATTCGTCTGCGAGCTGGCGGACGGCTTCCAGGGCGAACGCGCCAGATCCCAAGGCCGGTTCACAGACGGTCAGTTTCAGAATGTCGTCGGCCGCGGTCTTCTCGTCATTCTGGTCCAGCAGTTCCTCGAGCGCCTGCGATACGACGAACTTTGTCAATACCTCGGGGGTGTAATAGGAGGCGGATTGCTGGCGTTCGCGGCCAGCGAGCCGAAACACGAACGAACCAGTTTCATGAAGGACAAGCTTTTTCTCGCCTGTCAGTTCGTCCTCGTACTTCACAAAGTGCTTTGCATCGATGGATTCGGAACGGTCCACCGGGACCACCCATGAACCCTTTTCGGGGTTGCCGTCTCTTGCCACCTCGTAGAGGGGTTCGGCGGCGATGAAGCCGGTATAGGACATCAGGCCTTCATAGACGGCGCCGAGCTGGTTGATGCCAAGCTCGGCGTAGGAAATGAATCCGCGGTCCTTTCCACGGGCTTCCTTGCTCAGCAACAGGTGCTGCAGGACGCGCTGAAGTTCAGAGTTGCTGAGCTTAGCATCGTTGATGAGGGAAGTGGCTGATTCTTGGAAGAGGTCGGCCTTCAGCGGCTGAAAGACCAGTCCTTCATTGTCTCCGGTAGGGTCCTCAGCGGCAGATGATCCGCTCCGAGGCTTGTGGCCGCCGTCGACAAGCCGGAACAGCCGTTCCAGCGATTCGTAAATGTGGGTACCACGCTGGGATTCCCGTGACTGAATGTTGACGAGCGTCAGTTCCCGGAGCCGGTCCAGGCCATAGCCCTCGTTGTATTCGCCAGCCCCAACGGGAAGCACACCCATCTCCGGGGAAGCTTCCGCGTACAACAGGAACAGTATGCGGTAGAGGAACCGCAGGGACTGCCGGGCCAGGTCCTGACCGTCGACATCTTCTACCGGGAGCCCTCGTGAGTCCCGCCTCCTGAGCACGTCGTTGGCGATAATTTCGATGGAACGGCGGATGCCTTCCCGTAGGTCCTGGGAGACACCCACCGTGTGCTTGACGGATGCCGCTAGGACGTCATCCCACCAGATCGATCCATCTGGGGTTGGCATGAGTGAGTCGCGGCCAAAAACGGCAAGGAACCGATCGGTTTCAGAATGCTTCTTGGTGTCGTTCCGGTCGGCAACCAGCAGGGCGTCAGCGGCAAGATACCGGCCCTCGGCCCAGCGCTCCTGCTCCGTCAGCACGAGCCACCGTCCGGCCATGACGACCACGTACTTGGGCGAGCGTTCGGAAAGATAAATTTCCGAGACGAGCTTGGCCAGCGTCAGCGACGGCATCTCCTTGCCGTCGACGAGCACGCGTCCGAGCGGCTTTACCGATGACAGAACATCTTCAGCAGCGTCGGCTGCACCGGCCTCAAGAAACACGACGTCGGCGTTGTCTGTCATCCATACGCCGGGAACCAATGTCTCAGTGCCGCTGCGCTCAAAGGTGACTGCCGCCGTCGTATTTTTGAACCCGAGCGCGGTGCGCAGGAGGGCGTATGCCTCGCGAGCGCCCGCGGGGTCCTCGGCCAGCCCGGCGAGCAGGATCTGCAGCCCCCCGCGGACTTCGGAGAAGCGGGACAGCGGGGTGGGGTGGCCTTCCTTGGCTTGCTCGTCCCAGGACTTCCGGAGTTTGATGACTTCCGCTTGGAAGGACTCTTTGGTGGAATCCGTGGTGAAGAAGTGTTCGCTAATCCAGTCTTCACCGACAACGATCGAATCAAAGGACGGCATTACTGGTCAGCACCTTCCGGTACGGCGGTAGGGGTATGGCGGGGAACGACGATTAGAAGCGGGCGCACCAGGCGCTGAGCCGGCGCGAGCGACTCGGCGATGAGCTGTTCCTCGGTGACCCGCTCCCGCTGTTTCCTGACCTCGGCCCGCTGTGCGAGCTCGAACGACAACTGGGTCCAGCCCGTAGCGCGGTCCGTCCACGACTGCAACCGCTGCTCGGCGGCCGTGGCCGCGGACTCAAACGTCAGCTGCATTGTTTGCCTGGCGTTTTCCACGGCTTTCGGGAGGAGGGCCTGAAGTCCATTGAGGCTGACGGGGCCGGGATTGGTTGCCTTGTTGTGGACGCCGATGGCTGCCAGGTGATCGCCCAGGTCCTCTAGGGGCTGGTCCATACAAAAGTTTGGATTACTTGGATCAGGGAATTCGACGGCGATGAAGGCCTTGGACACGACCTGTCCACGCCGGTTCATGAGCGTGCCCATAAGCAGGACTTGCGGCGCGTCGACGTCTCCCCGGACAGCGAGCACTTCGCTGCGGGACATCGAGCCCAGGGCGCGGTCGCTGGCCCAGTCCAGCACCGGATGGAGCGGGCCGAGGTAGTGGGCCTCCGGCCAGCTCATGTCATCAGATTCGCGGGCCCTTTCCAGCTCTCGGGTGCCGGCTTCCACGGTGGTGGCGAGCTTCAGGCGCTCGGTGACTTTGCGTTCGGAGAGGTAGTCCTGGGGAAGGTAGCCGAGCCGGTGCTGGAGGTCAGCGGGCGGGTTCAGCTCGGCGAGTCCGTGGCTCGGGTGGATGGTCCAGCCGAGTTTCTTCTGAGGCTCGCCGAATGCCTCGTTCAGTGCTTCGTTGAGAAAATCCAGGTCCGTGGCATAGAGGCCCGATGGCTTTTCTACTGGTACGTCCCCGCCGGGTCCATCCTGGTTAAGGGTTTCGAAGTCGAGGAAGTCCCAGAGGTCGCCGGACTCGGGGTCCGGGTCTGGCTCTCCAACGGTTTCTTCGAATTCCTGCTTGCCGAGCAGGACGTCCAGGATGGCGTCTTCCTCCTGCTTGACGCTGTACTTCCCCATGAGGGAGGCGACGTCGTTCAGCACAGCGTGCGCCTCATGCTCGCGTTCCATCAGGCGGGTGAGCACCTTAATGTCGCCCGAAAAGCGGGTGTTGTTCGGGTTCAGCAGGAGTGTGGTGATCTGCGGTTTGTGGCGCTGACCAAAGCGGTCGATGCGGCCGTTGCGCTGCTCGATCCGGATAAGACTCCACGGTATATCGAAGTGGATCAGGTGGTGGCACTCGGAGTGCAGGTTGACGCCCTCGGAAGCCACGTCTCCCGTGACGAGAACCCGCAGCGGGCTGTTGCCGCGCTTGAACTGGTCCACGATGCTCTGCTGCTCAACGTCGCTGAGGCCGCCGTGGAGGAGACCAACGTTTTCAGGCTTGAGGCCGAGGGCCTTGGGCAGGGTCTCCCGCAACCATTTGAGCGTCGCGACGCGCTCCGCGAAGACCACCGCCCGTGTTGAGGATCCTTTGCCGACGCCGATCTTCTCGAGGTAACCGACGAGCTCGTTGTACTTGCCTGATTCGCCCGTGTTGGCATTCTGTGCGAGGTTCTTGAGGCGACCCAGGGCCTCCGTCTCTCTGGCCTCGGTGGGGGCATCGGCGTCGAGCTTTTTCAAACGCTCCGTGACTGTCTCCAGGAGCGCTGCGGGGCTGGAGAGAAAGGCCTTCGCGAGCGTCCAGGAGAACAAGGACCCGTGCTGACCTGAGTATGGGGACGGCCGGCCCTCGGGATAGAGCCAGGTGTCCGAGAGCTCCTCTGCGATAGCATTCTCAGCTGCAGAGGCGGTGACGAGCCGGTTGTCAGGTTCTTCCCGCTCCGCCCAGTCTGCGCCGACTTCCTGGGCGACCTCGGGGCTGTGGCGGTGCCGGCGGATAATGAGGTTCTCCACCTGCTTGGGATCAAAGGTCCCGTCGGGGCGGACGACCGTGGGGTCCAGGAGACGGAGGAGCTCGGCGAAGGACTCGTTGCGGCCGTTGTGCGGCGTGGCCGAAGCAAGGATCAGGGCCTCTGTGTTGGGGGCGAGGATACGGGCGAGCTCGTTGTTGAGGGTGCCGGTGTTGGTGAGGTTGTGCGATTCGTCGATGACGACGGCGTCCCAGTGCAGCTTGCCGAGGTGCGCGCGGTATCTGGCGCTCTTGAGGGTGTCGATTGAAATGATGGCGCGCTTGTAGTAGGTGAAGGGGTTTCGTGTGGCCGGCAATTTCTGACGGACCTTTTGGATGCCGGCGGAGTCGAGGCGGACGAACGGTAGGGCGAAGCGGCACCAGAGTTCGTGCTGCATCTGTTCCAGGACGTGGCGGGGCGTGACCACCAGGATGCGCTCGCCGCGGCCGCGTTTGACGAGTTCGCTGAGGATCATTCCGATCTCGAGGGTCTTGCCCAGGCCGACGGCGTCCGCGATGAGGATACGGGGCCTGATGTTCTTGGTGTCCAGGGCTTTGGCGACTGCGATCTGCTGGTACTTCAGATTGCGGGACAGCATGCGGGTGGAGACCGTAAGGTGCGCCGCGGATTGCGGTGTGGGCGTCTTGCGGAGGGTGGTCTCCAGGAAGAGTCGGGCTTTGCGGTAGTTGGGGGTGTCATCCGCAACTACCTTGGACTTGGCGGGGTCCACGACCTCGATGTCGTCAAGGGCGGAGTAGAAGGCGGCGGTGGTGTCCCTTACCAGCTCGCTGAGGCCTTGGACCCTTATGAGTGATCCGTCCACGGACTTCTCGAGGCTGGTGACCAGCCACTCCTCATCCCGGACGTGGACCACCGAACCGGGTGCGACGTTGAGTTCCCGGTTTCCGGCTGTAACTGTCAAGACCTGCTCCTGTGTTTGCTGCTTCCCCATGGGGAGGTGCCACCCATCAGTTGCAGTAGACCCTCCTAAGCCATTATGTACGGCAATTTGGCATAAGGCAGGCCATCTTCCTGGCGGTGGTGCACATATAGGGCCACTGGTGCCGCTGCCAGTTCGGGTCTTCTTCAGACCCGGGGCTCACGGATGCATAAACAAGCCCTGGGGAAGAACCGGGCAGCAACGACGTGTGATGGTGTTAAGGGATTTACTGGACAGCAGGGTTAGCCCTTCGAAGCCATACCCTCCCTGCAAGTCAGCAAGACGGCTGGCGCTACAGGTATAGCCGTGCTGCTCCACGGCGAAGGACGAAAACCAAATCGCGAAACGCCCCGATCTGCGGGGTTCCGTCAAAATGTTTCGCTGATAAATTTTGTGCAGCCTAATTCCGCCGAACAGGACTTGCATCCTTCCGGGAAGCGGCCTAGAAGTAAACAAGCTACTACCGGCAGAGGTTCGGGCGTCGCTAAAAGTGCGAAGTAGTTATACCAAAGCAGCTAAGCCTGCAAGGTCTGCCTAGTCGATTTACACGTGTAGGCCAGCTGCAGTTGGGACTACCTATGATTTTGCACGAGCTCTAGTTGCAGGGGGAAACAGCTTGGCGTAACCAGCGAGAGACAGCTCCCAGCCTATTTGCCCTCGGTTCCCACTTGTGACATAGCGGGATCCTTTCCCTTGACCAGCGTCGCGCAAAAATTCTTATAGGGGCTGTCCATCAACGCAAGCCGATGTCGGTCAAGCCGGCCCTGTATGGCGGAGTAATCTCTTTGAAAAGTGGGCTCAGAAACCACAAGTAAGTGAATGAGCTTACCGATACTCGCAACTAACTCCGTCATTGCTTTAATTTGACAGTAGTCATAACGAGAGAGATTGCGCGATTCAACCAGAAACTCGTTCTCTTTGCGGCTCTTCAATTGCCACGTCCATTGACCGTGAGCTATTTTATTGCGATCTTCTATAACCGGATTAAGGCTTCCGGTGACCAGAGACTTCGTCTCTAGCAGTTGCGTCGCGGTCTCGACTACAAGGGCAGTATCCAATCCAATGTGAATCGGGACCTTGAAATGTCTACGATAAGATAATTCGATTGCTGACAACCAACGATCACTCTGGCTGGTCTTTCCCCAGATGATTGACCTCTCAGCATCATTAAATCCCGTAGGATCCACGATGAGCTTTCTAAGCGTAGCCTCCGCCATGATGCCAACTGTCAACAGATGCAGTCGCCTTATGGTTGCGACTGGGGCTGACGTGCGTTCGGGATTCCTCCAGTCCCCGCTAGCCCTGATCTGTTCCTTATGTAGCCGCTCGAGCTGTGTCAGACTCGCCTTTATTTCCTTCAGGTTCTCCGAGTTCTTCCTGAACTCGGCTGAAGTTGGGTATGCCACTCTCGACTCCTAAGCGCCACATCGCATGAATGACTCATGCAACCTGGCGCCCAGGAGTCGAACCTGGTCCTTCTGAGCGATGCTCAGACGCGCTCCGTGCGCTACGCCCATAAAAGGATAACAGACTCAGACGTCCACTTGCTCATTCATCGTAAAAGCCGATCTTAGCAAGACCACACGTACATCTTCTCTACTGCGAGTCCAAAAATGATCGAAGGCCATAGGCCTGCTGTACAAACTGTTCGTCATCGAAAAGAAATGCTGCAGTGACATCTAGGAACGCCGAGCTGCCGTTGAAATGCCGAGCCATCGATAGCAACCAGTCATGGTGATCCAGTCCTTGAGACTCAACTAGGGCGTCAGTGAGCTTCTGGGCGACTTCCGTGGAGAAATGAAATTCCTGTCGCCCGGTGAACCATGCCGTGAGCCTGTCCTGCAACATGCGTTCCGGCGGAAGGTCGCCCGGCAAATAGGAGAAGTTCTCTGAGCTGACGTCTGATGTCCGCTGATCGCCGTCCAAAATTCCGACCAGCCGGTGTATAGTCTGCCCCGTGCTGCGATATGCGTGCAGACCATTGACAATGGTCCTGACTCCTGATTCACCGTCTTTTGCATAGGAGATACCTACCGAGTCGAGCAAGCTCCTATCCAGAGTGCGCAAGACCATCTCCAGCATTTGGGCAGCAAATAAGTCTTCTGTTACAGCAATACAGCGCAGGGATCTCCTAAGACCTAGTCGGCTGGCCAGCGCCCTTGAGTCGAGCCCGGTAGTAACGGACATTTCCGGCAAAGAACCGATCAACGACACCTGCCCAGGAGGTAATGATTCGAAGACACCTGGTGAATGGGTGGACATAATGACGGTCAGGTCCCTCTTGGCGGAGATAATTGCCAGCGCCTCTGTTAATTTGCGTTGAGAAATTGCAGCAAGATGAGTCTCAGGTTCTTCCAGGATGACAATGCCGCCATCTGATATCTGCTCAAGTCTCCAGAGCAAATATATCGTGGCTAATTCGCCTCGACCCATGCCAAGGACATTGTATTCAGCCCCAAGGGCTCGAATCCGAAAAAAGGGAATTGCTAAATCTTCCTCACTTACGGAAGTAATCTCATAGATATCAATCGTGTCGTAGGCTCGATTCAATACGTATGAGGCGAGCGTAAGGGCGTCGGAGCTTGCGGGGGCAGGATCGACGCCTTCTATCAAGTCCAAATAATTGGGATCCTCGCGGAGCATGGCAAGGATTTTGCCGGTCTCAATGGCCGCATCGATGTAATGGACGTTCCCGGGAACATCTCCTGTCCGTACGACCTGCACGTCGCCAACACCGGACCGGCGAACCTGGATGCGCGAAGAGTTAAGATCTGTCCGGGTCCGGTCGTTGGACCATCGAATCTCAACTTCATCAATCTGAGCGAACCAACCGACGGAGTCCTCGGGTAGCTCCATAGAGGAGTCCAAGCAAATTCGAATCGCCTGGAGTAGGCTGGATTTACCTGCACCGTTGCCGCCGGCAATAACCGCCATGCCGTTACCGAGTTCAACTGAGTACCCCGCCGGGACTCTTGCACCTTTCAGGACTATTGACTTTGGACTAGCCGAATAACTTCTGACTGGAAGGCGCTTTATGTGGTTGGCGATATCGGCAGATCTCACACTGACCATTGGTCACCCCAACCGACGCTGTGGCCATACTGGTAAAGCTCACGGTCACTGGCCGACCTCAGATCTAGTGTGAAGAGGGCTCCTTCTACGGTACTCCGTATCAGAGGCGACGGCTCCCAGAAGCCTTTGCGCGTCAGGAGTATCGTTGCGCAAAGATCACGAAGAACGACAGATGACACATCTGCAACACGGGCCGTCGATCTGTCATGAAAGATTCGAAGCGCAGCCGAAAGCGCGTTGTCTTCAACAATGCTGGGCTCCCACCGATTGCGCTCAATCCATTCGACGCCCTCGTAGAAGCGATTAACTTCTGACTCTGATTTTCTGCTCACGCTAAATCTGGAGATGAGACAAAGCCAAGTATGAATCGTCGCCTTGTTGGGGCGGATCTGGGCAGTATTGGATTCGAGCATCGGCGACGACAGGAAGAAGCGAACGGAGTTCGTAGCGTCCTCAATAATTTCCTGAGGGAATTCCTTCACCTGCCGATATCGAGCGGTGATTCTACTGGCGGTAATTTTTTCGTTAAGCGAGCGATTTTCCATTGTAAGCAACAGGCGGCCTAACAAGTCGTCATAGGCCATCCGAGCGTTAGAAAAGCCGACCCGCTCCTTGTTCAGACCCGTCTCAGAAAATGCCTTAACGAGGTTTTTGATCTGATTTCGGGGACCACCAATAAACGCGTTGCGTTTCTCTGCCTCAGTCAGATTCGTCGGTTGGTTCAAACGGAAAAACAGCTCATGCGGCTCATCAGGATCGTAGTCGGTTAATTCAAATATTCTGATCGTGAATTTTCTAAAGTTCCGTTTGATCGACGGCGGAAGCTGATGATATCGGAGTCCGTCTAAGGGTAGTAGTGCATCACTTTCCGGCTCTATATTGCCGTCAATCGCGAACGCCCCATCCATGAAGTCGCGGATGGCTGTGAGTCGCTGTTGCCCATCGAGAACGTCACTGGTTCCTTCCGGGCGAGCAACAAGATGAACAGGCGGAATGTGCCAGCCTCGCAAAACCGTATCTATCAAGCGCTGTTGTTTTTTGAGCGTCCAAACCTCTCCTCGTTGAAAATCTGGCTGCAAATCGTAATCGGCATCAAGAATCCTGCGATATATAGTCTCGATATCAGGATCTTGCGTATTGAATTTCATAAAGTCCCCAAAGAAGTTCCAGCCACCCTGCGTACCCTGTCTTGTCCGTCATAATAGCGCTCCCACCTCACTCTGCTACAGCCGCCGCTGCCGGAACATAGGAAACGACTCCCGCACCCGGTCCACCGTCTCCAGCGAAACCTCCACGGCACGCACCCCAGGCTCCAGCCCGAGGTCGGCCTCAACCACTCCCATCGGGTCCACCAGCACGCTCCGGCCCACGGACACGGGCGGCGCCTGGCACACCCCCGCCACGTACACGCTGTTCTCGATCGCCCGCGCCGCGTTCAGCGCCAGCCACTGCTCCGTCTTGTGCTCGCCCGGCACCCAGGACGAGCAGACCAGAAAAACCTTCGCCCCGGCGTCGGCCAGGGACCTGGCCAGCTCCGGGAACCGCAGGTCGTAGCAGGTCATCAGCCCGAACCGCACTCCCCCGTGCTCGAACACCACCGGCTCAAGGGACCCGCCCGGTTTGATGAACTCGGACTCCCCGAAGCCCTGCGCGTCGAAAAGGTGGATCTTCCGGTAGGAAGCCAGCCGGCCGCCGTCGGGCCCGAACGCCACCAGCGTGTTGTACGCCCTCCCCTGTTCCTCCGAAGTTTCCACCACGCCCGCCACCAGCGCGATGCGGTGGCGGCGGGCAATAGCCGAGAGCTCCCGGCAGACGGGCCCGTCCAGCGGTTCGGCCACCGCAGCGAAGGTCGCGTCCACCTTCTTCTTCTCGTAGGTGGCGTACTCCGGGAAGGCGACCAGCGCGGCGCCGTCGCGCGCTGCCTCGGCGGCGAACCGGTCGATCGCGGCGAGGTTGGCCGGGATGTCGGCGCCCGACTCCAACTGCCCCAGCGCTATCCTCACGACTGTTCCTTCCCTTGGCCCGAAAGCCACGCTACAAACACAACAGGGTCAGGCGGCTGCCTCGACCGTCGCCTTCTCGGTGGCCGTCATCTCTGGCGGCGCGGCCTTGAAGCCGCGGGTGATCAGGGCCAGGACGATGATGCCCAGCGCCAGCCAGGACACCCCCAGCGTAATGGCGTTGCTGTCCAGCTGGGAGAGCAGGTAGGCGCAGATGATGGCGCCGATCACCGGGACCACCACGTAAGACACAGGGTTCAGCTGCTGCCCGGCCCGGCGCTGGCGCACGTAGTGGAACACCACCGAGGCGTTCACCAAGGTAAAGGCGGTGAAGGCACCGAAGTTGATGAACGACGTCGATGTGGCCACGTCCAGGAAGAGCGCGATCAGGCCGATGATGCCGGTGATGACCAGGTTGGCCACCGGGGTATGGAACTTCTCGTGAAGCTTGCCGAAGACCGCCTTGGGCAGAACGGAGTCGCGGCCCATGGCGTACATCAGGCGGGAGGCGCTGGCCTGCGCGGCGAGGCCGGAGGCGAACTGGGCCACCACCAGGCCGGCCAGGAACACGGCGCCGAAGAGCTCGCCGCCGATCTGCAGGGCGATGGCGCTGGCCGCGGACGCGGAGTCCTCGAACACGCCGCCGGGGTGCACCAGCTGCGTCACGTAGGACACGGCCACGAAGATGCCGCCGCCGATCAGGGCCACCAGCATGATGGCGCGCGGCACGTTCCGGCGCGGGTCGATGGTTTCCTCGGTGAGGGTGGTGACGGCGTCGAAGCCCAGGAAGGAGTAGGCGGCGATGGCGGCGCCGGCGGAGATCGTGGCGAAGCTGGAGGTGTCGTTGAAGAACGGCTGCCCGGTGGCCAGTCCCCCGGCACCGTTCGCGGACACCACGTTGCCCACGGCGAGCGCCACGAAGAACACGAGGACCAGCAGCTGGAAGGCCATCAGCACATAGTTGGCCTTGTCCGCCACCTTGATGCCCAGGATGTTCAGCAGCGTGGTGATGACGATGAAGCCCACGATCCAAACGCCGATCGGGATGCTGGGGAACTGGGCGGTCAGGTAGGAGCCGCCGATGAGCCAGATGACCATGGGCAGGAAGAGGTAGTCGAGCAGCACGGCCCAGCCCACCAGGAAACCCACGCGGGGATCGATGGAGCGGCGGACGTACGTGTAGGCGGAGCCGGCCACGGGGTAGGCGATGGCCATCCGGCCGTAACTGTGCGCGGTGAACAGCATGGCCACCAGCGCCACGAGGTACGCGGCGGGAGCGGCACCGCCGGTGGTCTCGGCGATGATGCCGAAGATCCCCAGGACGATGATCGGCGTCAGGTACGCCAGCCCGAACAGGACCAGCGAGGGCAGCTTCAGCGTGCGGGTGAGGGTTGTTGTCACGGTGTTTCCTTACGGCTTGTAGGACGGCGGTGTCCAGGTGGCCGGATTGATCCGGCCTTGGTAGACGGAAAGTTCGACGGCGGGCTCCCCCTGGCGGAACTGCGACCAGGGGCGGTTGAGGTTCTCCGTGCCGTGCGTGCGGACATGCTCGACGGCGGCAAGGTCCAGTTCCGCGGTGAGCAGCTGGGGGCTGTCGTCCGGGGCTTCGGCGAGGGTGTTGCCTTCCGGGTCCACGATGATGCTTTGGCCTTTGCCGGTGGGGCCGGCGCAGTTGACGCTGACCATGAAGACCTGGTTGACGATGGCGTTGGCCTTGGCCAGGATGAGTTCCTGCTTCCGGTCCGGGGTGGTGGTTTTGACGACGTTGAGGATCACTTCGGCGCCCATCCAGGCGAGCTGGCGGGACACCTCGGGGTACCAGACGTCGTAGCAGATGTTCAGCCCTACCCTGCCGATGCCGGGCAGGTCCACGGTGGTGAACCGGTCGCCGGGGTCGTACGGCTCGAACGGGCGCCAGGGGAAGATCTTGCGGTAGTAGCCGGCAAGTTCCCCGTCCGGGGACAGGACCAGCTGGGTGTTGAACAGCTGCCCTTCCGGGCCGCGTTCACAGACGCTGCCGGGGACCAGCCAGATGTTGAGGTCCTGGGCGAGCTGCTTGAGCTCTTTGACCCTTGGTCCGTCCAGGGGTTCGGCACTTGCCTGGAGCATTTCGGTGCGCTGCAGGTCCGGGTTTTCGTCGCCGAAGAGGTGGAGCTCGGGGAAGACCACCAGCTTGCTGTGCGGCTGGGCTTCGAGGACTGCTTTGACCTCGTCCGCGAAGGCCGAGACGGGTTCGCCGATGAGCCGGGGCCTTGCTTGGGCCGCGACGAGGGGAAGGATGCGTTGCATGGGTTTTTCTCCACTTAGGGGTGTGATCCGAGTTATATTAGATCAGAATGATCCAATAAAGGGAAGGGGGTCGGCATGGGCCGTAAAGTAGCGGTTATGACGGATCAGCTGGAGGACACCGCCGAGCCCTCACGTCTTGGTGCCGGCCGGCTGCCCGGGATGGAACGGCGCAGCGCCATGGACGCGGTCCGGATGCGGATCGGCATGGCTATTTCTCTGGGGCTGCTGAAGCCGGGCGAGCGGCTGCCGGACCAGGAGGACGTGGCCCTGGGTTTGTCAGTCAGCCCGATTACGGCCCGCCGTGCTTTGGCGAGCTTGGCCGAGCAGGGCGTGGTGGTGCGCCGGCGCGGCCGGGCCGGGGGAACGTTTGTGGCGGACGCGCCGCCCGCGGAGGTCTTGGCGTCACTTTCCGCGTCACCGGCGGAGTCCCAGGCGGTGAACCGGCTGGTCGACCGAAGGCTGTTGTTCGAGTGCGCGGTGACGCACTATGCGGCGGTCAATGCCACTCTGGAGCAGTTGGATGAGCTGGAGCGGCTGACGCGTGAAATGGCGGAGTCAAGTGACTGGTCCTATTACCACCGGATGGACGAGCAGTTCCACCAACTGGTGGGCACGGCGTCATGCCTGGACACCGCCGTCGAGGTCTACCACGAGACCCTCGCCGAACTGTACGACTACTTCATCCCCTACCCCATCGAGAAGCTGCACACGTCCAACCGCGACCACATCGCCTTGGTGGCGGCCCTCCGCGCCCGCAACGTGGAGGAAGCGGTGGAGGTCTCCCGTAAGCACGTGGACATCCTGCACCGGACGATGTTTATGGGGCTTGCGCCTACTACCGGCTCTCACGACACCGCACGTGGAAATTAAGTCGCATCAAGTAAGGAAGGACGAATCCATGAAGGACCCTCTGACCGCTGACGAGGCAGCCGATTTAGTAGGCCGCTCCGGAAAAACATTTCGAGCACATCTTCGGAAAATGAAGGCCAGCGGGACTTTGGATCCAGCGGGTGCATGGCAGGATCCGCCAAAGAAGAACGGGGTTTGGAGCATCCGACGAAGCTATCTAGCGAAGCTAGCGGCTGACAATGGTTGGCCGTTCGGAAACAGCTAACCCCTCATGGTGCTCGTTCTTGAGCCTCTCGAGTCCACGTGTGCTTCGGTTTCAATCAAACCGCCAGGTGTGCGTCCCTGATGCACGCGCTGATTGCCACTTAGAGAGCGAGTGCTCCACTCTAGACGCATGATGATCGAATCGCTGAAGGATCAGCACTTTCAGGGGTTTATTAGGTTCAGCGAAATACCAAGCGAACCAGTCCCCACAGAGCATGGTGTATACGCTGTAGTGCGCGAAGGCAGCCTTGAGCCGCAATTCCTCACACCGGGATCTGGCCGGAAAGGAAGCCACTACCCGCTGGAGCTCCTGCGGAAGGCCTGGGTGCTGGACAGTGAAATCCTCTACATAGGCAGAGCGCAGTGCAAGCTCGGAATCTATGAGCGCCTGAATAAATACCGCCGCTTCGGCAATGGCAAGAACAGCGGGCACAGTGGCGGCCGTGCCATATGGCAGTTGGCAGACGCCCAAGAACTCAAAGTATGTTGGCTGGTTACAGGGGAACACGATCCCGTCGAAGCGGAAAGCTTGCTCATCGAAGCTTTCAAGACGAACCACGATGGGCAGCGACCGTATGCTAACCGCATCGACGGCACGGGGTGAGACCGCATAGCGTATTCGCCAATAGAAACTGGGCATCTTGCGAACGCGAGACTGTCGGGGTCATCGTCCCTGCCAAGGTCCGGCCATCAGAAGTTGTCAATGCCGTATTGGTGCCTCAGCGCGAACAACGTCCCTGATGACGTGTGGACCTAAGGACGCTTCAGCCGTGCCAAGCTATTGCATTGCGAACGAAAGCGGCGATCCGGCGAACCGAGGCCTCACCGGAGGAATGAAGGGCTGAATATTGTTCTGCTGCCTGGGCAACACAATCATCCAATTCCTCCCACGAAATCCAACAGAAGATCTCAGGGATCCGTTCCAGCAATTCGGACTCTGGCGGGACCGCTTCGTCGCGTGTGCGTCCGAGAACCGGCCCAAGGAAGCGGCCGACAGCTTCGTGAATCTCTAGAAGTCCGGAGCCTTTGACTCGAATCGGTGGTGT
The DNA here is from genome assembly GCF_029581595.2 of Arthrobacter sp. NQ7. Lineage (NCBI taxonomy): Bacteria > Bacillati > Actinomycetota > Actinomycetes > Micrococcales > Micrococcaceae > Arthrobacter > Arthrobacter sp. NQ7. The sequence continues at coordinate 84,759 of NZ_JARFXU020000008.1, read as the reverse complement.
CCCACCGAGAAGTAAAAGAATAGGTTTCGATGCGCCCGTGTTGGACATGAGCGCTACATATTCCCGAGCGAGTTGCTCAGGCTGAAAACTGCCGTACCGTATTCGTTTGGCCTCGACCAGTGTGTACGTGCTCGGCGTCTCAAAGACTGCGTCCGGCTGAACGAAGAGCTGCCCTTTGTAATTTCCAGATCCCAGCGGGAGATCGCCCGGAAGAAAGTACATTCGCAGCTCCTCGGCTTCGGCTGCAACCACTGATCTGGCTTCGCTGGCGCCGTGTGCAGATCGTAGGACGCCTCCGAGGAACTCCGTCCTGGGCAAAAAGTCCAAGCCCACCAGCACTTCGGCGGTCAAAACGTTCTCTCGGCCTTGGCCGCCCATTCTGTAGTCCCGCGCCTTCTCCCATGAGATTTCCTCGAGCAGCTTCCCGACGATGGAGCTGGAGGCCGTGCTTGAAATTTCCAATTGAACTCCATTGACTAGGCGCCGCAAATATACTGCCGCGACGATAGCTCAATTAAGATCCTCCACGTAGGGAACACGCCAAATCAGTTGTGCGGGCACCAAGGCAATCAATCACCGAACGTGTACATAAGCTTGTGACCGTGCCCGTATTTTCGGGGAACGATCATGTAAAGGATGTTCATGGAGAACAATCCTGCGGGCGAACTGCGACTTGGCCACCTGTTCCAGGCCGCCGGACTGGCCCAGGATGACGTAATGGTCATCCGGCACACCCTTAATCCTGGCGGACTGGAAACCCGGGCTGATGCCATGGGGCCAACTCTTCTGCCCTACACGCGGGAACAGGGGCAAACAACAAGCTCGGGAGAACGCCGCCTCGGATCTGGCTGAACTTCCTCGCCAACTCCGGCCGGCGGGCACGATTCATCACCGACTTCGAGAATCACGGCGAAGTTCCCGGCGAACGGACTGAGACGTTGCGCTTCTTTGACCTGCGGCCCTCTTTGGTCTTCTCGGCGATGGCAGACCGTCTGGTTATCGAATGGACTGCGGACACAGTGAATTGGGCCAAGGCAGGCAGGACCGCGAGCCTGATGCCTGTCGTCGAGATCGCCGACCCGCAGACCGAGCCATTTCCCGGATTCGACTCGCTTCTCATCAGCTACGACGAACTCCAAGCGGTGATTGCTGATGACCGCTACAGCCAGTGGCGTACAGCTCTCAGCTCTGTGCAGGGCATCTACCTCATCTCCGATGCAAAGACCGGCAAACTGTACGTGGGAAAGGCCGACGGGGCCGAACGCTTCCTGGGCCGCTGGAGCGAATACGCCAGGAACGGCCACGGTGGCAACGTCGCCCTCCGCGAGCTGGCCGGGGTCGATGCCAGCCATGCACGTTTCCAGTTCAGCATCCTGCGGGTTTTCGCGCCCAGCGCCACCTCTGCGCACGTGGATGCTGCCGAAGCCCACTTCAAGAGAGCACTGCTATCACGCCAGACCGGCCACAACCGGAACTAGGAGCCGGGGCGTGATGTAACGCAGTAACGGCGACAGATTGGCTTCTGCGGCTGCACCGAGGCGAGCTGTTCGTCCGACCTCCAGTACTTGCCACTTCAACCTAGTTCACAGGCCTCCGAGGGGAAGGGATGAGACTGGGCGAAACTTTAGGCCGTCAGCCGCTCCGTTGCGTACTTGTTGAGGGGCACGCCGTGATTGGCAGCTTCAATCGCGAGCCTGCGATGGAGTTCCGGGGGTACCCGGAGGTTGAGGCGGCCACTGAACTTCTGCATCGCGATGGGCTGGGGCACGGGCTCACCTGACTGTGTAAGTTCATCGATGACGTCCGACACCAAGCGTTCAATGCCGCGGAGCGCCTCAAACTGATCCTCGTCCAGCCAAGAAAGGGACGGAAATTCAAGGACAGTGGCCACAAACTCCTGATCCTCAGGCGACCACTGGACCGAGTAACGGTACTGCGCCACCGGGGACGGCGCGGCAGCTGCTTTTCGAGTGGACATCTACTTCTCCTTGCTCCGATCGATGGCGGCTATGGCTTGCTTCACCTGGTACGGCTTTGCCTTACCGTTCTTGTTCTGCAGATTGATCCTCGGATCCCCCACCCAGGGCATTTTGAAGATTGCGTTGTGGCTCCCCGAACCCGACCTAGGTTCGCCAAAGTAATGAGTACAGAGGTTGACCATGTCACTGTAGGAGACGTTCTCGGGTGAGTTTCTAGCTTGCTTTTCGATCTTGTCGATGCTCGCCACACAAACAATGGTGCCACTCTTGGCACCATTTCTCAAGGAGAGCTGGGCTTGTGAAAGAGCGCGCCCGACTGCCGGACGCGCCCATTCTGGGCAATGAAACTGCTAACTGCTGGTCTCAGCCCCTGATTCAGTCGATGAGCACCGGCTGCTTGTCACCGTCCAAAGATTCAACACCCGGCTGAGCGTCGCGCTTCCGGTGATTCACCCAGCACCCCACCGCCAGCAGGGCCACGAGCCCGAACGTGCTCAGCAGCTGCGGGCGGGAGTCCTCGCCGATGAAGCCCACCGTGAAGATCACCGCGAGGATGACCAGGCCAAGGGAAGTCAGCCACGGGAAGCCGGGCATCCGCAGCGGAAGCGCTGTTCCTTCGCGGTCAGCGCGAAGACGCAGTGCGAGCTGGGCGAGGAGCGCCGACGTCCACACCAGCAGGCAGGTCGAGCCCACGATGTTGAGCAGGACCGGCAGCACCTTCTCGGGGAACGCCAGCTCCAGCATCACCGTGACAACGCCGAAGGCAACGCTGGCCAGGACCGCGGCCACAGGAACCTTGGCCTTCGAAACGGAAGCGAGCCAGCGCGGCGCTTCGCCGCGCTCGGCCAGGGAGAACGCCATCCGGGAAGCACCGTACAGGTTGGCGTTCAGCGCGGACAGCAGCGCCGCAACAGCGACCAGGGTGATGGCGGTGGCCGCACCGGGCATTCCAGCGGCGTCCAGCACTGCAGCGAACGGGCTCTTCAAACCGGCAGAACCCACCGGAACAACTGCAGCGATCACGAAGATGGCGCCGATGTAGAACACCAGGATGCGCCACAGCACCGTCCGGACGGCCTTCTTCACGCTCCGTGCAGGCTCAGCCGTCTCGGCTGCCGCTACGGACACGATCTCGGTGCCGCCGAACGCGAACGCGACCACAAACAATGCCGTGGCAATCCCGGCAAACCCGCTGGGCGCGAACCCGGCCCCGGTGAAGTTGGACAGGCCCGGCGACTGCACGCCGGGCAGCCAGCCGAACAGAAGCGCGGCGCCCACCAGCAGGAATCCGACAATCGCCGCCACCTTCAGCAGGGCGAACCAGAACTCGAACTCGCCGAAGTTCTTCACGCTGGTCAGGTTCACCGCGGTGAGCACCACGATGAACACGAACGCCATCAGCCACACCGGCAGCGCCGGGAAGATGGTGGCCAGCAGGCCCGCCGCACCGAGCGCCTCGGCCGCGATCACCACGACCAGCTGCAGCCACCACAGCCAGCCCACCGTAGCGCCGGCCACCGGCCCGTACGCCTTGGCGGTGTAGACGGAAAAAGCGCCGCTGTCCGGGTTGGCGGCAGCCATCTCGCCCAAGGCCCACATGACCAGAATGATGAGTGTGCCGGCCACGAGGTAGGAGATGAGCACCGCGGGGCCTGCGGCCTGGATGCCGGCGCCGGAGCCGATGAACAGGCCGGCGCCGATGGCGCTGCCCAGGCCCATCATGGTCAGCTGCCGGGGTTTGAGGGCCGCGCCGAGGGCGCGGGCAGACGTCGTTGTCTGGTGTTCCATGGGGATTCCTCTAGTTAGTAGGTGGAACGGAGTTGGGGGTTGGGGCGTGTAAAGGTGTCAGGCCGCGTGGGCTGCCAGGAGCTTCAGCACCCGATCATTGGAGGCGGAGTCGGCAACGGTGATCCGCACGCCGTCGCCCTGGTACGCCCGGACCAGGATGCCGGCGGCGTCGAACGCCTCCACCAGCCTGGCCTTGAGTTCCTCGTCGGCGCGGATCCAGAGGAAGTTGCCCTGGCTCGGCTGCAGTTTCCAGCCCTTCGCTTCCAGCGCAGCGGCCATCCGGCCGCGCTCCTGCCGGACGGCGGCCACCCGCGCTGCCATCTCCTCCCCCGCGTCCAGGGACGCGATGGCCGCTTTCTGGGCCAGCGCGCTCACGGCGAAGGGCAGGGCGGTGCGCCGCAGTCCTTCGGCGATTGCCGGCGTCGCAATGGCATATCCCACGCGGAGGCCGGCGAGGCCGTAGGCCTTGGAGAAGGTGCGCAGGACGCAGACGTTCGGGTACCGGCGGTAGAGCGCCAGGGAATCGGGGCCGCTGCCGGCGTCGGCGTATTCCACGTAGGCCTCGTCGATCACCACCAGGACCCTGGACGGCACAGCCTGCAGGAAGGCCTCCACGCTCTTGTGGCTGAGCGGCACGCCGGTGGGATTGTTGGGCGTGCAGAGCAGGATCACCTTGGTGCGCTCGGTGACGGCGGCGGCCATGGCGCCGAGGTCGTGGCCTTCACACTCGTCGAGCGGGATGCGGACCGGCCCGGCGCCTGCCAGCTCCACCAGGATGGGGTACGCCTCGAAGGAGCGCCACGCGAAGACCACCTCGTCCCCGGCGTCGCACAGTCCGGTGATGATCTGCTGCAGGACGCCCACGCTGCCGGGCCCCACCGCGATCTCCCCGGCGGTGACGCCCAGGTGCCGGGCCAGCCGTTCGCGGAGTTCGACGGCGGCGCTGTCCGGGTAGCGGTTCATTGCACCGGCCGCGTGGGCCACCGCAGCCACGGCTGCGGGCAGCGGGTCGTAATGGCTTTCGTTGCTGGCGAGGGCGGCGATGTCTGCACCCGCCCCGCGCCTGCCGGGGACGTAGGCCGGAAGTCCAGCCACGGCGCCACGAAGGGTGGGGAGCGCGGTGCCCGGAAGGACGGGGGCCGGTTCGGCCTCGATCTGGTCAAGGGTCATGAGCACCGATCATGATTGTGACCCCAACCACAATGCAAGATACCCTCAACCCATTGGGACTTCTGCTCAACTTCTAGTACCCCTGGTGAAAATATGACCATCGCAACCTCCCGTGCCCTCGATTCCCTGGACGGCAGGATCATCCTGGCCCTGGACAAGGACCCCGAAGCCAGCGCCCTGGCACTCTCCCGGACACTCGGCGTCGCACGCAACACCGTCCACGCCCGGCTGGCGCGGCTGGAGCGCAGCGGCGCGCTCCGCACCTTCAGCCGCAGGCTGGACCCCGCCGCGCTGGGCTACGAACTCACCGCCTTCCTGTCCCTGCACATCAGCCAGACGCGCGCCGGCTCGGTGGAAAACGGCCTCGCCGCGATCCCGGAGGTCATCGAGGTGCACGCCACCGCCGGCGACGCGGACCTCATGGCCAAGGTGGTGGCCCGCGGCACCGCCGACCTCTACCGCATCACCAACCAGATCCTGGAGATCGACGGCATCCAGCGCACCAGCACGGCCATCTCGGTGCTGGAACTGATGCCGCCGCGCTTCGACGGCCTCCTGGGCCGGCTGTCAGAGCAGGAGGCCCGGGCCGCCGACTAAACCCAGGTGATCCACGACACAACTGGGCAAATTCTCAGCTTCTGCTGCTTTTGCTGCCAAAAGTCCCAGTCGAATACTTGGGTGTTGCCGATCTGCATGCCGTGGCGCACGATTCCTGCATGACTTCACTTACCGTCTCCGGCCGCGTGGCGCAGGTCCTCAGCAGCTATGTCAGCGACGTCTTCGGCGTCATGGGCAACGGCAACGTCTACTTCCTGGACGCCGCCGAGCAGCTGGGCCTGCGCTTCACCCCCGTCCGGCACGAGGGCGCCGCCATCGCCGCCGCCGACGCTTACTACCGGACCTCCGGACGGCTCGCCGCGGGCACCACCACCTACGGCCCCGGCTACACCAACGCGCTCACCGCCCTGGCCGAGGCCGTCCAGGCGCAGATCCCCGTCGTGCTGGTCACCGGGGACGCCCCCACCAGCGGCGCCCGCCCCTGGGACGTGGACCAGGCCGCCATCGCCGCCGGCCTCGGCGCGGCCACCTTCACCGTCACCCGCGATGCCGCGGGCGCCATCACCCGGCAGGCCGTGGAGTACGCACTCACCCGGCGCACCGCCGTCGTGCTTGCCATCCCCTACGACCTCGCCGCGCTGGAGGCTGAGGATGAGGACTTTCCGGAGCCAGCTGCCTTGGAGGTAACGGACGACGGCGGCACGGACCTTGCGCGGGTGGCCCGCCTGCTCGCCGGGGCCAGGCGGCCGCTGATCCTAGCGGGCCGGGGTGCGCACCTCGCCGGCGCCGGCCCGGAACTCCGCGAACTCGCCGACCGGCTCGGCGCACTGACCGCCGGAACCGCCCTGGCGCTCAATCTCCTCAACGGCGAGGGGTACCTGGGCGTCGCGGGCGGTTTCGGCACCGACACCGCGGCCGGCATCATGGGCGAGGCCGACGTGGTCCTGGTGGCCGGGGCCAGCCTGAGCCCGTTCACCATGCGGTTCGGGCACCTGCTCGGCCCGGATGCCACGGTCATCCAGATCGACACCGCGGTGGAGCCGACGAATCCGCGGGTGGACGTGTTTGTTTCCGCGGACGTGAAGACTGCTGCTTCACGGCTGCTCTCTTTGGTTGAAGAAGGGGCCGCGGCTGCTGCTTGGCGGGAGGAAGCCTCCATGCGCCTGGTTGCGGGGCCGGGGCATGACGTGGGTTCGACCGAAACCCTGGACGGCCGGCTGGACCCGCGCGCCCTCGCCACCGCGCTGGATGCCGTGCTGCCGGAGCGCCGCACCGTTGTCCAGGACGGCGGGCACTTCATCGGCTGGGCACCCATGTACTGGGACATTCCGCGGCCGCAGGACCTGGTGATGGTGGGGACCGCGTTCCAGTCCATTGGGCTGGGACTGGCGAGCGCCGTCGGTGCCGCCCGTGCAGTGGAGGACGGTCGCACCCTGGTGCTGGCCTCCGGCGACGGCGGGTTCCTGATGGGCCTTTCCGACCTCGAATCACTGATCGGTGCGGCCCGCAGTGCCATTGTGGTGATCTACAACGATGCCGCGTACGGGGCCGAGATCCACCAATACGGATCGCAGGGCCTGACCGAGAAGCCGATGCTGATCCCGGAGGTAGACTTCAGCGGTGTTGCGCGGGCGCTGGGTGCCGAGTCGGCTGTTATCCGCACGCTGTCTGATCTGTCCGCGCTGCAGCACTGGATCGACGCCGGCGCTCGTGGGACGTTCGTGGCGGACTGCCGGATCACCTCCAGTGTTCGGGCGCCGTGGATCACCGAGTGGATGAACGCCACGCGGGCAGCGAAGGCAGCTGTGGGCGCAGCGGGTTAAAGGGAGGCAAGGTGAGTCCGGCCGCCAGGATCGCTCTACCAAAAGGTCATCTGGGATTCCTTGGCCTCCGCTGGCAAAGCTTCAACGTCTCCTAAATAACCTTTTCGCGCTGCCCAAATCGAATGAGCAGCAATCTTGGCTGGATGACCTGTCCTGCCAAGGATGTGCGTCAGTCGCGCATATGATTCTCGATGCATCATTCAATTCTTTTTATGGGGGAATCCTTGAAGAAGTCCATCGCATCTATTGCTCTCATTTCCGTTCTTGCCCTAACCGGATGCAGCGGAACGGGCAAGACAGCTGCCGGTGCTGCCGACTCCAAAGCGACGCAGGAGGCTCCGAAGGCCCCTGACCTGACCGGCTCGTGGAAGCAGAGCAACCCGAGCAGCGAAAAGTCGTATCAGCAAGCCACCGTCACAGCTGACAAGGTGACTATCGAGTGGGTTTCCGACGGCGGCAATACGACCTCGACCTACTGGGTCGGAACGTTCACCGGCCCAACTAGCGCGAACGAGCCCTATAGCTGGACTTCAACGCGGGATGTTGATGCCACCAAGTCCTCCCTCCTCGCATCCAGTGACGCGACCAAGGAGTTCAAGTACGAGGGCGGCACTATCAGTTACAAGGTCAGCGCGTTGGGAACCACCACGACCGTGAACCTCAAGAAAGACTGAGGCCCGCACGGTAGATCCCCCTGCAGGACAGGACCTGCAGGGGGCCACTGAGCCATCTCGGCCCCTGCGCCCGCCGCCGTCGTTCGCTCTGCCAAACTCTTGCGCAGAAGAGATGACGAGATCATTCCGCACGGGAGTGCTCAAGCATGCCAAGCGATTGCGTTCCGGATGAATGAAGCAACGCGCTGTACGGAAGCGTGGGTAGAGTAGCGCCCCGCGACGTACCTGACTGCCGCTTCACGAACGCATTCATCCAGGTCCGGCCAAGATATCCAGCAAAAGACCTCCGGTATCCGCTCCATGAGTTCCAATTCGGAAGGAAGCGCTGGGTCACCGAGACGCTCCAGGACGGGGCCAAGGAACCGACCAACAGCTTCGGCAATTCCGAGTTGGCCATTCCCCTTGACACGGATGGGCGGTTCGACACCCAAAAGCAGGAGTAGTGGGACAGCACCTTCCGCTCGAGCCATGAGAGTGATGTATTCGCGGGCCAGTTGTTCGGGCTGAAAGCTGCCATATCGAATGCGTTTGGCTTCGACCAAAGTGTATGTGCTCGAAGTCTCGAAGATGGCGTCGGGCTGAACCACCAGTTTTGGCTTACCGCCAGTCATACCAGGGCTGAAGTCGCCTGGGAGGAAGTGCATCTGCAGTTCCTCAACCTCTGCGGCAAGTTTGCTGCGGCCGGCGTCGGCCCCGTGGGCCGCGCCGACAACGGCAGCGAGGAATTCGGTCCTGGGCAAAAAATCCAGGCCGATTAGCACTTCCGCGGTGAGGACATTTTCGCGACCTTGCCCGCCAGCGCGATAGTCTTTGGCTTTCTCCCATGATATTTCTTCGAGAAGCTTTCCCACGATCGAACTGGATGCGGTGGTTGAAGTTTCCAAGGGTTCCTTCCAGGCCAAAGTGATGTTTCCGGAAACACTAAAACGGCCAGTCGCAGTAGCTGGACGAAAATTTTATTCGCAAACCTCAATTTCAGGGTGGTTTTCGACCACCCATTTAGCCATCCGGCGTCCCCGTACAGCGATGAAGTTCAGCGAGGCTTCCCGGTAGGTCACGTATTCCGCCGTTGTCGCCGGAGTTCCTGTTCGCTTGAAGTTGTCGAACGGAAGGAAGAACCCGACCTCGTCGAAGCTAGGAGTAACCAGGTCCTGGAAATGGAAGAACTCCACGAATTCCTGAAACCCGTCAAAGAGTTCGAAGAAATCAGCGTAAGCAGTGATGACATCTGCGAGCGGGCTGTCTGACTCCCCCATGTAGTGACGCCGAATGCACTCAAGGGTAAGGTCGATGCGGTCAGCGATGCGCGGGCGCAGCCCCCGTGCCGTGTTCAGCGTGGGCAGGTCCTTCGACCTCACGGGCCAAATCATTGCACTGCCGATGGTGTACTGCGGGTTCAGATATCGGGACTTCTGCTCCTCGCTCAGCCCGGCGACAGCGCCGACCAGAGTCTTTGGGCGCAGCCAAGTGGTGTAGGAGTTGGTGATGGCATCACTGCCGTACCAATGCCTGTCCCCGGAAGGGTCGGTGAAGATGAGGTATCCTTTCCGACGCACTGACGGCGCAGTAGGAGCGAACAGGAGTCCCGAGTTCAGCTTTTTCGTCCACAGCAGCTGATGGTGCAGCCGGAGCTTGCGGCTGTCCCTGTCGGCGTCGGGCCTCGTTCTGGCAGGCTTGTCGGATTTGTAGTCGAAGGAAATGTCAAAGTCACCCATGCTGAAGGTCCTCACTTAAGCAGCCGCTTGGCCCGTGCTTCTCCAAGCCATTCCGGAAACTCCTGCAACATCTTCTTGAACAGCAGACTGTCGCTGATTGCATCCACGTCTCCGATGGGCTCGTAGTTGGCGTTATCGACAAAACGCTGCTTCATGTCATCCAGCTTTTCGAGGAAAGCTATGGACTTGCTGCCGATCGACAGGAACTTCCAAAAAATGGGTGCTGAAGAAACTTCAGTCAGCGCTTGCATGGCAGACTCCTTGCTGTCTGGGGCCCCGTCAGTAAGGAACAGCACGAAAACAGGAATTTCGGAAGGTGTTGCGGCCGGCGGGTTCCCCGCCGCGGCGGGTCCTTTGAGCAGACCGAACAACCCCCGTTTCGGCATCGGCGGGGGCTGGGGCACGAAGCCAAAATGCTCCCTGACCGTGAGGAATGCATGGGCGTAATTGGTAGTCCCCATGCTCCGCCCTCGGGTGAGGCGATCAACTGAACCAGGGAAATCGCCGATGCTGATCTCGCCCAGATAGGAAGCTCTGGTGTCGAAAACGAAGAAATCAATGGCCCCATCGTCGTCGAACTGCGTAGCCAGGGCCAGCACCTTTTCAACCAAGCGCTGCATCGCCCCGGATCTGTAAACCGCCGCCATCGATCCGGAGAAGTCGAGCACGACAGCAACCTTCGCTTTCTGCCCGTTGAGACCGGAGGTATCGACAGCTTGGTATGCCGTCTTGGCCAACGAAAGAAGGCTTGGTGCCTCACTGCTGATCTTTTCGAGGGAAAGTGCCATTACAAATCCTTCTGCCGTATCGGGATCATGAGAAGTCACGCGGCCAAGAGTGTCCGCATTGGAGGAAAATTCGACAGTACATCGGATTTGCGCGCCCTCACGGAGGCATATTAAGGGCATTTTCCTCCACGCGCCAGAGCAGACCGAAAAGTGAATTGCACAATCAACTTCTCATCAAGAACAGCCAAGGATTGGCAAAGAAAATGTGAAGGACGGGAATTTGACGTGCATGGGAAGCAGACGGTTCACTACCATCGTGAAGCAAGTCGGGGGGACTTACTCCCGTAAGTCCGTGGTCATTCTGCTTGAGAATTGGCCCATAAGTCGGGGGATGGACTAGCTTGCTGGTACGAACTTTTGGATGGTCATTGGGGGTAACTGCAGCCGCTCTGGCTGTTGCCTTCGTTTACGGAGGTCCACAGGCGCTCACACTCTGCCTGATTCTCGGCATCCTGGAAATCAGCCTCAGTTTTGACAACGCGGTGGTAAATGCGCGAATACTCGAGCGGATGAATCCTTTTTGGCAGAGGATGTTTCTCACCGTAGGAGTTGTGATCGCGGTATTCGGCATGCGGGTGCTTTTCCCCCTTCTGATTGTGGGTGTCACAGCGCATCTGAATCCGGTTGAAGCAGTGAACCTCGCCCTCCAGAAGGGTGATCCGCACACAGCCGGAACCTACGGATATCTGCTACATGAGGCACACCCTCAAATTGCCGCCTTCGGGGGCTTGTTCCTGCTGATGATCTTCCTTGATTTCATCTTCGAGGAGCGGGACCTCAAATGGATTAAGGTGCTGGAAGTCCCATTGGCGCGCTTCGGCAAGCTGGAGGGAGCCTCGATGGTCACAGCGCTGGCCGTCCTGACCATCGCTGGCTTCCTTGTTGGAGAGAAGCAAGGCATTGTGCTGCTGGCCGGGCTTCTCGGCATGATCACGTACCTGCTGGTGAACGGACTTGGCAATGTCTTCAATGTCGACGAGGACGCCGATGATGAAGCTGACGAGCTGCCGGTTGTAACCCGGCCGCGTGCGAGCGCGGGAAGGGTTGCGGGAAAGGCGGCCCTGATGCTTTTCCTCTACCTTGAGGTGATCGACGCTTCCTTCTCCTTCGATGGTGTTATCGGCGCTTTTGCCGTAACAGCAGACCCCATCATCATCGCCCTGGGACTGGGCCTCATCGGAGCCATGTTCGTCCGATCGCTGACTGTGTACCTGGTTCGTGAAGGAACCTTGGATGAGTTTGAATTCCTGGATCACGGTGCACATTGGGCAATAGGCGCTTTGGCCATCATCCTGCTGGTTACCATCACCGCCCCGGTTAATGAAGTCGTCACAGGTCTGATTGGAGTCATCTTTATCGGCGCAGCTTTTGCCGGCTCAGTCCTTCGCAATCGAAAGACCCGCGTGTCCGATTCCAAGCCTGAAGCGCTGTCGTCCACGCCAGCTTAGAAATAAATGACAGGAGTACAACAATGGGGTTGAGCTTGCAAAAGGGACAGTCGCTGTCGCTCACCAAACAAAATGGCGAGTCTTTAACTTTCATCCGCCTTGGGCTTGGCTGGGACGCGGCAGCACCTGCCAAACGCAGCTTTTTCGGCCGGCCTAAGCCCACGGAAATCGATCTGGACGCTTCAGCGATACTTTACGACGCCAGCAGGAACCCGCTGGACGTGGTCTATTTTCAGCAGCTGAGGAGCAAAGACGGATCCATTCAGCACACCGGTGACAACCTGACGGGCGAGGGCGAAGGTGACGACGAATCCATTCTCGTAAATCTTCCTGCGGTATCACCGACTGTCCAACACATCGTGTTCGTCATCACCAGCTATAGTCAGCAGACCTTCGACATGATCCAGAACGCCTTCTGCAGGGTCATGGATGATTCGGTGGCCGGCAGCCCCGAAGTGGCCCACTACCGGCTTAACGAGTCTGGGCACCACACCGCCATGGTCATGGCAAAAGTTTCCAGATCCCAGGGCACATGGGTTTTCCATGCCATCGGTTCACCAGCAAATGGCAAGACAGCATTCGACGTCGTGCGGCCCGCAGCCGCAACGCTTTAGTACCCGGAACAGAATAAGGAGACAAAATTGGCAACCCTGACCCTCAGTAAAGGCAGCAACCTCTCGCTAACCAAGGCCGATCCGCAGCTTCGCCGCGCAATGATCGGCCTCGGATGGGACCCGCGGACCACAGCCGGCGAGCAATTCGATCTGGACGCTTCGGCATTGCTGGTGACCGCCAGTGGCAAGGTCCGTTCGAACGATGACTTCATCTTCTACAACCAGCTGTCCTCGAAGGACGGTTCAGTTGTCCATCAAGGCGACAATCGAACCGGCGAGGGAGAGGGCGACGACGAGCAGATACTCATCGACTTGAATCTGGTCCCGGCTGAAATTGAAAAGATCGTCATAGTCGTCTCTATCGATCAAGCGGAGGCTCGCCGTCAAAGCTTCGGGCAGGTCCGCGACGCCTTCTGCCGTGTCGTCAACGAGGACACAAACAGCGAGATCGTCCGCTATGACCTGACCGAAGATGCCGCGGCCGAGACCTGCATGATTTTTGCTGAGTTGTACCGGAACAACGGCGATTGGAAGTTCAGGGCGGTTGGCCAGGGCTACGCCACAGGCCTTCGTGGAATCGCTACAGATTTCGGCATCGGCCTGGACTGACTTCCTTAGGCTCCCCGGTAGCGGCTGAGGCTGTCGGGGAGCCACATCACTTCATCTCACAGGCCTCTCCTTCGGCTTCTTCAACACGCAAGGATCATCATCATGAGTATTCAACTCACCCCGCCGGACGCCGCAGACGACGCCCTTCTGCTGAAGGCTCCGGAGGAACCTGAAATAGTCAGGGAAGACACCGCCGCGGCCATGATCCCCGTCGCGCCCGAGCGGCAGGCCGAGATCAACACTCAAGCGAGGGCATTCATTGCGGAAGTCGCTGCCTTAAATCCAGCCAGCCCTGAATACACCAGCAAGATTGACGGAATCAACCGCATTGCAGGGCAACAACTCGCGGCTTCTGCCAACACGTCCAATCGACTCCTGGAACGGTCGTCAACTTCAGTGGCCGGAGCCAAGAAGACAGGCAACAGTGCCCAAATCTATGTCGCCACCACGTTGGGAGAGTTGCGGACCACCGTAGAAGAACTTACGCCGAACAGAGCGGACCTCGGCCTTGGTCGAAAGATCCTTGGAATCCTCCCCGGCGGGAACAAATTGGTCAAGTACTTCCAGAAGTACGAATCCTCCCAGCAGCAGATTAACACCATCACAAAAGCGCTGTTGGCAGGCCAGGACGAACTTCGAAAGGACAACGCAAGCCTCGCTCAGGAGAAAGCCCGTCTTTGGGAGACGATGCAAAGCCTCAGTGAATACGCTGTGTTTGCAAAAGCTTTGGACGATGCAACCGTGGCGAAGCTCGAAAAGATGAGGAACATCGGTCAGATAGAGGACGCCGCCAAGCTGGACTCCGATGTACTTTTCCCGATTCGTCAGCGCCACCAGGACATCCTGACCCAGCTTGCAGTTTCTGTTCAGGGGTACCTGGCGATCGACATGATCCGTAAGAACAATACGGAGCTAATCAAAGGCGTCGAACGGGCTCGAACTACTACCCTTTCCGCACTGCGCACTGCAGTCATCGTTGCTCAGGCACTGGCCAATCAAAAGCTGGTACTCGACCAAATCGATGCCCTGAATACAACGACAAACAACATGATTCTCAGGACCAGCGAGATGCTGAAGGAACAGACCAGCCGGATTCACCAGCAGGCTGCCAGCTCTGGAGTCAGCGTGGAGACCCTCCAGCGGGCCTTCGACAATGTTTTCCAGACTATCGATGCCATCGACACCTTCCGCTCGGAGGCCAACAAGAGCATGGAGGGAACCGTGCGTGCTCTCGAGTCCGGCATCGAACGGGCCAAGCCTTACCTCGAACGCGTAAGGCAGCAAGAGGGCAACTGATGTTCAAGCTCAGCAAGGTGTATCGCAAATATGGCTAGCAGACTCTTCGGTTCGCTGTTCGGGTCTGGGCCGCCGCAGAGCCCGCGGCCGGAACAGCTTATCAACAGCGATGAGAACGAGGACGAGCTGAGCGCTGCAGAGGAAGCGCTCAGCTCGTTGGTCACCGAGTTGCGGAAAAGCGGTGCACACCTGCCAACTGTGGCGTACTCCCAGTTCGCCCAGATTGCAGACCTCCTGCGTGCACTCGTCGAGCATGCTTGCGCGATCGGATGCACAACGGAACAGCAGGTACTCCTTGCTGCCATGTCCTCCGATTACTTGCCGACGTCCTTGCGGACTTATCTAACCCTCCCACCAATCAAACGGGCTTCCAATTCCGCCGAAACAGGACTATTGCTAGAACAATTGGCAACGCTGTATTCGGCAGCCTCCACTTTGGAGAGCGAAATACGCAGCGGCTCCTCGACCGAATTGGCAATTCATGGCCGATTCCTGGAGGATAAATTCGATCTTGGCAGTCTGCTCCTGGAGGGTGACTAGATGGCCTCCATGGCTCCCGGCAGCAATGCAGCTCTGACGGCAGAAAATCCGGACCTCCAAAAGGCGCTAGTCGGATTTGGGTGGTCGCTGGTCCCAAGCCGCGGCCCGCAGGCAGAACTCGTCCCACTGGCGATAATGTGTGGCTCGGATGGACGAGCCATTTCGGACGAACACCTTGTGTTCTTCAACCAGCTGACCACACCGGACGATGGTCTCCAATTCGTCGGTTCGGATGACGTGGAACAAATCGACGTCGACCTCAAAAAGGTACCCGAGTTGGTGAAAAAGATCGTTTTCATTGTTTACGTCGATCCAGAGGTTAGGGGCCTCGGGACGTTTGCAGCAGTCAGGAGCGCCTACATCCGTGTGGCGGACCAGGAAAGCCGAGATCTTGTCCGCTTCGACGTTCCTTTGGCTGACCAATCACAGGTTCGGGCGATGCAGTTCGGCGAGCTCTACCGGCACGAAGGTGGATGGAAATTTCGTGCGATTGGGCAGGGCTACCTGAATGGGCTGTCGGGCGTGGCGTCGGACTACAAAGTGACTCTTTGACATGACGCACACGTCGAGGGTTCCTCGCCCGGACATCGCCTTCATCACTCGGCGCAGGCGGCCCATGTCAGCTACACCGGCCGCTGGGAGCAGCCAAACCAAAGCGGCGAATTCTTATGTCAGTCTGGTTGACCGCCCTTCTCTTCGATTGGAGAGGGAACCGCAAGGTGGACCGACGGTCGAGTTCTCGCATCCTGTCGGCCAGACGCCGCAGCCACTGGCGTCCCGGCTGTTTTCTGCACCTGCCGTCACCGAAATCGGGCATCTTTCGTCAGACAGCCCGGTGGCACGGCTCAATCCACGCCAGTCGGGCATAGGAACGCTGTTGGTAGCCGGTGCAGACGCCGTGGCCTGGGAAGGCGATGACATGACGACGGGAGCTGAGCGTCACAGCGGAGCTCTAACCGGGAGCCGTATCCAAACGGCCGGAAACCGGCCCTTGGTTGGATTCCACGACAGCTCGGCAGCCATAGCACTCCGCCATGTGCGGCAGCTGCGCCGGGCCCTTGTCATACCGGCAGAGCGACCACTTGTTGTCACGACCTTTGGAGGGGCCGGCATCGCCGTCCATCCCCGCAGCTCAACAGGACAGCAAGGCGTCTTGTACCTCGCGTGCATAGATGGACTGCTTGAGCTCCGCGCGGAGTACACCGTGAACGATAAGCATGAGGACATTTGGGCGGAATTTGGTTTCCGGATGACTCTCTCCGTGTCCACAGCTGAAGGTCCCGCAGGCTACCCGCCAGGGCACTGTACCTACTAAGGCAGCGTGCACCGACCTGCCCACGGTGAACTCATCGGGAACGGACGGTCGGGAGACCAGAAGTTTTGTCGTAGCCCCGGCCTAGGATTGCTTCCATGAGGATTGCCGTCGCAGGGGGAACCGGTACAGTAGGCCGTCACGTTGTGACCATCGCCAGGGAGCGCGGGCACCACGTGGTCAGCCTCAGCCGCACCGAAGGGGTGGACCTGGTCACCGGTCGCGGCCTCGACCAGGCACTGCAGGATGTCGAAACCGTCATCGACGTCTCCGGCATCCAGACTGTGTCCACCAAGAAAGCCGTGGATTTCTTCACCAACGCCACCCAGAACCTGCTGGCGGCCGAGAAAAAAGCCGGCGTAAAGCACCATGTAGCGCTGTCCATTGTGGGCATTGATAAAGCCAATTCCGGACTGTATGCCGGGAAGCTAGTGCAGGAAGACGAAGTCAGGCACGGCGGTGTTCCCTGGAGCCTCCTCCGGTCCACCCAGTTCCACGAGTTCGTGCCGATGTCCATCAAGGCCGCCTCCGTGGGACCGCTGGTCTTCGTGCCCACCATGCTCACCCAGCCGGTGGCGGCGAAGGAGGTGGCCGCGGCCCTGGTGGACGCGGCCGAGGCCGGCCCCCACGGACGCCTCCCGGACCTCGGCGGCCCGCGGGCCGAGCAGCTGAAGAGCCTGGTCGCGGCCTATCTGGCCAAGACGGGGCAGAAAAAGCGGATCGTCCCGCTCCGGGTGCCCGGCCCGATGGGCAGGGCGATGCGCAGCGGCGCGCTGATCCCGGCGCCGGGTTCCGCCGTCGGACGCGAGACGTTCCTGGAGTGGCTCGAAACCATCGACGCCGTGTAAAAGCCGATCCTAAATGGGGCAGTTGCCCCATGCCCCCGCTGCGGCCCGCTCCTAGGCTCAGGACATGGAGAAAAGGAGGCGGCCATGAACACCTACCAGCCGCAGTCATCAGCACAGGCAACACCGACACTTGCCGAACTTCCGTTCGACGCAGCGGAGCACTTCGCCGGCTACGCCGTCCTGGGATTGCCTTTCGCCAGCGGCCACTACCTGGCCTTCCGGGATTTTCCGGTGAGCTCCGTAGGCCCCGGCTACCGCTCCGTCTGGCACCGCACGCCCGGCGGCGAGTGGACCATCTACGCCAACACCGCACCGGAGTTCAGCTGCGCACGATACTTCGGGTCGGCCGTGCACCATACGGTGGAGACCGACGTCGACATCCAGTGGAGCGGGCCCTTCACCGCCCGGATCACGGTCCCGGGCGCCATTGACTGGCGCCTGGAGCTGGGCACCTCCGCGGCCACCTCGATGCTGACTGCCATGGCCGTCCGGATGCCCGAGACGCTATGGCGCAACGAGCTGGTGCTCCGCGCCATGGGAGCATTCGCCGGGCCGCTGCTGAACGCCGGCAGGATGAAGGTCTCCGGCGTGGTGCCCAACGGCCAGACGTTCCAGGCCCAGCCGCGCAAGCTGTGGCTGGTCACGGGCTCCCAGGCAACCATCCTGGGTGAGGACGCCGGACAGCCCGGGCCGCTGGAGGTGCAGGACCACCTGGCGGACTTCTGGCTTCCGCAACGCGGACTGTTCGGAGCGCAGGTGGGCGTGCGGTTCCCGTCCACCGCTCCATCCAGCGCGGAACCCGCCAGCGAACGCACCGGGAGGAAACAGGCGGCATGACGGCGGCGGCCGGTCCCTCCGGCCCGCATGCCCCTACTGCCCGAGGTGATGGCGTCCCTAGAATGGCACGTGTGAAGCAGCCACCGGCTGGACCCCGACGCAGTGAAGTCCTGGCCGCGCTGTCCCTCGCCATCGACCTGGGCCTCGGCCAACCGATGGAGCACATGCTGCGGTCCTGCCTGCTGGCGTTGCGGATCGCCAAGGCCGCGGGCGTTGACGCCGCCGGCCAGGGCAGGCTCTACTACGCCAACCAGGTGGCATGGATCGGCTGCCACGCGGATTCCTTCGAACTCGCGGCGCTGTTCACGGACGACATCGCCTTCCGCGCCGATTACTACAACCGCGACCAGCACGGGCTGCCCATGTACGCCGGCATGTTCAGCCACGCCGGCGCGGGCCTCCCGCCGTTCGCCCGGGTTGCCTACTGGACGCGTTTCGCGGCGACGGGCAGCGCCGCCGTGCGCACCATGATCGCCTCGCACTGCATTTCCGCCGGGGTGCTGGCCAGCAATGTGGGGCTCGACGGCGGCGTGGCAGGACTGCTTGCCCACACCTTTGAGCGCTGGGACGGCAAGGGCCTGCCGGAGGGCGTCGCGGGGCCGGACATCCCGCTGGAAATGCGGATCATGCACCTCGCGGATACGGCGGAGGTGTTCCTGCGGCAGGAGGGCGTGGCCGGTGCGGTCGCCATGGTGCGGGCGCGGCGCGGCAGCCAGTTCGATCCGGCCCTGGCCGGGCTGTTCATCGACCAGGCCGGGGCGCTCACCGAAGGACTGCTCGACGTCGACTGCTGGCAGGCGGCCTTGGACCTGGCTCCCAGCGACGCTCCCCTGACCGGCCCGCAGCTGGACGCGGTGCTCCAGGCGGTCGGTGACTTCGCGGACCTTAAATCTCCGTATACAGCCGGCCATTCACGCGCCGTGGCTGCCCTCGCGGCCGCCGCGGGCGGTATCCACGGGATGCCGGCTGACGACGTCACGCAGCTCCGGCGGGCAGGATGGGTGCACGACTTGGGCCGGCTGGGAGTATCCAACCAGGTGTGGGACAAGAAGGAGCCTTTGTCCCGGGCGGACCTGGAACGCATCCACATGCATCCCTACCTGGGCGAACGGATCCTCAGCCGCGTTCCCGGTTTGAAGGGCGAGGCGGCCCTGACCGGACTGCACCATGAGCGGATGGACGGATCGGGCTACCCCCGCGGCATTGGCGGAACCGAGCTGGGGATCAAGCAGCGGATCCTGGCGGCCGCGGACTCGTACCATTCCTCCCTGGAGCCGCGGCCGCACCGGGCCGCGCTCCCACCGGCCGACGCGGCGGCCAGGCTGCGGCAGGAGGTTTCTGCCGGCCGAATCAGCGCCGACGCTGCCGACGCGGTGCTCGTGGCGGCAGGCCAGCCGCACCGCCGTCCTGCCGCTCCAGCCGGGCTCACGCCGAGGGAAGTGGAAATCCTCGGCATGCTGTGCCGGGGAATGACCCCGGCCGAGATCGCCGCCAGCCTGTTCCTTGCCCGCAAGACGGTCCGCAACCACGTGGAGCACATCTACACGAAGATCGGTGCGACCAATCGGGTGGGCGCCACGTTGTTCGCGGTCCGGAACGGGCTCATCAATTAGAGGGTGGTGACGCCCCGCGAAAGCGGGGCGGCGACGTCGTGCCTGTAAATCTGCGGTCCGTTCTTCGTGACGGATGTCCCGCGCCGAATGCTGCAAATTAATCAAAATTATGTCAAGATCTGTGCAAATTTGTCCCACCAGAGACCACATATCACCACACCACTAGGGCAAGATTAAACGGCTCGAGAAGCTGCAGCCCCAGAAACAAGGCGAAAATCGCAGCGAGTTAGTCATTTTCAAAATAAAGAGTCATGAATGCGAAAAGCCAACTAATCTTTCATCATCATGGCATGACTACACCAGAGCTTCCGGGGGCAAGCTCACAGCAGACTGCGCCCCACCAGCAACCGCAATTTCCACCCATGCCACCGAACTACGGTCCTCCGGGCGCTTCGGGCCCGCAAGAGTACGCAAAGGCAAAAAAGCAGCGAAATGTCATCGGGCTCGTCGCACTCATTGCCGCAATTGTCGGTTTCATCTTTGCATGCATCCCCGGGGCTCTTATTATCGGTTGGGTCTTGCTGCCGATTGCGTTCATCCTGGCAATTGTTTCCCTCTTCTTGAAGGACAAAGCCAAGGGAATGGGCATCACAGCCCTGATCTTGTCGATCGTGGGAACCATCGTCGGCTTTGCCGTATTCTTCTCCGTTGTCACGGCGTCGGCCAAGGACGCTTTCGGAGGCGGCGACACCAAAGTTTCGGCGCCAACCGCTGAAGCAGGTAGTGGCGCTCCAGCAGCAGAGCAGGCGGGGGCGAAGACCGGAACACGCGAAAATCCTTCGCCAATCGGTTCAGTCGTGGAGTCAAAGGATTGGCGGGTAGTGGTTAACTCCGTCACCCTCGCTGCTACCGATAAAGTCGTGGCGGCCAACCAGTTCAATGACCCTCCCGCCGCGGGGTCAGAGTACATTCTGGTCAACTACTCGGCGACTTACATCGGTAAGGACGCCAATGGACAGACCCCTTCCTTCGTCTCGGTCGACTATGTCACTGCCGACGGGAAGACTGTGGATAGGTTCGACCACAGTGTCGTTGCACCTGATGCCATCGATAGCAATACCCTCTACAACGGCGGCACTGCAACGGGCAACATCGCTATTCAGGTACCAACCGCGACAGCAGACCAGGGCGTTCTCGCTGTCCGGCCGGGCATGATCGCAGACAAAGTCTTCGTCGCCGTCAAATAAGCAAATTCATCCACAACAAAGCAAGGCCTCCGGTACTCACCGGAGGCCTTGCTTTGCTGTGGGGCAGGCAGCGCCAGTCAACTGCGTTCGCTGCTTTGGCTGCTGCTGACTGGCCAGGGCATCCTGACCGTTGCTCTTGTTACCTGCGGCTTCGGCACCAAGGGGCTACCCGTCCTCCAGCTCCCAGTCCTTCACATCCGCCAGCGGAGCGAAGATGGACGGGTCCAGATCCTCGAACTCCATGTTATTGCGGACAAGGTGCGGCCAGTTCCGGTTGGCGAGAGCTCCCTTGCCCAGTGCAATCACGTCCGCCGAGCCCTCCGCCAGCATGGACGCTGCAGTGTCCGGATCGTCCAGCTTGCCGTTGGCGATCACCGGCACACCCGAGTACTTCTTCGCCAGCGCAGCCAGCGATTCCCCGGCATCCGCGAACGCAGGCTCGGTGGCGCGGTACTCGGTGGTATGGACAAAATCGATGCCCGTCGCGCCCAGGGCGCCAAAAATGACCTGGGCTTCTTCCACACCTCCGCTCCACTTGTGCTCAGTGTCGCTGACCTTGGCCTGGGAGATGCGGATCCCCACCGTCATGTCCGGGCCAACGGCCTCGCGGACGTCGTGGCAAATTTCAGCGGCTAGCCGCACCCTGTTTTCCGCTGAGCCGCCGTACTGGTCGTCGCGCTGGTTCAGGTAGTCCGTGAGGAACTGGTCCAACAGGTACCCGTTGGCACCGTGGATCTCGACGCCGTCAAAGCCGGCCCGCTGCGCGTGCAGCGCGGCCGACACGAAACCATCCCGCACCTCTTGCATCTGCGCCAGGGTGATCGCGGAAGGAACGGGATAGGGGCCTTCGCCGCGGTAGAACCCCAACTGCTCCCCCTTGGGCGCCACCGCCGAGGGTCCCACCGAGGTGGCCACATACCGGTTCCCCTGGCTCTGCGCCCCCGCGTGCATCAGCTGGGCGAAGATCTTGGCCCCTTCCGCGTGAACCCCGTCCACCACGTCCGCCCAGGACCGGGCCTGCTCCTCCGTGGCGATGCCGGGCTGGAAGTGGTAGCCCTGGCTGTGGGCGGTGTCCGGATAGATGCCTTCCGTGATCAGCAGCCCGAAGCCGCCGCGGGCAAACGTCCGATAGTAGGAAGCCATTCTTTCCGTGGCGTGCCCGTCCTCCGTTGCGCTGATCCTCGTCATGGGAGCCAGCGCAATCCGGTTCTCCAGTTCCGTGGAACCGATCCGGATGGGTGACCAGAGCGGGGTGTAGTCAGTCATTCACAATCTCCTTTGGGGTATTGGCCGCATCCGGGTTCGGACGCATTCCAGCCGCGCGTGCCGGCAGGCCCGCGTTGGCTGGATCAGCTGCGTACGCCTGCCGCCGTGTACGCAGTCGATCTACAACCACTGCGTCGGGAAAGCAGCCGAGCACGGCGGACCACAGTTCTTCAAGCGTCTGGCACTGCATCGAAGCCCCGGCGGCGCCGGTCATCAGCCACCCGTCCTTGAGGGCAGTAACCTTCGGGGCGCCCGGAAGGCCGGCGCAAACGGCGTTGACCGTGGCGGCCACGATCAGATGTTGCCGCATGGTCCGCACCGGTCCCAGGGCAGGATCGGCAACGGTGGTCCTTCCGCAGGCACCGCACATGTCGCTCCCCTTCCTTACGGCATGACGTCGCCGGAGTTGGGCCCCAGCGTCTGTCCCACGAACAGGTTTCCGCCCGGGTCGCTGGCCAGCAGCACTGCCGCCGGTGCCACTTCCGCCGGCGTCCCGAAGCGCCGGAGCGGAAGTTCAGCCCGTTTCGCGGCCTTCCAGCTTTCCGAGATGCCCTCCACCAAAGGCGTTTCAATCGGGCCTGGGGCGATGCAGTTGACCAGCACATTGTCGGCCGCCGTCTCCAGGGCAAGCGCCTTGGAAAGACCCACCACGCCTGCCTTCGCGGCACTGTAGTGCGTCAGCCCCACACCGCCCTTGATGGCCAGCTGGGAGGCGATGTTGATGATGCGGCCCCACTTGCGCTGCCGCATCTCCCCCACCACCTCCCGGCAGCAGAGGAACACTCCGGTCAGGTCCACCGTGAGGGTCTCGTTCCACATGGCCAGGGACATGTCCTCCAGTGGGGACTCCGTCAGCAGGCCCGCGCTGTTGACCAGGACGTCGATGCCGCCCAGCCTCTCCCGGGCCTCAGCGAACGCGGCCCGGACGCTGGCTTCATCCGCAACGTCCACCTGGATGGTGCCGTCACCTCCAGCCCGGTCCAGGACGGCCACCCGGTCCCCGTTGGCCAGGAAGGCCTCGGCAATGGCCTTGCCGATCCCGCTGGAACCGCCGGTGACTACCACCCCGCGGCCTTTCCCTGCTTGGGCGTGTCCGGCGGCCTGGTCAGCCTGGGTCGATATGTTCATGGTGTCCTTTCCTTCTCGGCGCGCCCTCAGGCGCGCATCTTTACGGTGAGGCCGCCGTCAACCACCAGCGCCTGGCCCGTGATGTACCGGGAATCATCGGAGGTGAGGAACCCGATTACGCTGGCCACTTCCTCCGGTTTGCCCACCCGCCCCCAGGGGATGTCGTTCCCGGCCCGCTGAAGCCCTTCGGGTCCCAGCGAGTTCACCGGGTCCAGGGACTGCGGCGTTTCGATGAGGCCGGGGATCACGGCGTTGGCACGGATCTGCCGCGGGCCGAGCTCCACGGCCACGCTGCGGACCAGGCCCAGGACGCCGGCCTTGGCGGCAGCATAGTGCGCGTGTTCCTCCCACCCGTACACCCCGCCGGCGATGGACGAGACCGCAACCAGCGCGCCGCCGTCGGTCATTCTCTCTGCCCCGGCACGCAGCGTGCGCAGCACGCCGGTGAGGTCCACGTTGAGCATGTCGTGCCAGCGTTCGTCCGTCATCTCCCCCAGCGGGGAATTGCGGAGGATCCCGGCGTTGGCGATGGCGTAGTCCAGCCGGCCGTATTCGTCCACGGCCCGCTGGGCCAGGGCGTCCACGGAGGCGGTGGTGCGGACGTCCACTTCGTGGATCACCGCCTCGCCGTTGGCCTCCTTGACCAGCCGGAGGGTTTCCTGGGGGTCGTGGGGATCGCCCGGGAAAGTGCCGATGACCGACACCACCCCCTGGCGCGCATAGTGAACGGCGAGGGCACGGCCGATGCCGCTGGCGGCACCGGTGATGATGGCGACTTTGTTAGACGACGTCATGGGGGTGGTCCTCCATCAGGGCTTCAACAGGCGGCTTGGCGGCGATCATCAGGAGTCCGGAGACGAGGGTGCCCAGGGCACCGACCCAGAGGGCCGCGGCGCCGGTGCCGGCACCTGCAGCGATGGCGGTGAAGATGGCGCCGCCGAGGATGGTTCCGGGCTGGCTCATGGCGCCGATGAAGGCGGTTCCGGTGGCCCGGCAGCTCACCGGGTAGCACTCGGCCATGAAGTACTGGATGGCGGCGTACGGGCCCACCAGGAAGAACAGGCCAGCGCCGTAGGTCAGGATGATCATGAACGGGCTGGTGGCGATCGGGCTGAGCATGATGGAGAAGGAGATGCCCGAGAGGATCCAGCCGCCGATGATGGTCCGCTTGCGGCCGATCTTGTCACCGAGCCAGCCGTGGAAGACGTAGCCGAAGTAGGCCAGCAGGTTGATGACGATCAGCATCCAGAACGCATCGGAAAGCTCTACGCCCTTCGCGTTCTTCAGTACCGAGCTGCCGAGGACGCTGAAGATGGTGATGCCGAAGAAGTTCACGATCCAGGCGAGCGAGAACACAATGGTGTTCCGGCGCAGGTGCGGCTCCCAGATGCGCTTGAGGGGCGCTGCCGAGGAGTGCTCGACGCCGTAGGAGTGGGCGAGGGCGTGCGCGTCCTCCGTCTTTCCGTGCTTTTCAAGCTCGGTCAACTTGTGGTGCAGCTCGAACTGGGGTGTTTCCTTGAGCTTCCTGGCGATGACCCAGACGATGACGGCGGCCGGGATGGTGGCCATCAGGTACAGGGCGCGCCAGCCCAGGGAGGGCAGGAAGGCCAGGGCCAGTGCGCTGGCCAGCAGGAAGCCGAGCGGCCATCCTCCCTGGATGAAGGAGTAATGGAAGCCGGGGCGCTTGCGCTTATCGGCCACCTCGGTGACCTGGTAGACCTCGTTCATGTAGGTGGCGTTCACGGCCTGCTCGGAGAATCCGAGGCCGCCGAAGGAACGGACCACCACCAGCATGGCGTTGCTGAAGAAGGGGATGCCGGTGGGGATCAGTGCCGTCAGTCCGGAGACGACGGCGGTGCCGCCGATGGTGGTCATCATGCCTTTGCGCCGTCCCAGGCGGTCGATGATTGGCCCGATGCCGAAGCAGACAATGGCGGTACCGACGGCGATCCACGTGTTGATGGCGTACGCCTCGGGGGCGGTCCAGCCGAATTCCTGCTCCATGGCCGGCAGCAGCGTGCCGAACAGCCCGTAGTCGAAGACGGCCACGGTCCACGCGAGCAGGGCGAGCACGGTGGCGGTTGAGGTGTTGCGCTTGGAAAAGACCGGGAAGCGGCGCTTCTCGTCCGGCCGGGGCTGCGACAGGTCGACAGCCGGTTCGTGGATGCTCATGACTTGCTGTCCTTTCGGGGGCTGCGTGCGAGGAAGGAGTCGGCGATCTGGTCGAAGGTGCACCAGGTGACGCCCTCATGGGAGTTGATGTGTTCGATGAGGCGCTCGAGCATGAGGAGCACCTGGGGACGGCCGGAGACGTCCGGGTGGATGGTCATGGTGAAGACGGCCTGGTCCATTTCGCGGTGGACCCAGTCGAACTGGTCCCGCCACATTTCCTCGATGTCGCGGGGGTTGACGAAGCCGTGCGAGTTGGGCGCGGACTTGATGAACATCATGGGCGGCAGGTCATCGAGGTACCAGTTGGCCGGGATCTCAACGAGGTCGGTTTCCTCTCCGCGTACCAACGGCTCCATCCAGGTCTGGGCATCCTTGGTGTAGTCGATCTTTTTCCATGAGTCGCCCACCCGGACGTAGTACGGCTCGAAGTCGCGGTGCATCAGGGAGTGGTCGTACTTGATGCCCCGTTCAAGCAGGATTTCGTTGGTGACGGGCGAGAACTCCCACCAGGGGGCGACGTAGCCCGTGGGGCGTTTGCCCGAGACTTTCTCGATGAGCTCGATGGACCGGTCAAGGATCGCCGTCTCCTGCTCGCGCGTCATCGCGATCGGGTTCTCGTGCGAGTATCCATGCACGCCTATTTCGTGTCCGGCATCAGCGATCATGCGCGTCAGATCGGGGAAGGTTTCGATGGAGTGCCCCGGCACGAACCACGTGGACGGAAGGTTGTACTTTTCGAAAAGGCGGATCAGGCGGGGCCCGCCGACCTCGCCGGCGAACATGCCGCGCGAGATATCACAGGGCGAGTCCTCGCCTCCGTAGGAGCCGAGCTGGCCTGCGACGGCGTCAACGTCCACACCGAAGGCGACTTGAATGTCCTTTGCCATGGGAATTTCCTTTCAATATGAATAAACCGGGATGTTCTGGGGTGTCAGGCGGAAGGTTCAGGGGGCCTCCCTCGTTGGGTGAAGATTTCGGTGATCCACGTCCTGTCGGGCTTGATCCGGAGCAGGAGGCTGAGCAAGATCAGCGACTGGGACGGTCGGAGGTGGCCGGAGGCTACGGCACCGGCGGCCCGGAGGTCTTCACCTCCGCCGCCTGCTCCGTAGATGGGGACCACGGGGCCCGCGTCCACGCGCGTGCTGGTGACCACCACGACGCCGGACGCCACCGCGGCGGCGACCTTGGAGCAGAGGTTGCGGTTGGCATTGCCGCTTCCGGTTCCTTGCAGGACGATGCCTTCCGCTCCTGCTTCAAGGGCGGCGTGCATCAGGGTGGAGTCGGCGCCGGGATAGGCGGCAACCAGGTCCACCCGTGGGGAGCGGCCGTCGGGCTCGGGCAAAGGCAGGGCCTCACGCCTGCTGCCACTGCCCGCCATTGCAACTTCTCCCCGGGCTGATACCTGGCCAAGTACCCCGAAATCGGGGTTCGCAAAGGCATTGAGCCGAAGAGTCTGGCTTTTCCTGACGCCGGCGGCCGGGAATATGGTGCCTGCAAAGCACACCATCACGCCTTTTCCCTTTCCCTCTTTTGAACCCGCGACGGCGATGGCCCGGGCCACGTTGTCCGGGCCATCGGGAGCGTCGGAGTCGGCGGCCCGCTGCGAGCCGGTGAAGACAACCGGCCGCTCGTCGCTGTGGGTCAGGTCGGCAAGGTAGGCAGTCTCCTCCATGGTGTCCGTCCCATGGGTCACCACCACGCCCAGGACCTTGGGGTCCTTAAGGACGTCCTTGATAGTGGCGCAGATCCGGAGCATGTCCTCGAATGTCAGGAGGTAGGACCCTTTCTGGAAGACATCGAGGACCCGGACGGGGTGGGAGGCGGGCGAGCCGAGGGCTTTGAACACTTGCTCCCCGGTATCGGAGGCGACTGCGCCGCCGCCCTGGGAAGAACGCGACGAGATGGTGCCTCCGGTAGCCAGCAGCACGACATGAGAGTCGGTAAGGGTCATTTCAGCTCCGGTGGTTTGCTCCGCGACCGGAAACCCAATCGTTTGGGTTGCACTGCGCGGAAGACGGGTATTGCACGGGACAAGGCTGGCGGCGCCGGGGATGGAGGTGCCGGGAGGAAGTTTTGGGAACTCTACCCAAACGTTTGGGTTGCGTTGATGAACGACTATAGGATGTGAAGCGAATCACGTCAAGAGCCGCTTGTAACCCTGCTGTGAAGGGCCGGGCGGCGGACCTGGGTTACAGTGGGCAGGAGAATGGACATGCAAGAAAAGGCCGACGGCGGCCGGACAGTCACGCTGAAGGATTTGGCCCGGGAACTGGGCGTGCATCCGTCCACAGTCTCCAGGGTCCTGCATTCCGGCTCTGACGTCGCCAAGGGAGCAGCCTCGGCAGCCACCGCAGAGCGCGTCCGCGACCTGGCCCGAAAGCTTGGCTACTCCCCCGACCCGCAGGCGGCCAGCCTTCGCACCCGTCGGACCAAGCTGCTCGGGGTGATCGTCCCGCGGCTCTCGGACCTGGTCCTGGCCATCATGTACGAGGGCATCGACGAGGCCTCCGCCGAGGTGGGTTACTCCGCCTTCGTGATGAACTCCCGCGATGATCCCGAGGAACAGCGGCGGAAGATAGACCTGATGCTGGCGCGCCGCGTGGACGGCCTCATCATTGGTGACGCGCACCTTGACGGCGGCCTCCTGCAGGAACTGACCGACCGGAAGGTCCCGTTCGTCCTCATGAACCGCCGGGTGCCCGGCTACCCCTCTGCCACCTGTGACGACGTCGTCGGCGGCGAACTCGTGGCCAGCCACCTGTGGGAGATGGGCCACCGGCAGGTCGCCGTGATCGCCGGTGAACCGTACGCAAGCACCGCCGTCGACCGCACCGCCGGCTTCCTGGACCGCTGGCGGTCTCTGGGCGGCACCATCTCGGACGATGACGTGGTCTGGTCCAGGTTCGATACGGCCGGGGGCCGGGAGGCAGGGGAAAGGATCCTCGCTAGCCGCAGGCCGCGGCCCACCGCCATCTTCGCCGTCAACGACTTTGCCGCCATTGGAGCCATGGGAGCCTTGCGCTCCCACGGCCTCACCGTGGGTCAGGATGTGGCGGTGGTGGGCTACAACGACACCTCCCTGGCCGCCGAACTTCCCATTCCGCTGACCTCCGTCCATTCCCCGATGGCCGACATCGGGCGGACGGCAGTGCAGTTGATCCAGGCCGTACTCAGGGGCGAAAGACCCCAACCTGAACGGCTGACGCCCACCCTGTGCGTCCGGGAAAGCAGCGCCGCCAGGGCGCCCGCGGAAATGGCCGCCAACTAGGTTCCGGCGGCGACGATCCGCAGTGCCAGCAGGCAGGTTGCCCGCACTTCGCCGTCGTCCAGGTCCACCCGGAGAAGCTCCTCAATCTTGCGCAACCTGTACGTCAGGGTGTTGCGGTGGATGAAGAGCTCCCTGCAGGTCTCGCGGGTATTCCCGCTGTGCCGCAGGTAGGCCTCGAGCGTTTCGCGCAAGGCCGTGCCGCCGTCGGACATCAACGGGGCCAGGAGCCGCCGGGACATGGCCACCAGCCCGGCGCCGGGCAGGCCTTCCACCACGCCGGCCAGGTCAGCGACCGGCGCCTGATGGAGCCCCGGCTCGCCCACACGGCGGCGGGCCAGCTGGAGCACCAGCGGCAGTTCGTCCAGGTTCCCGCACCCGGAGACGACGGCGGAGAGTTCCGGCGCGTCCTGGAAAGACTTCCGGACGGCGTCCATCAGTTCCATCCCGGCTTCCCCGCGCTGCACCAGCACGGTGGTGAGGCCGGCCTCCTCCATGAACCGCACGGTGCTGTACTCGGCCTGCAGGCCGACCCGCACCCGCCAAGCGATGGTCCTCAGCTTTGCGGGGGCCACCTCCCCGGCAGCGCCGATCAGCACCGCACCCCACTCCCCCTCGGGCTCGAATCCGGCCTCCACAGCGTAGCGCCGCAGGGCCGCTGCGGGCGTTCCCCTTGCCTCGTAAAGCGCCTCCATGAACCGGGCGGCCTCCCGCGAATGCAGGGGCGAGCGCGAACCCAGGGTGTAGCTCAGCTGCATGGCAATGACCGCAGCCACCGGCCCCAGCAGCGGCTGCAGGACCAGGCTGCTCGTGATGCCCTCGATGGCCAGCCTGAAGTGGAGGATTCCGCCGCTGGGCAGTCTCAGCGTGGTCCGGGCCGTTCCGCCGTCCGCTGTTCCTGCGGACAGGAGTTCAAAGCCGTTGTGGTCAAGGACCGCCACCCGCGCGCGGACGGCGGTGGCCACCCGCTCCAGAACCTGCGCCAGGGAATGGCCTCCCGCCGCCAGCCTGGTGCACTCATCCGCCAGCTCCCACCCGGCGCGGAGCTCCGCATAGCGTTCGGCCACGATGCGCTGGTCCACGTGCCGCATCACCAGGATGAACGGCACCTCCGGAGGCAGTTCAAGCAACGGAAGGCCGTGGGCTTCGCAGGCCTTTACCAGGCCGGCCGGCAGTTCGCGGTGTGCGGCGCCCAGGCCGAAAACGAGAGCGGACACGGGAACGGACATCAGGCGTTCAACGTAGGCATCCCAGATCCGGTAGTCCTTGACGTTGAGGCCCATCCCGTTGGTCAGCAGCAGAGCGTTGACGCTGAGGAAGGGCGTTGGGTCCATGTGCTCCGTGGGTGCACACCAGGCGATGGGCCGGGCGACGCGTTCCGGGCTGCCCTGCACAGCAAGGCGGATGTTCAGCGCCGGATCCGCCAGTAGATCGGCAACACGCATGGCAACTCCTCAGGGTTAGTGCAAGAAGCATAATCCGCGTGCCCAAATTCGGCGATCCGCCCAATTCCGGCCGGTCCGCTGGCTCTGTACCGTTGCCTGCATGCAAAAAAACGTGACGGAAACCACGCCTGCCCGGGTGCTCCTGAATTCGGACATGGGTGAAGGCTTTGGATTGCATGAGTTCGGAAACGACGTTGCCCTGATGGAGATCATCGATGTCGCCAACGTCGCCTGCGGCTACCACGCCGGGGACCCGGACGTCATGAACCGGACGGTGGCCCTTGCCGCCGAACACGGGGTGGCCGTCGGAGCCCATCCCGGCCTCCCCGATCCCATGGGTTTCGGCCGCCGCCGCATGGTCCTCAGCCCGGACGAGGTTGAGTCGATCATCCTGTACCAGACCGGGGCTTTGACCGCTTTCCTGGCAAAGAACGGGCTGTCCCTCAACCACATCAAACCCCACGGTGCCCTGTACGGCATGCTCGCCGGAGACGAAGAGCTCATGCAGGCGGCGGCCGGGACGGCGAAACAATTCGGTGTTCCTTTCTACGGCTTGGCAGGCACCGCCCACGAAACGGTGTGCCGCGCCTTAGGCGTGGACTTCGTTGCGGAACTCTACGTGGACCTCAACTACGGCCCGGGCGGTGAGCTCCTCATCCAGCGCCGGCCCGAGCCCACCGACCCGGCCGCGGCCGCAGAACGTGTCAGCCGGGCCGTGGCTGGTGAACCCGTTCCCGCCGTCGACGGCACTCCCCTGAACATCGCGTTCCAGAGCATCTGCGTGCACTCCGATGCTCCCAACGCCGTGGCCGTCGCCTCAGCCGTGCGCAAGGCACTCGACTCATCCACTTCCACCCACTCCTGAAAGCGAGCAGCACATGGCCACGATCGTTTCCCCACTTCCCGGAGTCTTCTACCGCAAGCCCGGCCCGGGCAAACCCCCTTTCGCCAATGAAGGCGACACCATCGAAGTCGGCCAGACCATCGGCATCGTGGAGATCATGAAGCAGTTCACCGAGATCCAGTCCGACGTCGCCGGCACCCTTGAATCCTTTGAAGTCAACGAAGGCGAGATGGTCAACCCTGGCGACACCATCGTCGTCATCCGGGAAGGATAAAGGCAGCCCATGAAACTGTTCATCGCAAACCGCGGCGAGATTGCCGTACGGATCGCCAGGACCGCCCGTGAAATGGGCATTGAGACGGTCCTGGGGGTCAGCGAGCCCGATGCGGAATCGCTGGCAGCCAAGTCCGCCGACCACTACGTAGTGGTCGGCCCGGCTCAGGCAGCGGCCAGCTACCTGAACCAGGACGCACTTGTGGCCGCGGCCCAAGAGCAGGGGTGCGACGCCGTGCACCCGGGCTACGGTTTCCTCTCGGAGAATGCCGACTTCGCCCGGAAGGTGGCGGAAGCAGGCCTGACCTGGGTGGGCCCGAACGCGGACACCATCGCCATGATGGGTAACAAGTCACTGGCCCGGGAAGCTGCGGCCAAGGCCGGAGTCCCCGTGCTTCGGGGGTCGGACGGCCCCCTGGATCCGGAAGCTGATGCCGTCGCAATTGCACGCGGCATCGGGTACCCGCTGGTGGTGAAGGCTTCCGCCGGCGGGGGTGGCAGGGGAATCCGGTTCGTGCACGACGAAAGTGAACTCCTGGAAACCATCGAGATGGCCAGGGGCGAGGCGGCCGCCGTCTTCGGCGACGCCACCGTCTACCTGGAACGGTTCGTGGAGCACGCCCGCCATGTTGAGGTGCAGGTCCTGGGCGATGGAACCAACTTCATCCACCTTGGCGACCGCGACTGTTCCATGCAGCGCCGTTCCCAGAAGGTTCTGGAGGAAGCGCCGGCCCCAAATCTTCCTGAAGCCGCCCGCGCAACCATCCGGGAGTCCTCCGTGGCCCTTGCCCGCGACTGCGGCTACCACGGAGCGGGGACTGTGGAGTTCCTGTACGACCCCCTCAACCACGAGGCGGCATTCATTGAAATGAACACCCGCATCCAGGTGGAGCACCCCATCACCGAGCAGATCACCGGCGTGGACCTGGTCCGCGAGCAGCTCCTGATTGCCTCCACCGGATCCATGTCCATTTCCCAGGACGATGTGCACTTCAGCGGCCACGCCATCGAATGCCGCATCAACGCGGAAGACCCCAGCAACCACTTCTTCCCCAGCCCCGGAACCATCCGGTCCCTGGACTGGCCATCGGGTGAGGGCATCCGCGTGGACACAGGAGTGGAAGCAGGTTCGGTTGTGAGCCCCTACTACGACTCCCTCCTGGCCAAGCTTGCCGTCCATGCCCCGGACCGGAATGCCGCCATCGCCGCCACGTTGGCGGCCCTGGAGGCAACACACATTGAAGGGGTCAAGACCACCGTCCCCGTCCACCTGGCGCTGCTGGCGCGGCCAGAATTCGCCGAGGTCAGCCACCACTCCAAGTTTATCGAAACCGCAGCCGACCTGATGGGGGCAAAATGACCACCGAAGCCGCTGTCCTCCCCGGGGCGCGCTACACCTGGGGCGGGGACGAATTCCTGTTCGTGGAAGTCTCCGAAGCGATGAGCCTGCCCGCGAACTTCAAGGTCATGTCCATCGCCGGCAGGCTCTCCGACGCCGGACTCCAGGGAATCGTGGACATCTGCCCGGCCAACGCATCCCTGCTGGTGCGCTTCGATCCCGACGTCCTGCCTCCGGAACAGCTGGAAACAGCTGTGCGCGACATCGAGCGGGACCTGACGTCCCACCAGGAACGGGCACTGGAGACCCGGATCGTTGAGGTCCCGGTCTGGTACGAGGACCCGTTCACCGCGGAAGTGGCCCAGCGGTTCCGTGAAGGGTTCCACCAGGAGCCTGAAGGCAGCGACATCGATTACGCGGCCAAGGTCAACCATCTCAAGGACGCTGCGGAGTTTATCCAGCGGCACCACGAACAGCCGTGGCTGGTGTCCATGGTGGGCTTCGTGGCCGGGCTGCCGTTCCTGTTCCAGCTGGTGGACCGGGACAAGCAGCTGGAGGTGCCCAAGTACCTGAGCCCGCGGACCGACACCCCCAGGCTGACCGTGGGGCACGGCGGATGCTTCGGCTGCATCTATTCCGTCCGGGGCGCCGGCGGGTACCAAATGTTCGGCGTGGCCGCCGCCCCTATCTTTGACCCCGACCAGGCACTGGCGGACTTCAAGGACTTCATGGTGTTCTTCCGCCCCGGGGACATCGTGAAGTTCAAGCCGGTGACCGAGACGGAATACAACGCCATCCAGGCCGACATCTCGGCCGGCACCTTCCGCTACCGGCAGGCGCCGGTGACCTTCGAGCTGTCCAGGGCACTGGCCGACCCGGAAGGCTACAACCGTGAACTCATGGAGGCCCTCAATGGCATTTGAAATTGGAAACCCGGGCCTGGCCACCACTGTCCAGGACCAGGGCCGCACCGGCCACTACAACGTGGGCATCCCGCAAAGCGGCTCCATGGACCAGTACTCCGCCGAGCTGGGAAACGCCCTGGTGGGCAACACGGCACGCGAAGCGGTCCTTGAATGCACCTACCTGGGACCGGTGCTGACCACCGACAGCGACGCCGTCATCGCTGTCACCGGCGCTCCTGTGGAGGTCAAGGTCAACGGGGAGCCGCGGCCGCAGTGGAGCCGCCTGCTGCTGAAGGCCGGGGACCAGCTTTCCTTCGGCGTCATCCAGGGCGGCACCCGCTACTACATCGCGGTCCAAGGCGGCATCGACGTCCCGGAGGTGCTGGGCAGCCGGTCCACGTACAGCCTGGGCGGGATCGGCGGGTTCAAGGGCCGCAAGCTCGAGACAGGCGACGTTGTCCCCGTGGGCGCTCCCCTCAACGGGGGAGGACTCCCCCAGGCAGAAAGTGTCCCGGATGAATTCCGGCCCGTTTACGCCAAGGAGCAGGAAGTCCGGGTCGTGCTGGGGTTGTATGACCATCGCCTGACCGATGAAGGGCTGAGCAACCTACTCAACGAGGAGTGGAAAGTGACTCCCGTAGCTGACCGGATGGGTCTTCGCTACTCCGGTCCGGGGGTGAAATGGAAGGAGCGGGAACAGCCTTTCGGCGCCGGCTCGGATCCCTCCAACATTGTGGACGCAGGGTATGCCGTCGGCTCCATCCAGATCCCCGGCGGGACCCAGCCCATCATTCTGCACCGCGATGCCGTCTCCGGCGGCGGCTACGCGATGGTGGGCACCGTGATCAGCGCCGACATGGACCTGGTTGCGAGGGCGGCCCCAGGAACGGCAACCCGGTTCGTGGCGGTAAGCCTTGCTGATGCCCTGAAAGCCCGCCGTGATCATGCCGAACGATGGACCAAGGCGTGGGCGGCGGTGGGTGCAAGCCGCTGACAAGTACGAGGCGGGTCTCAACGTCGGGACCCGCCTCGGCCAGTGGGCCTCAGCGTCCTCGACCCCGCGATCTTCTGGTCGCCCTTGGAAGATCACGGGCAACACCTACCTAATGCCCTCCCCTTTGAGCTCCCCTATCTGGCACCCCTCCGGGCTCAGGGGGTTTCAGCGGACGTATGGTGATCCGGCCGGGAGGTGATGAAACAGCCTCCCGGCCACCGACATAGCTCTGAGGGGACCGTTATGCGCCTGCTTCGCCTTGTCATCGCCCTGCTCCTCGCGCTAGGCGCTGCCGCGCTCCCCCTCCCAGCCCAGGCGGCCGACGTCGGAATTCCCGGCCCGTCCTACGCGGGCGACGGCGTCAGGACCCCGACGGCCGACAAAGCCCAAAGCAAGCTGTGGTTCCAGGACGGGAACTGGTGGGGGCTGATGTGGAGCCCGGCAGCCCACGCTACGACGATCCACCGGCTCGACGCGGCAACGCAGGCGTGGCAGGAGACGCCAACGGTGGTGGACGCACGGGCGAGTGCCCGCGGCGATGCGCTCTGGGACGCCCAGAACGGCAAGCTCTACGTGGTCTCGGGCACCACCGTGCGCTCGGAATGGAACTCGCCACCGTCCCAGCAAGTGGTAACCTCCGGGTCCGCGGAGCTTCACCGCTTCAGCTATGACGCGTTGACCAAGACCTACGCAGAAGATGCCGGTTTCCCCGTCACCCTTCACAGCGGGAGTACGGAATCAATCACGGTGGCCAAGGACTCCCTCGGCACGCTGTGGGTCACCTACACCTCCGTTTCGGCCGACAACAACAACCGCGTCTACGTGAACCACTCGACCACCAGCGACACAGCATGGGGAACCCCCTTCGTCCTGCCGACCACCAACGCCCAGGTGCAC
Organism: Arthrobacter sp. NQ7; assembly: GCF_029581595.2. Classification (NCBI taxonomy): domain Bacteria; kingdom Bacillati; phylum Actinomycetota; class Actinomycetes; order Micrococcales; family Micrococcaceae; genus Arthrobacter; species Arthrobacter sp. NQ7. The sequence goes on along the minus strand of NZ_JARFXU020000008.1, from coordinate 49,432 downwards.
TACGACGACATCTCCGCCGTCACCTCGTTCCAGGGCGACAAGATCGGGATCATGTGGAGCAACCAAAAGCCGGGGCAAAAGAAGTTCTACTTTGCCATCCACCAGGACGGCCAGCCGGACAAGTCGTGGCAGACCGAGGTGGCGTACGGCGGCGGCAAGAACTGCACCGGCGGATGCGCCAACGACCACCTGAACCTCAAACAGCTGGCCAGCGACGGCAGCGGACGCCTCTTCGCCGCCATCAAGACAGCCAACCGGAACGCCGGCCAAACGTTGGTGGCGCTCCTGGTGCGCGACGGTAAAGGTGACTGGAGCAGCGCCGAGTTCGGTGAGGTGCAGGACCTCCATACCCGGCCCATGGTGATGATCGACGAGGAACACCACCAGGTCTGGATGTTCGCTGTCGCCCCGGAGGAGGGCGGCACCATCTATTACAAGAAGTCCCCGATTGACCATATTTCCTTCGCCCGCGGAGCCGGAACGCCCATCATCAGCAGCAGCACCGACACGGACATCAACGACCCCACATCAACGAAGCAAAACGTCACCAGCCAGACCGGCCTGGTGGTGCTGGCCTCCTCCAGGACCAACTCCCGGTACTGGCACGCGTATATCAACCTTGGCGGCTAGCCAGCCCAAGCCTCTCAGGAAAAAGGGTGGCGCCTCTGGACAAAAGATAGTCTTCGTAAAGATAATCTATACACAGACTATCTCTTCAGGAGGCTAATAATGTGGGAGTACCAGAACGCAGTAGAGACGACGGCCGCACCGGAAGCGATCTGGCGCCTCTGGTCCGACGTTGAGAACTGGGGCACCTGGAACGCGGAGATCGAGAAAATCGAGATCAACGGCCCGTTCGCGCCGGGGACGCAGATCCTGATGACGCCCCCGGGTGACGATCCGATACCCCTCGTCATCGCCGAGGCAGTGGAAAACGAACGCTTTGTGGACGAGGCCCGGTTCGGGGACCTGCTGCTGCGCACCACCCATCGCATCGACGCGGACCAGGGCAGGACCCGGGTGGTCTACCGCATGGAGATCACCGGCAGCGGCGCCGACGAAGCCGGCCCGCAGATCGGCCCCGGCATCACCGCGGACTGGCCCGAGACGATGGCAGCGCTGGTGAAGATGGCGGGCGGCTGATGCCCCTCAACCCCGGCGACAGCCCCGGTTTCCTGCTCTGGCACGCCACCCTGCGCTGGCAGCGGGAAATGGCGGCCGCCCTGGATCCGCTGGGTCTCACCCACGTCCAGTTCGTCCTGCTCGCGTGCGCCTGGTGGCTCAATGGGCAGGGTGTGCACCCGAACCAGCTGGCCGTGGCCCGCCAGGCCGGGACTGACGTCAAGATGGCCTCGCAGGTCCTGCGCACGCTGGAGGCCAAGGGACTCATCGAACGGGAGGTCGATCCCGCCGACACGCGGGCCAAACGGCTGCGCGTCACAGACGCCGGAGCGGACCTCGCGCCCCGCGCCATCGCCGCCGTCGAACTCGCCGATGCCCAGTTCTTCGACTCGGTACCCGTCGACGACGCCGTCTCCCTGCTCCGCCGCCTGGCCCGGCCCGACTTTGCCACGAACCCAAAGGGACCGGCTGGCGGTGACCAGCCGGACGCCGCCAGTCAACCCCCGCGGCACGCCCAGCCATAGACTGCAAGGCATGACTGTGGTTCTTCGCAATGTCCGTCCCTGGGGCGGGGACGCCGCCGACGTAACGCTCGACGGCGGGGTGATCGCCGCCGTCGTGCCCGCCACCCTGGACGGGGCTGCGTCAGCCGCCGGCACCGCCCAAGCAAACAGTGACGTGGTGGAGGGCCGCGGCCGGATCCTGCTGCCGTCCTTCTCCGACGTCCACGTCCACCTCGACTCGACCCGGTTGGGCCTGCCGTTCCGCCCGCACACCGGCTCGCCCGGCGTGTGGAACATGATGCTCAACGACCGCCGGAACTGGCGGGACGCCGAAGCCTCCATCACCGAGCGGGCCACCCACACCCTGGGCGCGATGATCGAGCGCGGCACCACGCGGGTGCGCAGTTACGCGCAGGTGGACGCCGACGCCGGGCTGGAGCGTTTCGAGGCCGTCCTCGCCGCCCGGGAAACGCACCGGGACCGGGCGGATGTTGCGGTGATCGCGTTTCCGCAGGCGGGCCTGCTCCGGGAGCCCGGCAGCGCCGAGGTCCTGGAGGAGGCGCTGAAGCTGGGTGCCGACGTGGTGGGCGGCATCGACCCGTGCGCCCTGGACCGCGACCCCGTCCGGCACCTGGACATCGTCTTCGGCCTGGCGGAAAAGTACGGCCTGCCGGTGGACATCCACCTGCACGAGCCCGGCCAGCTGGGCCTCTTTAGCAGCCAGCTGATCCTGGACCGCACCAAGGCGCTGGGCATGCAGGGTCTGGTGACCATTTCGCACGCCTTCTGCCTCGCGGAGCTCCCGGCCGGTGAGCTGCAGGAGCTCATCGACCAGATGGCAGGCCTGGATGTTTCCGTCGCCACCGTCGCGCCGGCCGGGTGGCCGCTGCCGCTGCAGCAGCTGGCGGCCGCCGGTGTCCGGGTGGGCCTGGGCGAGGACGGCCAGCGCGACTACTGGTCGCCCTACGGGAACGCGGACATGCTGGACCGGACCTGGCAGCTGGCGTTCACCAACAAGTTCCGGGCGGACGAACTGATCGAGCACTGCGCCGCGGTGGCCACCATCGGCGGCGCCAGCATCATCGACCCCACCGCGCAGCGGCTCGCGTCCGTGGCGGACCGGCCCGGCCTGGCGGTGGGAGATCCTGCCGAGCTGGTGCTGCTGGAGGGCGACTCTGTGACCGCCGCCGTCATGGACAAGCTGCCCGGCCGCACCGTCATCCACCGCGGCAAGGTGGTCGCGGACGGCCTGCACCTCGTCTGAGCCGGACGGCGCGTCCGCCCGCCCTCCCAAGCCGGCGTCCCGGCGTCGTGATTTTGTACGACGCCGGGACGCAGCTTGGTGCCGGACCTCCCCTACTGCCCGGGCGCCCGGTAGGCCGGGGTCTTCTTGGCGGCTTCGTCCAGGTCCTCCACGCTCAGCAATGGCTTGAGGCGGACGTTGACGGTGCCCGTCGAGTTGATCAGCAGCGACAGTGCCGCAGCACTGGCGTCGTCCGGTACGTCAAAGACGCCCAGGACGTCGTAGTAGCCAAAGGCGTAGTAGAAACTGTCCAGCGTTCCGCCCACGGACTTCAGCGCCTCGGTCAGGGCGTCACGCCGCGCGGTTCCGCCTTCCTTCATGAGCCCCTTGATGCCCTGGCCCACATACGTTGCTTCAAACAGATACTTCGGCATGGTGTGTCCTTCCCTGGATCGCTGACTTCGTGTTCCGCGGCCATCGGGAAGGCACCCGCGGATTCCGGGCACGGCTGGTGGGGACGGCGTCCACAGAATCCTCCTCACCTGGCTCAATGGCCCTGCAGGAGCGGCCCAGATCCGGCCCCCTATTATGTGGAAACGGGGCGACGGGCCCCGTTACCGCAGACGCTATTCCTCGGGCTGCGGGCAGTCAATAAGGGGTGATACCCCTTTATCCGCGGGCTTCGTTCCGGGGATGTGCCGGCGCCTATCGCTTACCCGGGCCACGTGCAGTACGTTGGGCGTAGGCCGTATGAACGCACGCTGCTGGGCGTTGTTGTTCCGGCCGCCACGCTGGAGTCCAACCCTCAGTCCTGAACATCCGAGCCACGGTCAAAGCCCGGCCGCCCTGCTGCCGCCTGGACCAGAGGTGCCATCCCATGAACACTGCAGCCATTCCCCGCTCCCGTCCGGCCCCCGCAGCCAGCTGGCTCGTTCCCGCCGGCCTGATTCTCCTCAGCCTGGTACCGGTCCTTGCCGGAGCCCTCCGGCTGACCGAGCTTGCCGGAGGCCAGGTGCGGCCGGACAACGCGAGGTTCTTCGACTCACCCGTTCCCGTGCTGATCCACATCCCCACGGTCACCGTCTACCTGGTTCTGGGCGCGTTCCAGTTCGTACCCTCCCTCCGCCGCGGCACGCGCCGCCGGCCCAGCTGGCATAAAGCTGCCGGCCGGATCCTCGCCCCCACGGGTCTGCTGGCCGCTCTATCCGGACTGTGGATGGCCGCCTTCTATGACCTTCCGCCCCTGGACGGTCCCCTCCTCCTGGCCCTTCGGCTGGTGTTCGGATCCGCGATGGTGGCGTTTATTGTGCTGGGATTCATCGCTGTGCGGCGCCGCAACTACGTCCGGCACAGCGAGTGGATGTCCAGGGCATACGCCATCGGCATTGCCCAGGGAACCATCGTGGTGGTCACCATTCCCTGGATTGCACTGGTGGGGCCGGTCACCGAGCTAAGCCGGGCCGTGCTGATCGGGGCATCCTGGGTACTCAGCCTGGCCGTGGCAGAGTTCTTCATCCACCGCCGCGCCAAGCAAGGGACCCTTTCGCCGGGTCCGTCCATCAAAGCGGCCTAGCTACCAAACCCCGACGGCGGCGCGGGGCGTTCCCCAGGCCGCGCCTTATCCGTCAAGCAGCGACGCGGTGCTGGAGGAGGCGCCGGGGCAGGAGCCCCAGCGTCATTCCGGCACGTGAGGCGGCACCGGCGAGAGGTGCTCATGGACGGCGGCCAGAACTCCTCCAGTACGCGTGAAGACGATCGTTTCGCGCTCATCGCTGACCGCAGTGGCTCCGCTCGGGTCGGTCTGCACCGTGGTCTCCACGCGGTGGGTAAAGACGGCGGTATCGCCCAGGAGCTGGATCTGCTGCTCGCTGCTGCGGCAGTCGACCACCTTCCATCCGGCGTCGATCCAGCCGTCCCAGAGTGTCCTGTACTCGTCCCTGGAGCCGAGCATCGCCGGCTCCGGGTGGAAGATGAAGGTCGCCGACGGGCTGAAGCAGGCGAAGTAGCGTTCGGTATCCGTGGCCGCGAACGCGGCGACCAGCCGGGCCGCAGCTTCCTCGACGTCGGTGCGCGTCAGGCCCCGCATTCCGGCCATCCCAGCCTGGGTGGCCCCGTCAGGGAACGTTGCGCGTGCCACCGCCCTGATCGGGGCGCCGTCCGCACCGGGGATGTTGAGGGGGAAAAGGAACACGTCCACCTCGGCGCCGTCGGCAAGGGCGTTGGCTACCTGCCCAAGTCCGGTCAAGTTCTCCACAATCGCGCAACCGCTGCCTGCCAGGATGTGGTGTGCCGGAAATGATCCGTCCGCGGTATCTCCCTGGCCAGCCGTCCCGCCAGCACTTTTGTCCACGCTCAATGCATCCAGCCCCACCGTTCGATAGCCACGCTCAACGATGAGCCGGGCGGCCGAAGCGTCGAGGAACGGGTGGTTGACATACTCCGGCGACTCCCAGTGCTCCGAGAAGCCGGTGTGCAGCAGCAGGATCCGGTCCTGCTGTCCGGGCGCGTCCGCGGCAAAGGCGGCCGGAAGAATGCCGTCCAGATGTCCGGCGGTAATGATGCCGCCCGGTCCCGCACTGCGGACATCCACCAGCTCCACCGGACCGCTAAAACGTGCCGGCGGCAGCGCATCGAGCCGCTCCCAGCCGTCGTGCACGTGGTACGGCGCGTCGACGTGGGTACCCGAATGCGAGCCGATCGAGAGCGAGAGAACGTTCGCTCCGTGGACAGGCACCGTCAGGGCCGGGGCAATGCTCACGGCGGGGTCGCCAGGATAGACGGGCATGCCCGACCGAAGCGGCACACTGAGGTCCATCCACGTCACGGCTGGGCCACCAGTTCCGCCGGCTCCGGCTCCTCGCTTTCCGGTCCCGAGCTCCCGGCAGCAACCATATTGCCCTTACTGTCTCAAAGGGGCCACCGGGGTGTCCCGGCTCGGGATCCAGCGCGGGCCGGCGGCCGGGAAGACAGCGCGGGGTTCCGGAAAGAGCCACAGGAGTCCGAGGTAAAGCACGGCCGCGAGGACCAGCGAGGCGGGGAGGCTGATGTCTACGCCGCCTGCCAGGTTGCCCAGTGGGCCCTGGAACTGGCCGGGCATATTGACCAGGCTCAGGCCAGCAGCAGCGCTGACCAGCCAGGACGCCATGCCGCGCAGGTTCCACCCGTGGTTGAACCAGTACCGGCCACCCGTCTGGCGCCGGTTGAAGACCTGGAGGGCATGGCGTCGTACCAGCCCCGGCGGGTGATGAAGCCGATGATCATCACCACCATCCAGGGCGCGGTGCAGGTGACAATCAGGGTGGCGAAGGTGGAGATGCTCTGCACGAGGTTGAAGGCGAAGCGGCCAATGAAGATGAACGCTATGGCGAGCAAACCGATGAAGACGGTGGCCTGGACACGGTTGAACCGGGGAAAAACGCTGCTGAAATCAAGCCCGGTGCCGTACAGGGACGAGGCGCCCGTGGACATGCCGCCGATCAACGCTATGGCGCACAGCGGGATGAAGTACCACGCCGGCGAGACAGCCAGCAGTCCGCCGACGTAGTTGGGCGCGGCCGGGTCCATGAACTCCGGGGCCTTGGTCGCGATGACGGACGCAGTGGCAAGGCCAAACACGAATGGCACCAGGGTGGCCAACTGGGCGAAGAAGGCAGCCCTGATGACCTTCCGTTTGGGAGTGGCGGTGGGAATATAGCGGGCCCAGTCGCCCAGGAAGGCGCCGAACGAGATCGGGTTGGACATGACGATCAAGGCGGCACCAATGAAGGCGGGGATGAAACCTTCGATGCCCACCCCGTCCCAGCCCGTGCCGAAAGCCCCGGCGAAGTTGAGGTCGAGATCACCGGCGAAGGCAATGAATCCGACGACGAACAACAGGGTGGCGGCGATAACGGCGATCTTGTTGACCAGGAGCATGAAGCGGAAGCCGTAGATGCAGACCACCAGCACCAGCGCCCCGAACAGGCCGTAGGCCACGGCGAAGGATCCCATGTCCTGGGGGACGCCCACGAGACGGTTCAGGCCTCCGACCAAAGCGTCACCCGAACTCCAGACCGAAATTGAGAAGAAGGCCGTGGCCGTCAGGAGCGACAGGAATGATCCGACGATCCGGCCATGCACGCCCAAGTGGGCCGACGAGGAGACCGCGTTATTGGTGCCGTTCGTGGGGCCGAACACTGCCATGGGCGCCAGGAGCAGTGCACCGACAACCAGACCCGTGAGTGTGGCCGCCAGGCCTTGCCAGAAGGAAAGCCCGAAAAGAATGGGAAAGGCTCCGAGGAACGCCGTGGCAAACGTGTTGGCACCGCCGAAGGAGACCCTGAACAGGTCGACGGCGCTGGCGTTGCGGTCCTTCTCGGGGATCTGTTCGATCCCGTAGGTTTCCACCTGGGTTGCCTTGCCGCTGGCCGCGCCGCCGACGGACCGAGCCCGTAAGGTTTTTGCCACTTTCGCCTCCATGGAATCTTGTTGCTCAGTGAGCATCATAAGTTGTTCCGGAGTCTACGGCGTGAAGCAGCTCACAGCAAGATGCAGGTCACATTGGCTGCCTCTGCGGAAACACCCCGCGTTGCTGCGCCAAGGCCATTCGGCCCTAGCGGATCGGTTGGGCTGGGCCGACGCTGGAACAGGTCGCACTCCTTGAGGCGCTGCTTTGGACACGGACGACGCCGGTTGGCAGCTAGGGCAAAGCCATGACATACATCAAGAGTTTGGGCGAGGTGGGACGCGATGAGGTGGCCCTGGCCGGCGGCAAGGCGGTGGGGCTCGGCGGCCTCATCCAGGCCGGGCTGCCCGTCCCGCCGGGGTTCGTCCTGACCACGGACGCGTACCGGGAGTTCGTCAGCGCCAACCACCTGGACGCCGCCGTCCAGGACCTCGCCGCGCTCCCGCCCGACGCATCGCCGCAGGAGTATGAGCATGCGTCCGTGCTGATCCAGACCCTGTTCCACAAAGGCACCGTGCCGGACGCCATCAAAGCCGACCTCGAGGCCGCCTACGCACGCCTCGGCAGCGGCAGCGGCAGCGGCACTCCAGTATCGGTCCGTTCCTCCGCCACCGCCGAGGACCTCGCCTCCGCCAGCTTCGCCGGACAGCAGGACACCTACCTGAACATCAGCGGCCCGGAGGCCCTCACCCAGGCCGTCTTCAACTGCTGGGCCTCCCTCTGGACGGCGCGCGCCATGGCCTACCGCTCCCGCGAAGGCGTGCGGCCTGACCAGGTGCGCCTCGCCGTCGTGGTGCAGCAGATGGTGGACGCCGACGCCGCCGGGGTCATGTTCACCGCCAACCCCGCCAACGGCCACCGCGACCAGACGGTGATCAGCGCCGCCTGGGGCTTGGGCGAGGCCGTGGTCGGCGGGACCGTCACCACCGATGACCTGGTGGTGGAGGCCGCCACGGGCACCGTCCTTTCGCGGCACACGGCCGACAAGCACGTCATGACCGTGCCCGCGGAGAACGGCACCGTAGAGCAGCCGGTGGCGGAAGACCGCCGTCGTGCGCCCGTCCTCGACGACGACGCCGCAGCCGCGCTGGCCGCGTATGGCAAGCAGGCGGCCGAGCGCTTCGGGTCCCCGCAGGACATCGAATGGGCGCGCGCCGGCGGCGGATTCTTCCTGCTGCAGTCCCGCCCCATCACCGCGCTGCCCGAGCCTGCGGCCGACACCCCGGACACCTGGCCGGTCCCCTACCCCAAGGGCCTCTACTTCCGGGCCAGCATTGTGGAGCAGATGCCGGAGCCGCTCTCGCCGCTGTTCGCCGACCTCATCGACGGCTCGGTGACGCGCTCCCTCTCGGCCCTGATGAACGATGCGCTGGGCATCAACGCGCTGCGCGAGGGCGACGTCCGCTTCCCCACCATCAACGGCTACGCCTATTACTACTACCGCACCTCGGCCATGTGGCGGATGACGGGCCGGACCGTGCCGGCGCTCGGCGCCCTGTTCCGGGGCAAGGCGCACATGGGTATCGCGGGCTGGCGGGACCATTCGCATCCGCGCTACGAACGCGTGATCAAGGACTGGTCCAGGCATCCGCCGGCCGGGCTCCCGGGCGGCCGGCTGCTGGCGGGGGTGCAGGAACTCCTGGATGCCGGCACCGTCTACTACACCGCCGTGCAGTCCATCATCCCGCTCGCCGACATGAGCGAAATCTCCTTCCGGGCCTTCTACGACAGGCTGGTGCGGCGCGCCGGCGATCCCCCGGCCCAGGCGTTCCTCCTGGGCTTCGACAGCGAACCGATCCGCGCGGAAAAGTCGCTGTATGACCTCGCCGGCTGGGCGCGCAGCGACCCCGTGCTGGCATCGGCCCTGCTGGAACGGACGACGGCGGAGCTCGCCGAGTGCCAGCGGACCGGATCCGCGCCGGAAGGGGTGGACAACGCCCTGTGGCAGGAATGGCGGTTTGCCTTCCGGGAGCACCTGGGACTCTACGGCCACGCGGTCTACAACCTGGACTTTGCCACCCCGGTGCCGGCGGACGACCCCTCCGCCCAGCTGGAGACCGTGAAGTTCTACCTGCGCGGGCAGGGAACGGACCCGCACGAGCGGCAGCGTCAGCTGACGGAACGCCGGGAGTCGCTCACCCGCGACGCCGCCGGGCGGCTGGGGCCGCGGCGGCGTGCCGTGTTCTTCCGCCTGCTGAGGTGGGCGCAGGAGGCGGCGCCGGTCCGCGAAGACGCGCTGGCCGACGTCGGACTCGCCTGGCCGCTGCTGCGGAGCCTGCTGCTGGAGCTCGGGCGTCGGCTGGTGGCTTCCGGGGTGGTGGCCTCGGCTGACGATGTCTTCTGGTTGCGCTTCAGGGAGCTGCAGAGTGCTGTCGAGTTTGGGCTGGCTGAACCCGGGATGCCGGCCGCGGTGACCGGGGCCCCGCGTCCTGTCCGGGCTGCCGCCGTCGAGGAGCGCAGGATGCTGTGGCGGGGTCAGGCCAAGGCCACCGCGCCGCAGATGCTGCCCCAGAAACCGTGGATGGAGAAGGCGTTCGGGTCCATGATGCCGGCGGGCCCGCAGCACCAGCCCGGCGACGTGATCAAGGGCGCCGGCGCCAGTTCCGGCCGGGTGACCGCGGCTGCCCGCGTGCTGCGCGGCCCGGAGGATTTCGGCCGGATGCAGCCCGGCGAGGTGCTGGTGGCCCGGATGACCACGCCGGCGTGGACCCCGCTGTTTGCGATGGCCTCGGCGGTGGTGACCGACGTGGGCGGCCCGCTCAGCCACAGTTCCATCGTGGCCCGCGAGTACGGCATTCCCGCGGTCCTGGGTACGGGCGTGGCCACGCAGCGGCTGGCCGGCGGCCAGCAGGTCACCGTGGACGGCGACGCCGGGACAGTCACCATGGAGCGTCCGTCCACCGCGCTGGACCGTTAGGAAAGAGGGGCCGCGAGGCGCATAGTTGGAAGATGACAGGTCCTTACACCCGGGGCGACTCCTTCAGCAGCGAGGCTTCCCGGAAACACATCAGGCAGGCGCTGGCGGAGTACGGCGCAACGGACGTTGTGTTTACCCAGCGGGGGAACCTGAGCGCTGTCGCCTTCAGGGGTGATGGCAGGCAGTTCCGCATCGTCATGCCGTTGCTGCAGTCTGAGGGCGCCCTGGAAATCAAGGGGGACGTCGCGGACAGCCGGCGCCGCGAAGCGAATGCCAAGATTTTGGAGCGGGCCAACCGCAAATCCTGGCACGCCCTCGCCCTGTCCATCGACGCCAAGCTGGGCGCAGCGGCGGCCGGCATCGCCACCCTGGAATCGGAGTTCCTGGCCCACGTTGTCCTTCCCGGAAACCACACCGTGTTTGACGAAATCGAGCCTGTCATCGACGTCGCCTACCGGTCCGGCCAGCGCCCGACATTCAGCGGTATAGACACCTCTGCGAGCCCTGCAGAACCGCAGGTCCCCGCTGAATTCCCGCCGCTTCGGGCTGTTCCTTCCCCCACGGCCGTCCGCCGGAGCTAGGCGCCACGGCTCCGGAAGGTGACCGCTCCCCCGTCACGGGAATGCCGCATGCAGCCGCGCCGTCCGGGGCTTGCCAACAGGCGTAGACTCAAAGGATCCCGGAACACCGCGACTGGATATCCGGCGTCCCGAAAACGAGTTCAATACCCTGCAGCCCTCCCGGGCTGCTGACCAGCGCCGTACCGAGTGACTTTGATACCGGCGCTGCAGGGAATTGTGACGACGAGGGCGGCCAAGAGCGCACCACGGCCCCAACGGCATCCGACCGTTCCCTCCCTTGCAGCCGACCCGGCCCCGGGTCCCCTGCCCCCCTTCACAGCCGGCCCTATTCCGGGATCCGGCAGTGCATTTTCCAGAACGCTGGTAGAACACCATGACCACCACCCAAGACTTCGCCGTCCGCGCCGACTCGGCACTGGCCCTTAGCGGAGTCCTCGCGTCCGCGCTTCCGCATGACCTGGGCACCGCGCAGGGGCCCACCCGCTACACCGTCCCGGTGGTCTTCTCCCGCCGGCCGCAGCCCCGCGAGATCGACCTTCTGCACGGTCCCGGCACCAAGCAGCGCCTCGCCGAAGCGGGATACAGCGACGTGGACCTCCGCGTCTCCGACCGCCGCCTCCTGGTGAGCAACACCAACCTGGCAGACCTCAAATCGGGGCTGGCCCACCTCCTGGGTTTGCTCCTGCGGGACATCTCGGCGCAGGCGGCCCAGGAACGCACCGAGCGGGCCGAAGAACTGGAAGCCCTGGGCCTCGTTGAGGAGCAGCGTCTTGAGGCGCTCCGCCGGGCCGCGGCCGACATCCACTTCGACTAAACCCGCCCCCGCCAACCGCCCACCCATGAACCACAGCCCGCGAAAGGCACACCATGACCGATTTGAGCATCCGGGACCAGTGGAACCGGCTTCCCTCCCCCGTAACGCAGTGGCTGCTGGAAAACCCCGGCTGCATGATCCTTCCGCGGACACTTTCCGCGCAAATCAGTGCTGCCACGGGCGAGGAGACCACCGGCGATCCGCACGGCGAAACCACCCTTAGCCAGGAGGACGTGGACTTCATCCGGACGAAGTCCCAGGAGGCCGAGCCCGCAAAGCCGGACCCGGGCTACACGTTCTTCGATTCAGTCCAGCCGTAGGAACGCCCCGCCGGAAAGTGAGGCCCCCGTTCCCGGACGCGGGATCAAATGGTGGCGAGGGCGCCCTTGGCGCTGTCCACCCGCACGTGGGCGCCGGCCTGGAGGTGGACCACCTCGCCGTCAATCTGGCACGGAACGGCGTCCCGCGTGGAAAATGCATAGCTTGTGACGCTGGGCTGATGTCCCAGTCCCAGCGTCACGGCGCGGAGCGTCATCAGGGCCATTTTCGTGAGCCCGGCGTGGGGCAGCGTCACTACCTCAAAGCGGCCGTCATCCGGGCGGTGTGACTCGCTGACCGTTCCGTACTTCGCCATCCGTGAGATGTTGGCCAGGATCAGGCTGTCGAACGTGGCGGTGGCCCCGTCGTCGCGCACCAGCTCGAACGGCTTGAGGCGGGACAGCGTCCGGGCAACAGAAACGAGTTCAAGGACCTTTCCCTTGCCGCCCTGTTCGATGCCGATGGCCATCAGCGGCGTGAGTCCGAAGCCAATGTAGGAGTGCGCATACTGGACCTGCTCCCGGCCTCCCGAACGGAACGTTACCCGCAGCAGGTCGATGTGCCGGACCCCGCCCGCGCCAACGGCGTCAGCGAAGGACCGCGCCGGCCGGCTCCGGAAGTGGTCGTTGGCGTTCCCGGCGGGAACCACGGTGCACACCGCGTTGCTGCCGGCAACGTCCATCACGCCGTTGACCACCTCGTTGTACCCGCCGTCGCCGCTCACTGACACGATCAACGGGGCGCCCCGGCTGGCTTCGGTCCTCGCAAGCCCGCGGGCGTGCCCGGCGTATTCCGTGGGCAACAGCTCAACGGGCAGGCCAGGCAGGTCCATGGCCAGCTCCCGCTGCAGGGCCCCGATCCGCCCGCCCATTCCGGCCCTGCCCGGATTGAAAATCAGGACGGCGCGGTCAAAGGGTGCCGCGGGTGCTCGGCCATCTGCCAAGGCGTGTCCCTTCATCCGGTTGCTGGTGTGTGTCCGGTTCCAGCCTAGCCGGACGCGGCCGCCCACGGCCCGCCGGGCAGGACGGCTGGCCACGGGGGCCGGGACGCGGCCGGCCACGGCCCGCAGGGCAGGACGGTTGACCACGGCGATGTGGACGGCGGCGCGGGAACAGCCACCACCGGATGATGCCCGGATCCTGACTTGGGCGCATGATATTCGGGTGAACAAGAACCGGCTCGAAGCCTTCAGCGATGGTGTACTGGCCATCATCATCACCATCATGGTCCTGGAACTGCACACGCCGGACGAACCAACGTGGGAGGGCGTTGCCGCCATCGTGCCGACGCTCTTCACCTATCTCCTGAGCTTCGTCTATGTGGGAATCTACTGGAACAACCACCACCACATGATCCACCTGGCGAGCAGGGTGAACGGATCCATCCTCTGGGCCAACCTTCACCTGCTGTTCTGGCTGTCCTTGTTCCCGTTCACCACCCGGTGGATGGACGAGTCCGGCTTAATGCAAGTGCCGGTGCTGCTCTACGGCATCAACCTGCTGTGCGCCGCGATCGCGTACTTCATCCTGGAACGGCGGCTGATCGCGGCGCAGGGCACGGACGGGGCACTCGCCCAGGCCGTGGGCCGGGACTGGAAGGGCAAGGCGTCGCCCGCGATCTACCTGGCCGGGATCGGACTCACCCTGGTCCAGCCGCTGTTCGGCATCGCTGTGTTCACCATTGTGGCGCTGATCTGGCTGGTTCCGGACCGCCGTGTGGAACACTTCGTCGCCAGGGCCCATGAAACCGGCAGCAATGCCAACTAAATGACGTCGTTGCCCCGGGCCTGAGACCCGCGGCCTACTCCCCCATGCCCGGATGCACGGGAACGAAATCAACCCTGTTGCCGGAGTTGGTCCGGCCCGCCGGGGCGCGGTTGAACCCTCGAGCGTCAAGCCCGTTCCTTGCGCGGAACTCGGCGAGCGCCGCGTCGTAGGCGTTGTTGAGGGTCTTGCCGGAGAACTCGCCGGTGCTGCCGTCGTTGAAGGCGATGCGGATCCGGACGCTGTCCGGGTAATGCCGGGTCATGCGGATGAAGCCGTCGGCGTCCTGCTGGAGGGTGATCACGGGATCCTGCTTTCGTTGGGGAGCAACCTCAAGTGTGCCGCATATGCCGCGGAAACCCTTGCCGGACCCGGCCGTGGTGGGCGCCAGGCGCCATGCGGCCGTCCACAGGCTCCGCGCTCTGGGCCTGCTACCCTTCGCAGGCCACCCCGTCGCCGTCGCCGTCCAGCCCCTGCCGGTACCCGGGACTGCCGGCGTAAAGGGGCGCGGCCCCGGCGGCGGCCGCCTCGGTGCAGTTGGCGTAGTAGACAACGGTGGCAGCGGCTGCCGGCTGCACGGTGGCCGGCGCAATCTGTCCCGGGCAACCCGCCAGGATGCCGGCGATGGCGTCGTGCTCCGCCTGCGTCACCCACAGGCTGTAGCGCGCCTTCACCGAAACCTGCCGTGCCGCGTATTCGCAGCGGAAGCCCTTGGCCGGCGGCAGCCAGGTGGCGGCGTCGCCGTCGCCCTTTTGCTGGTTGGTGGGCCCGTCCGTGGCCTGCAGGTTCAGCGGATCATTCGCGAATGCCGTCCGCTGCTCCGTGGTCAGCTGCTGGGCCCCTTTCTGCCAGGCGTCGCTCAGTGCCACCACGTGGTCAATCTGTACGGCGCTGCTGGTGGTGGTGCCGCGGACGAAGTTGATGACGGTGCCCGTGTAAGGGTCTGCAAGCACCCCGGCCTTAACGGTGCAGGGAACGCTGGTCACGTAGGTGATGTCCGTGAGGTCCCGGTTGAGGATGTCGTTGCGCGTGTCGCAGCCGTTCTGGTCCACGTCCGCCCACGTTGCCCCGAACAGCGACCGCTCATACCCGGTCTTCGGTGCCCGGCCCTTGACCGGAAGGGTCTCCAGCAGGTCGGCGGCCTGGACTGTTCCCGGCTCGACGGTGGTGGTGCTCTCCGCTGCCACGGCCGGAAGGTTCGCGCCGAAGAGCGCCAGCAAAGCGGAGAGGACGACGCCGGCTGCCCAGCGGGTGCCGGACGCCGACGTGGTGGTGGGCAAGGACGTGTAGGCGGACAAGCAGTTCCCCAGTTGTGCACGATGAGTGAAGGGCGTCAGCCCCCAATTGCGCTGACGCCGAGGAAAATCCTAGCGGCGGCAAATCCACTCAATGGCCTGTTCAGGCGGACCTGGGGCAATCCTTCCCGACTCCTGCGCCGATCCTGCGGGTGACTGGCCCCGGCGGTGCGATGACCCCCTCCGGCGTCCCGCTCCGGACGTGGCGACGGCGGCACCCACGCCGGGTGCCGCCGTCGGGCGTCCTGCTTACCTGGCCGGCAGGAGCCTAGCGCGGGGCGCCGGCCGTGGAGTCCGTGTCCTCACCGGCGTGGGAACCTGCCACCGCCTCCCGGGTGCCCGGATCGCCGTGGACCTCGGGGCCCCCGCTGCCGGGGCGGCGGGTCTTGGCCAGGCTGGCCACCGTGGCCACCAGGATGGTTGCGGCGATGAAGAGCAGGGAGAACCAAATGGGGATCTCGGGCACCCACAGGAGCGGCTGGCCGCCATTGATGAACGGGAGCTCGTTGACGTGCAGGGCGTGGAAGACCAGCTTCACACCGATGAACGCAAGGATGACGGCCAGCCCCTGGGCGAGGTACACCAGGCGCTCCAGCAGTCCGCCGATCAGGAAGAACAGCTGCCGCAGGCCCATCAGGGCGAACGCGTTGGCGGTGAAGACGATGTACGCCTCGCTGGTCAGGCCGTAGATCGCGGGGATGGAGTCGACGGCGAAGATCAGGTCCACGAAGCCGATGGCGATGATGGTGAGCAGCATCGGCGTCACGAACCGCTTGCCGTCCTGCTTCACGGTCAGCCGGTCCCGGTGGTAGTCCGGGGTGACCGGCAGGACGCGGCGCACCAGCTTCATGAACCTGCCGTCCGCCGGGTTGGCGTCGTGGCCGCCGAACGCCTGCCGGTACGCGAGGAACAGCAGCAGCGCGCCGAAGATGTAGAACACCCAGGAGAAGTTTTCGATCAGGGTGGCGCCGATGGCGATGAACCCGCCGCGGAGGATGAGGGCGATGATGATGCCCACCATGAGTACCTTCTGCTGGTACTTCTTGGGGACGGCGAACCCTGTCATCACGATGAGGAAGACGAACAGGTTGTCCACGGACAACGCTTTTTCGGTGAGGTAGCCGGCGAAGTACTCCCCGCCGAATGTCCATCCCGAGAACATGCCGATCCCGACGCCGAACAGGAGCGCGAGGCCTATGTAGAACGCCGACCAGCGGGCGGACTCGCCGATGGACGGTTCGTGGGGTTTGCGGACGTGGGCGAAGAACTCGTAAACGAAGAACAGGATGGTCACGGCGATGGTGATGATCCAGATGAGGGGCGTTACCTGCATGGCGGGCACTCCAAAGGGGTAGGCGTTGACATGTACGCCAAGGTCTCCTCCGCCCGGCAGGAACCGGAGCCGGTGGCCCGGGATGCATCGCTGCATCCGTATTGACGGGCCACTCACAGTCGGGAGTACTCCCCTTGATGGGATAAATCGTACCTGACCAACGTTCGATGGCGGCACCCGGTTCCGGATGCCGCCGTCGAATTCCGCCGCAGAAGGCTACTTCGTGTCCTTCGCCATCGGGCCAGGCTTACGGGCCTGCCGGCCGCACTACGATGGCCGAGCCGCACTGGTTGATGAGCGAGCCCAGGCTTGACGCCGCCGTGGCCGTCCTGGTGCCGGTCGCGGAAGTATCGGTCAGGGCCAGCGAATTCACCTCGATGGCCGCATTCGACTTGGACGCGATGCCCGAGCTCACATCGGTGACCTCTGTCATCCCTGCGGGCGGGGAGAACTGCGTGGTGGCCGAGTTGGTGGAGTTCCGCAGGCCGTGGGCCGTCAGCAACAGCGCTCCCGGTGTCACCGGCGTGATGGACGGAGCCCGCACATCCGGGTAGGCCACACCGCTGTTGGTGTCAGTGGCGGGCGTAACGTCCAGTGGCGTGGTGGTGTTGGCGCCCTGTACGGCCACCGTCGACCAGGCATACCGGGACGCCGGTTGGGCGACGCTCGGAGCGGTGTCTCCGGCCTGCATCACCCGGTACCAGACCGCCTGGTGCGCGGAGGTGGATCCGGCGCTGGTGAAGTCTCCCACCGCCTTCGTCCATCCCGCCGGAGCGGTGGTGTTGGCCGATCCGGCGACCGTCACCTGTGAGTACAGGAAAACCGTGTCGCCGGGTTGCCAGCCTGCCGGCAGCGACGTTGTGTACGAGCCGGCAGCCGTCAGCTCCCCTGCCCCGCTTGCGAACGACCGGACCGAGACTGCCGACGTTGTTGGCGGCGTCGTGGTGGTGGGCGACGGCGTCGGTGTCGGCGTTGGGGTCGGTGTGGGAGTGGGGGTCGGCGTGGCCGTCGTTGTGGGCGTCGGCGTGGGGCTCGGCGACGGCGCGGGGCGGGTGATGGTGAACTTGTCCGTGTAGGTTCCGCCCGAGGCCCGGACGAAGGACCCGGTCAAGGTGGTGCTTGTGACCGACACGTTCAGGAAGCCGTAGGTGGGGTTGTTGTTGCTCCCCATGAAGCTCTGGAAGTACGGCGCCGTCGTCGTGTTGCTTTCACTGTTGATCGACCTGCCGCCCGAACCGACGGTGGCCAGGATGGTTCCGGTGCCGGCGGCGAACTGGCCGTTGGGGTCCGTGTCGGCCACACAGTCCGGGTTGAAGCTGCTGACCGGGATGGCCGTGCAGCTGCCCTTGAGCGCGAGCGGGTAGCTGCGGGCGTACGCGTGGTCATGCGCCTGCAGGTACAGGTCCACCTTTTTGGACACGAGCATGTTCATCAAGTCCGGGCTCGCGGCGCAGGGGTAGTTGACCATCGACAGGCAGTACATGTGCATGCCCACCACCACGAACGGGATCCCGGCAGCGCGCGCCGAGTCGATGGCCGACGTGACGAACTTGTAGCCCTGGGTGCCGGACTTGTAGGACCAGTCAAGGCCGCTGCCGCTGTAGGTCAGCTTCGGGGACACCATGATCAGCCGGACCAGGGGGCTGCTGGCGGGGTAGTCGGTGTAGAACTGCTGGGCGTAGTTTCCTACGGAGCCGAGCTGGTCCGGCAGGCACGAGGCGAAGTTGGACCACACGCCGTCTGGCCCGTCGTCCTCGTGGTTCCCGGTGATGAATTCGTAGGGCATGGACCCGGCATGCTGCTTGACGAACGAGCACCAGGCCGATTCCGGGGTGATCTGGGAGTAGGACAGGTCGCCGAGGTTGAAGAATGCCGAGGTGCCGGCGTTGCGTGCCGCGTCAATCACCTTCCCGGTCACCGTGTTGCCGCCGGTGTCACCGGCGAACCCCAGGCTCACCGACGTTGCGGCGGAGGCCTCCGAGTCGTTCCGCGGGCTAAGGACGTCAATGTTGCCGAGCACGAGGACGGCGCCGAGCAGGACGGCCAGCACCGCGCTTACTGGATGGCGCAAGCGCCCCTGGCCTTTCACTTGCAGCTCCATTCGGTTGCGCGGCGCAGTCCGTTGTCAGCTGCGGAGAAGCCGATGACAACGGCGTTGGCACCCTGGCCTGACACCGAGGTGGCGGACCCGGACACGCCGGTGAACTGGGCATCGGATCCCGGCGGGAGGATCCGTGCACTCTTGCCGATCCAGATCACGGCTTGCGGCCTGGATGCACGGAAGGAGGGCGAACTGCCTGCTCCCACCGTCACGCCGGCAATTGCTGAGGCGGCACTGGACGTGGCACCGGCAGCGGCCGCCCCGACGTCGGTGACGGCGCCGGTCGCGGCCCAGGCCACGGCGTGGGTTCCGTCGGCCACGCCGCTCTGGCCCACTGCCTGCCCGGTCGAATCGATCCCGAGCACTACTCCGCCTTTGCCGCTAAGGGTGGGCAGGGCCTTCGGAGAGCCGTCCGGCCCCCAGAGGACCGGAGTGGCATCGTCCCCGATGGCCACCCCGCCGGCGGTGCCGTCCGGACCGACAGCGAAGGCATGTCCGCCCCGGGTTCCGGACGGCAGTGCGAGCTCGTGGGGTGCGGTGGTCACGGAGGGCCAAACGGCGGCCCGCTCATCTTCGTCGGCACCCGGCCCGTCTGAATGTTCC
The DNA here is from genome assembly GCF_029581595.2 of Arthrobacter sp. NQ7. Lineage (NCBI taxonomy): Bacteria > Bacillati > Actinomycetota > Actinomycetes > Micrococcales > Micrococcaceae > Arthrobacter > Arthrobacter sp. NQ7. The sequence goes on along the minus strand of NZ_JARFXU020000008.1, from coordinate 30,395 downwards.
TCGTCGGCGACCAGCGCCCCGGCGACGACGCCGTTGTCATTCACTGCCGCCGGCATCGCTATGTCTCCGGGTTTGACAGGTAAGGGATGGTACTGCCCGTCCTGCCACCACCAGCCCACCAGCAACTCGTTGGCGGTGTCATACCCTGTGCCGACGACGACTCCTGCCGCGTTCACGGATGCCGGGGCCGCGGCCTGGAGCGGGATCGCAAGCTGGGTGGGTTGGCCGTTCCGCCAGAGCACCGGCACCGACTCGCCGGCGGCGGTATCGGCGAGGCCGACCACCAGGCCGTTGCTGCTCGACGCGACGGCGTTGCTGCCCCTGCCGCCGAGGCCGGGAAGGAGTTGCGGCGTGCAGTTCGTGGCCGCTGGCAGATTAGGACCGGCCGCGGTCGCAGCCACCGGCAACATCACCATGCCGCCCTCGGCCGCGAGCACCAGCGCCGTCAGCAGCGCCCCCGGCCGCATGTCCCTGGACTTGCCCAGCCGGGACAGCACGCTCCCACTGCCGGATGACGCCTTGTTGAAAAATCCGTACTTTGACAATGTTGCCCCCCGGAGTTGAACTCCAATGTCCCCAGAAGCATCGGCAGCGCGAGCGCATCTGCTTAGCGGCACTGTCTTTCGAGGCTAGATCCGGGGCAGGCGGGAGTCACGAGTAACTGATACCTGCTTCCCCGAATAGGGGGTACTTGGGGATCCCAGGCTTTAGCCGGGACAAAGGACGACGCCGGCACCCACCCGGGTGCCGGCGTCGTCCGTCCTGCCTGCGAAGCCCTACTTCAGCCTGGGTACCAGCACCGGCGTGTTCTTCTTGTAGGCCTCGTAGTCAGCCTGGCCGCCCCACTTCTTGTCCGCCTTCTTCTCCAGCGGCGGCACCCCGCTTCCCTTGGTGAGCAGCAGGGTGACGAAGACCGGGGAGATGAGGGCGGCCCACTGCCAGCCCTGGAGGACCGGCAGGGCGATGATGGCCACGCCCACCCACAGCGTGATCTCGCCGAAGTAGTTGGGGTGGCGGGACTTTGACCAGAGGCCGGTGCTGATGAAGCGGCCCTTGTTGGCGGGCTCGTCCTTGAACCGGTTCTTTTGCACGTCCGCCACGGTCTCGATGCTGATGCCCAGGGCCCAGACCAGCAGGCCCACCCAGAAGAATGCATCCAGGCCCACCTTCTTGTCCGAGGTGATGGCCACCCAGGCAAGGGCGGCGGTGAGCACCACCCACAGGCCCTGGATGGTCCACGTGTTCAGGAAGCGGAACAGGTCCGGCTTGAGCTCGTCGAAGCGGTCGTCCTTGCCGTGCTTGCTGATCCGCAGGAACAGGAAGCTGCCCAGCCGCGCGGCCCAGAGCACCACCATGGCCGCCAGCAGCATGCCGCGGGCGTCGATGCCCGGCGAGGCCAGGACCAGGAACACGGTGATGGAGATGTACGTCAGGGCGCCGGTGAGGTCGTAAAACTTCTCCGTCTGTGCCTTGTAGGAGGGGATGAAGACCAGCCACTGGATCACGAACGCCGCGGCGACACCCAGCGCGAACACGGGGAACCCGCCGATCCTGGCCCCGCCCTGGCTCCCTGCCAGGGCGATGAGCACCGCCACCACCACGGCAATGACGATGCTGATGAGCGCCTTGCGGCTCTTTTCGTTCACGGACACGTCCCTTTCGCAGCCGGCCGCGCGCTGCTGCACGGCCGGTCCCTGCCGCGCCCTACGGGGCACGGTTGTACCATCATCCAACTCAGCCGCGGTGGCCTCGTCCACTTGGTCTTCGGAGCGGACCGGGGAAAGTATGGGTGGTGCGGCCTTTCGGGAGCTCCGGTGCCCAGTCCGGGCGGGCAGCGGCAACGAACTGCTGCAGACCGGTTTACCCGCTGCCCCAAGGAGCCCTGCATGAGTCACCGCACCACGAACTGGCTGACCGCCTACATTGTGACCGCCGTGGTCTTCGCGGTGCTGGACGTGGCCTGGATCCTGCTGGTGGCCAATCCGCTCTACCAAAGCCAGATCGGTGGCCTCCTGGCGCCCAAGGCGAACCTGCCGGGCGCCGTGCTGTTCTACGTCATCTTCGTGGCCGGCATGGTGCACTACGGTGTCCGGCCGAACCACCGGGACCTGGCGGTCCGGCAGCGGGTTGGCGGCGCTGCGCTGTTCGGGTTCTTCACCTACGCCACCTGGGCTTTGACCGGTTTCGCCGTGCTCAAGGACTTCACGGCCCTGGTGGCGGTAACGGACATCCTCTGGGGCGCCGCGGCCTGCGGCCTTGTCACCTGGATTTCGGCGACCATCCTGCGCCGGCGGATCATGAAGGCGGCGGCGGCCTGAACTCACGCACCCGCGTCACGCAGAGCATGCTTTGGGCCCACGAGCGGCGGCGGAACCCCGGAACCCCCGGCGCCGCCGCCGTCCGTTTCGATGAAAGCCTGCTCGGCGTGACGCCCCGCGCACGGACTGGCCCAGTTTTCGGAGCGGATCGGCGGAAACCCAACGCTTCCGTGGGCGTCCGCGCCTGAAAACTGGGCCAGTGTGCCACCAAGGGCCGGCGCAGGAACTGAAGAGCTCAGCCGAACAGCGCGGCCACCTGGGTCAGCGTCTGGAAGACTCCGAAGGCCAACGGGATCCCCACCAAAACCCAGGCCAGGACCAGCCGGCCGGTGGAGCGCTTGACGGGCTCGTGCGCGCCGGGGGTGTGTGCTGTGCTGCTCATGTCAGGCCTCCAGGGGAGATTCGTGCCGCTCGGGGCGGGGTTCGTGGAACCGGTCATCGACGGGCTTGACCAGCAGGTTGGACACGAAGCCGATCACCAGCAGCGCCACCATGGTCAGCAGCGCGGGCTGGTAGGACACGGCGTTGAGCTGCCCGGGCTTGCCCTGCGCATCCAGGATGCTGTTGACGATCAACGGGCCCGCCACCCCGGCTGCGGACCAGGCAGTGAGCAGCCGGCCGTGGATGGCGCCCACCTGGTACGTCCCGAAAAGGTCCCGCAGGTAGGCCGGGACGGTGGCGAACCCGCCTCCGTAGAACGAGATGATGATGAAGGCCAGCACCACGTAGAGCGCGGTGGCCGTGGACCCGGCGAACGCCAGCACCGTGTACAGCACGGCGCCCACGCCCAAGTACATCATGTAGATGCGCTTGCGGCCGGTGACGTCGGAGGTGGCGGACCAGGCGAACCGGCCGGACATGTTGCCGATGGACAGCAGCCCCACGAAGCCCGCGGCCACCCCGGCGCTCACCAGGGACTTGCCGTCGGCCTGCCGGAAGAAGTCCTGGATCATGGGCGCGGCCTGCTCAAGGATGCCGATGCCCGCGGTGACGTTGCAGAACAGCGCAACCCAGACCAACCAGAACTGGCGGGTCTTGATGGCGTTCTTCGCCGAGACGTTCTCCGTGGTCACCAGCTTGGCGGCCTTGACCTTGGCGGGGTCGAACCCTGCGGGACGCCATCCCTCCGCCGGCACCCGGACGGTGAACGCGCCGAACAGCATGTAGGCGAGGTAGACGGCGGCGAGGGTCAGGAAGAGCTTGCCCACGGCGTCGCCGCTGGCTACCCAGCCCTGCGAGCCGGAATTGGGGTCGTACGCCTTGAGCAGCGCCTGGGATACCGGGCTGGCGATCAGCGCGCCGCCGCCAAAGCCCATGATCGCCATGCCGGTGGCCAGGCCCGGCCGGTCCGGGAACCACTTGATCAGCGTGGACACGGGAGAGATGTAGCCGATGCCCAGGCCAATGCCGCCCACCACGCCGTAGCCCAGGTAGACCAGCCAAAGCTGGCGCGTGAAGATGCCGAGCGAGCCGATCAGGAAGCCGCCGGCCCAGAAGATCGCGGAGGTGAACATCGCCTTGCGCGGGCCGTTGGTGTCCACCCAGGTGCCCATGACCGCGGCGGAAAGGCCCAGCATCACGATGGCGATGGAGAAGATCACGCCGATCTCGGTCAGGCTGGCGCCGAAATGCTTGACCAGCGCGGTCTTGTACACGCTGGTGGCGTAGGCCTGGCCGATGCATAGATGGACGGCGAGCGCTGCCGGCGGGACCAGCCAGCGGTTGAAGCCCGGCGGGGCAACGGAGTGGTCACGGTCCAGGAAGCCCATGGTTGATTCCCTTTGCTTGTCGAAGACGTCGATGTCTGATCGATCCAGAGGCGAAAGGCCCTACCCCCGTCAGGACTGATGCCTTCGGTAATCATCGGCCAAATCGTCAGTAAACATACTAATTCTGCGCCGAGCGGCGGGAAATGCGCGGCAAACGGTTTTCGAGCGGAGGCGCAGCCCCGGCGGAACCTCTGCTTAACACTCTATGAACAGAGCCTCGTTCCCGCCTTGGCGGCCACCCGGCCGTGATCTACTGGGGAACGCGAAAATCTTACCGACCAGTAACTTCGGTTCGGCGATCGGCCCATCGTGGGGGGCGTGCCCGCTTCGCCGTCTTCCGTGACGGACAAGGAATCTGACGTGAACCTTTCGAGACGCCGCTTCTTCGCGGCAGGCACCGCGGCGGCCACCACGCTCGCCGCCGGCAGCACGCTCCGGCCGGCCGCAGCGGCCCCCGCTGCGCTTCCGGACCCAGGGGCTTCGGGCATTGAGCACATCATTGTAGTGATGATGGAGAACCGCTCCTTCGACCACTTCCTGGGCTGGATGCCCGGCGCCGACGGGGCACAGTCCGGCTTGAGCTACACCGACCGCTACGGCATCCCGCACTCCACCTACCACCTGGCCGATTACCAGGGCTGCGGCCACCCGGATCCCGACCACTCCTATGAGGGCGGCCGGATCCAGTACAACAACGGCAGGAACGACGGCTGGCTGCGGGCCGGCGAAAATGACGAGTTCGCCGTCGGCTACTACGGCGCGGCCGACCTGGACTTCTGGCGGCAGGCCGGGCCGGACTGGACAGTCTGCGACCGCTACTTTGCGGCAACCATGGCGGAAACCTACCCCAACCGTTTCTACCAGCACGCTGCCGCCACGGACCGGATCCACAACTCCTCCGTAACCTCCACGCTTCCCACCATCTGGGACCGGCTGGCTGCAGCAGGCGTTTCCGGCAAGTACTACTACGGCGATATTCCCTTCACCGCGCTGTGGGGAACGAAGTACCAGGGGATCTCCCGCCCGTATGCGGAGTTCCTCGCGGACTGCTCGGCAGGAGCCCTGCCGGCCGTGTCCTTCGTGGATCCTCGCTTCACGGACGAGGGCTCCGGCACGTCCGGGGACGACCACCCCCACGCCGACATCCGCTCCGGCGAAACGTTCCTGGCGGAGGTCTACAACGCCGTCACGTCCGGACCCGGCTGGGCCAACACCCTGCTGGTGGTCAACTACGACGAATGGGGCGGCTTCTACGACCATGTGCCGCCTGGAACGGCCCCGGACACCAGCCCCGACACGGCCCTGCGCGGCTTCCGTGTTCCATCGCTGGTGGTCTCGCCCCGCGCCCGCCGCCGGTACGTAGCCCACGATGTCTACGACCACACCTCGGTCCTCAAGGCGATTGAATGGCGCTGGAACCTCGCTCCCCTGACGCCGCGGGACCAGGCTGCGAGGAACATTGCCGAAGTCCTTGACTTCGGCACCCCGGCCAACCTTTCCGCCCCCACGTACTTGGTCCCGCCATTCGTGGCGGGTCCCGCATGCAGCCCCGTCGGGCCGCCGCCGGCGGAGGAATGGTCGGGACTGAAGGACAAAGCACTCGCCGACGGATGGACACTCCCGTGAAAATGAGACTTCAAACTGCCGCTGCAGTTATCGCGGTAGCCGCCGCTGCCCTATTCGGCGGCGCCGCGGCCACCTCCACCCCCGTTGCCGCCGCACCGGCTGCCCCCGCCGCATCCACCAGCAAGGGCTACCTGCCCGGAGCCAACCACGTCTTCGTCATCAACCTCGAAAACAAGGGCTACGACGAAACCTGGGGCCCGGCGTCGGCCGCTCCCTACCTTTCGCAGACCCTCCGCAGCCAGGGCGTGCTAATGAACCAGTATTACGGTACGGCCCACAACTCCCAGCCCAACTATGTGGCGCAGATTTCCGGTCAGGGACCCAATCCCCAAATGCAGGCGGACTGCCAGACCTATACGCCGTTGGTTGGTGCCGGCACGGCCAGCCCCGGCCAGGCGGTGGGGGACGGCTGCGTGTTCCCCGACACCGTCCCCACCGTGGCCGGACAGTTGAAGGCTGCCGGGAAGACCTGGAAAGGGTATATGGAGGACATGGGCTCACCGTGCCGCCATCCTGCGCTGGGCGCCGTCGACGACACGCAGAAGGCGAAGGTCGGAGACGAGTACGCCGCCAGGCACAATCCCTTCGTCTACTTCGCCGGCATCACGGGATCGCCGGACTGCGCGGCCAATGATGTGGACCTCAGCGCCTTGACGACAGACCTCGCAACGGTTGCCACCACCCCAAACCTGTCGATGATCACGCCCAATCTCTGCCACGACGGGCACGACGCCCCCTGCGTGGACGGCCAGCCGGGCGGACTGGCAAGCGCCGACGAGTGGCTCAGGCAGTGGGTGCCGGCAATCACCTCATCCCCGGCGTTCAAGCAGGACGGGGTCCTGGTCATCACCTTCGACGAGTCTGACGGGCCGCAGTCCGATGCCAGCGCCTGCTGCGGCGAGGGCCCCGGCCCCAATGCGCCGCTGCCAGGCATCACCGGGATGGGCGGTGGCCGGGTGGGCGCCCTGGTCCTCTCCCCGTTCACCAAGGGCGGCACGTGGTCCACCACCCCCTACAACCACTACAGCCTGTTGGCCAGCATCGAGGACACGTTCGGTCTTCCATACCTGGGTTACGCTGGGTCACCCGGACTGAACCGGTTCGGACTCGACGTTTACAACGCAGGCGTCTGACGGATCAGGCACCAGCCGAAAAGGGGACCGGATGGACGCGGACGTCATCATCATCGGCGGCGGCCTGGCCGGCCTGGTGGCCAGCAATGAGTTGGTCCGGGCCGGCAAGCGGGTGGCCATCGTGGAGCAGGAGAACCCCGCCAACCTGGGCGGGCAGGCGTTCTGGTCGCTGGGCGGCCTCTTCCTGGTGGACACTCCGATGCAGCGCCGCCTGGGCGTGAAGGACTCCTTTGAGCTGGCCTGGCAGGACTGGCAGGGGTCGGCGCAGTGGGACCGCCTGTCCGGTCCGCTTCCCGAAGACGAGTGGGCGCAGCGGTGGGGCCGGGCGTTCGTGGAGTTCGCCGCCAGCGAGAAGCGCGCCTGGCTGCACGGGCAGGGCATCCGGTTCACGCCCCTGGTGGGCTGGGCCGAACGCGGCGACGGCAGGGCGGGCGGCCACGGCAACTCGGTCCCCCGCTTCCACGTTCCCTGGGGAACCGGCACCGGGGTATCGGAACCGTTCGCCGCCAAAGCCCGGGCGGCTGCCTCGGCGGGCGGCGTCCAGTTCTTCTTCCGGCACCGGGTGGACGGTTTAACGTACGACGCCGGGACGGTCACCGGGGTGCGCGGCGCCGTGCTGGCACCCGATGACGCCCCGCGCGGGGTGTCATCCAACCGGGACGTGGTGCGCGGGTTCGAGCTGCGGGCGCAGGCAGTGGTGATCGCCTCCGGCGGCATCGGCGGCAACCATGCCCTGGTGCGGAAATGGTGGCCGGACCGGCTGGGAACACCGCCGCGCAAGATGGTCACCGGCGTTCCGCAACACGTGGACGGAAGGATGCTCGACATCGCGGACGCGTCCGGCGTGCGGCTGGTGAACCGCGACCGGATGTGGCACTACACCGAAGGGATCCAGAACTGGAACCCCATCTGGCCGGACCACGCCATCAGGATCCTCCCCGGCCCCTCGTCCCTGTGGTTCGACGCCCTGGGCCGGCGGCTCCCCTCCCCCGGCCTGCCCGGCTACGACACCCTGGGAACCCTGCGCCTGCTGCGGACCACCCCCGGCCCCGCGCAGTACGACCATTCCTGGTTCATCCTCAACCAACGCATCATCGAGAAGGAATTCGCCCTCTCCGGTTCGGAGCAGAACCCGGACATCACCAACCGGGACCTGAAGCTGCTGCTGAAGACCCGGCTGGGACGCGGCGCGTCCGGGCCCATCGAGGCGTTCAAGGAACACGGCGCGGACTTCGTGGTGGCGGACACCCTGGAGGAGCTGGTGCGCGGGATGAACGGGCTGACGGACCAGCCGCTGCTGGATCACGCGCTGCTCCGGCGGCAGATCGGGGAGCGCGACGCCGAGATCCGGAACCCCTATTCCAAGGACGCCCAGGTCACGGGCATCCGCAACAGCCGCCGGTACCTGGGCGACAGGCTCTTCCGGACCGTGAAGCCGCACCGGATTCTGGACCCGGCCGCGGGTCCGCTGATCGCCGTCAGGCTGCACGTGGTCACGCGGAAGTCGCTGGGCGGGATCCAGACCAACCTGGACGGGCAGGCCCTCGGCCAGGACGGGGCCCCGATTCCCGGGCTCTACGCCGCAGGAGAAGCTGCGGGCTTTGGCGGCGGCGGCGCCCATGGATACAACGCGCTGGAGGGCACCTTCCTGGGCGGTTGCCTTTTCACCGGCCGCACCGTGGGCCGGGCGCTCGCCCGCGCACTGTAAGCCCGCCCGCGCGCTCCACGACGACGCCGCACCCGGGCGGCAACCGGGCCGCGCGCCGCCGTCGTGCTTTACGCCCCTGCCGGGCGCTGCCGTCCCGGCGCCAGGCTCATCTGTGTGGACAGTCGATGTGCTGTGGCCAGGTCAGCCCCGTCCAGGACCAGCACCCTGCCGACCAGGAGCACCGAACGCCGTGGCGACGCAATATGCCCCATCCCGTCGGGGACGGTGCCGGACCACCCGGGCCCGGTGATGAGGAAATTGCCGGCCCCGGTACCGGTGGTGCGCTTCCCCACATAGGCGAAATTGGTGTTGGTCGCCGGGTTGGTGAACTGGACGCTGTAGTAGCGCCCTGCCATATCCGGGACGTGGAGGACCAACGGGCCCTTCGAGAGATCCAGCCAGGCGAGCGTGAGGAGAGTGTCCCGGTTGACGCCGGCCGAGGCAAGCTTCGAGCCGCCCGCGGGCACCTGCAGGGTGTCGGCGAAGAGGGCCAGCGACTGCGTGTAGAGCGTGTTGACGGGGATGGGCCCCTCACCGAACCCCTTGGCAAGGATGGCGCGCTTGAACACCGACAGGAGCATGCGGGGCCAAAAATAGGTCGCGGCGAACCAGGTGGCGGCCATGACCGCGCCGAAGATCAGGAGATGCTCCAGTCTCATGGCGTCGCGCCTTCCACCCTGGCCACGGCCGGCACCACGTAGCTTCCGGCCAGGATCGCCGGGCCCGGCTGGTAGACGCGGAGCCACAAAATGAACTTTCCGGACGGCGCGGGAAGCCAGTTTGCGTCCCGTCCAGGCGGAGCCGCGGCCTGGATGTGGATGTCGACGGACCCGTCAGGGTTGGGGATGAGCCCGGACCGGTCGCCCACGCTGTACCTCCGGAGGGGATTGGGGACGAAACGGTTCCGGGCATCGCCCATGGTGAGCGACCAGAAGGCGTCGTTCGGCGGCAGGCCGCCGGCAGGGAACCGGAGGAGGTAGCGGTGCCGGCCGTCCAGCGTCGCACCATTCCCATCCGAGTTGGTCCACCAGTACACCGCTTCCTCTGCCGTGTTGACGGGGCCGGGGAACAGTTGCGCGCAGGCCGCCCGCATCAGCATGCCGTTGCCCGGATTGCCCAGCCGGGGCATGGTGGTCCACCCGTTGGTCCTCACCGCTTTGATCCTCGCGTAGGCCTGGGCTGTCACAAAGGCCAGGCCGAAGCCGATCAGGAAACCCTGCAGAACATCGCTGCGGACCGTCCGCGTCAACGGCAGGAAGAGCATGGCGAGGATGAACGCCACGCAGACCGTGCCGACCAGGGCCGCAAAGTACGTGTAGGTCCTGCTCACCCTTGGATTCCCGCCGCGTCCCGGCGGACCAGCCGGAGCTCGGGCAGTTCCTCCCACTCCACGGGCAGGGTGTTGCGCTTGCCGTCGGGCCGGAACCCCTGCTTCAGGTAGAAGGCGAGCGCCCGCGGATTGTTCTCCAGCACCCAGAGGTAGGACGGACCGGGGCCGACGGCGGCACGCACCAGGGCTGCCCCCAGGCCGGTCCCATAAGTGCGCCGGAGGGTATAGAGCGAGTACAGCTCCACGGGTTCGGGGGCGTCGTCCTCCCGGCCCGGGCCTGCGTCGGCATAGCCCACCAGTTCGCCGGTGGCGTCGAAGGCAAGGATCCGCGGATCTCCGGTGGCCAGGAACGCACGCCGGCGCTCCACCCGTTCCGGGATGGCTGCCCGGCGCCGCTGGAAGAACTCCGGTGACAGCAGGTGCCGGTAGCACTCCTCGTGCGCCAGCGTCTGCATCAGCACCACTTCCCCGGCGTCCTCCGGGGTGGCCTGGCGAAGTCGAAAGTCCATGGCGCCAGCCTAGCCAGTCGGACCGGCACCCGGGCCGGCCGCCGCCGTCGTACCCCTGCAATCTCCGCCGGGGCGCCGGCGATCCTGCGCAACTTAAGATGAGGCATGGACTTCGAGGACGTGCTCCTGACCGTGGCCGGCGCGGCACTGATTCTGCTGATGGTGGCCGACGTCTTCCACACGCTCCTGTACCCGCACGGCTCGGGTCCGGTGGGCCGGACCATCATGCGCGGGTTCTGGCTGGCATCCAGGAAGCTCAGGGGCGGAGCCTCCACCGTTGCTGCACCGCTGGCCATGGCCGCCGTCATCGCGGCGTGGGCCGCCCTGGCTGCGGTGGGCTGGGCGCTGCTGTACCTCCCGCACCTTCCGGACGGGTTCTCCTACTCGGCCGACGTGCCCCGGCAGGCCGACTTCGCCGAGGCCCTGTATATCTCTCTGGTGGCCCTCTCCACCGCGGGATTCGGCGAGATCGTGGCAACGCATCCCCTGCTGCGGCTGGTAATGGCGTTCCAGGCCGTGGCCGGTTTCGGCCTGCTCACCGCCACCGTCTCGTGGATCCTGCAGACCTACCCCGCCCTGAGCCGGCGGCGCGCGCTGGCCCATCAACTGAACCTCTTCCGGGAGGCGGCCGGCCCGTCCGGCATCGCTTCCCTTGACGCCCGGCACGCGGCTGCCCTGCTGGAATCGATGGCCGGAAACGTGGCCTCCGTGAGCATCGACCTGCTGTCCTTCCACGAGACCTACTATTTCCACGAGGTGGAGCAGCGCGGGTCCCTTCCGGCCACCATCGCCTATGCCCACCGCCTGGCCTCCGATGCCCAGGACAGCGACAACCCCGAGCTTCGGTTCGCCGGGCGGATGCTCTACGCGGCACTGGAGGACCTGGCCGGGGTGCTGCGGGGAAAGTTCGGCCACGTGGGAGACACATCCTCCGATGTGTTCGACCACTACGAGCTGCACCACCGCCACCGGCGCCCTCCCGGGCCACGGCAGTAGCCGCGGTGCCTGGGGCCCGGCTTGCTAGGGTCTGCGTATGGCTTCCCACTTCCACTCCATGGACGACGTCATCAACGAGCCCTGGCGCATCCAATTCGAGTTCTTTATTGACGAGCACCGGGAGATGCTCAACGAGTGCCTGGCCGGGCTCACCGAGGAGCAGGCCCGGCGCCGGCTGGTTCCCTCCCGCACCACCCTGCTGGGGCTGGTGAAGCATGCCACCTTCGTGGAGAAGGTCTGGTTCGACGAAGCCTTCACCGGCCGTCCCCGCAGCGGGATAGGCATCCCCGCCACCCCTGACGAATCGTTCATCCTGGCTGACGGCGACACCATCGCCTCCGTGCGGGCGGCCCACCGGGAGGCCTGCGCCGCATCCCGGGCAGCGGCCGCCCCTCTTGGCCTCGACGACGTAGTGACCGGCAACCGGCGGGGGCCGCTCCCGCTGCGCTGGGTCTACCTCCACATGCTGCGGGAGCTGGCGCAGCACTGCGGGCACGCGGACATCCTGCGCGAACAGATCCTGGCAGCCGAAAATCCGGAGTGACCCCGCCCCGGCGTGAAAGCGGGCGGCTACCTCCGCCGGTGCCCTGACTTGATGTGGATGGGCAGGAAACGCCGCGGGCCCGTCATCTCGCCCCGGTGAGTCAGAGCCACGGCGGCTACCACCAGCCACATGGCAGCCGCCTGCCCCCAGGGGTAGACCTGCTGGGGAACTCCTGGGGTCAGCGGGTTGAGGATGAACTGGAACGCCGCCAGGCTGGCGTGCATCAACGCCGCCACGGAGACGCTCCCCGTGTGCTCATACACCCAGACCATGAGCACCCGGTAGGCCGTCAGCTGGCCGGCCAGCACCGCGGCGACCCACAGCGGCATGAAGACCGTCAGCGGCACGCCCCCGTTCGTCCCGCCGCCGCCCCAGAAGTTCACGAAGAAGTGCCATGCTCCCCACAGCACCCCCACCAAAACCCCTGTCCAAAGAATGCTGTAGTGCTCCCTGGCCCTGGGAATGGCGAAGCCGGTCCAGCCGATCTCCTCGAGCAGCCCGACCACCAGCCCCAGGACGGCGGCCGTGACAAGTGTCCCGGCCCGGTCCGGCTCGGCGGCAATCCGCGGCGCATAGTCCAGGGAGGAGATCCACAGCACCAGCACGGGGACGGCCAGCGTCACGGGAGCGACCAGCAGGGCGAAGAGGTACCAGCGCCCGTCGACGCGCCAGGTGAGCAGCCGGGCCCAAAGGTCCCGGTAGCCTTCCCGCCCCGACAGGATCCCCGTCAGGACCAGGCCGGCCACCGCGGGTCCGAGCAGCATGGCCGGCACAGTGGCGGGGAGGGTGCGCTGGAATTGTTCCGGTGTGGGCGAGAGGCCGCCAGTGACTGCCCAGACGGCCGTCACGATGGCGCCCCAGGACAGGAGGAAGGTCACGGCGAAGTACCACGGCAGCGGGTGCTGACGTACGGAGCCCGCCAGTGGTTGCATGGAATTCCTCCGCCCTTCAGGCCACGAGCCGGGCCACCAGCTCCCCGCGGCTGCCGACGCCGATTTTTTCAAACAGCGACTTCAGGTGGTCGTGCACCGTGTGCGGGGAAATGAACAGGTGCCGGGCGATCTCCGCCGTCGAGCTTCCCGCCAGCACCTCCAGGCACACATCCCGTTCCCGGGCGGTGACCCCGTACGCCATCAACAGCAGGCCGGCGAGGTCGTGGGTGGTGGCCGGTTCCACGGTGACCACCATCTGTTCGGGGTCGTCGCCGGTGATCAGGCGGCTGGCCTGCAGCACCACCCAGCTGTTCCCCGCGTCGCGCATCCTGGCCCGCGCGGTTCCCGATGCCGCGGCAGAGGCCTGCGCCACCACCGAAAACAGCGTCTGGCTGAAGCGGCCAGGGGCAGCCTCCTCCACGTCGGCAAGCCAGGAAGCGGCGGCAGGCGTGGCGGCGCGCAGGTCGCCGTGCCGCCCGGCCAGGACGATCACGGGCCCAACGGCGGCCGGCCCGGCGGGGTGCGCCACCCGGACCGCTGCCCTGGTGGCGGCCGCAAGGGTGGCCGTCACCGCGCCCAGGAATTCCACTTCCCGGTCGGTAAAGTCGGGGCCGCCCTGCCGGAAGATGCTGCCCACTCCCCAGCACAGCTCGTCCACCCGGAAGGCTGCGCGCAGCTCATGGTCAAAGCCCAGCGGCTTGATCAGCTCGTTGATCCGGACGCTGCGCGCCACCTCCCGGTACGGTGCGTCCGAGATCCTGGCGACGGGGTGGGGGCGGCGCAGCAGCTCGGCGAACGTGTTGGGTTCCTGGCCCGTGTATTCGGACTGGGCAAAGCGGAGGAAGTACTCCTCGAACTGGGGCTCCGCCACCGGCCACGGCTTCCAGTTGGTGACGGAGGTCATCACCATGGAGGCGGGGTCGACGCCGGCCCAGCACCCCTGCTCGAACGGCACCTCCCGCTGCACCACGGCGAGCGCCGAGGTGTAGAGGTCAGGCAGGTCCATGCCGCCGGCGGCCAGGGCGGCGATGTCACGCCGGGCACGCTCCGCGCGCTCCTCCCACATACCTCAAGTATCCGCCCGCCGGGCAGCGCGGCAATCCCCCAAACCGGGGGTTTTCCCGTCCGCCGAAACCCCCGGCGAGGGGATCGCGGCCGCCAGTGCCGCCGTCGTATTTTCCCCTTACGGCGCCCCCACCTGGGCGTCCGGATGGACAGGACGGGAGCAAGGGAGGCTGCAATGGGACAGGCACGCGGGGTCATGGACCGGCTGATGGCGGCCATGGCCGCGAAGGACAAGGAGGCACTCGCAGGGTGCTACGCCGCAGAAGCGGCGCTCCGGACCCCGGACCGGGACGGAATCACCGGGCGTGAGGCAATCGCTGGCTACTTCGCCGGTTTCTGGGAGGCCATGCCCGACGTCCGGTACGAGCACGCGGACCGGCACGAGGCCGGGAATGTGGCGATTGATGAAGGCTTCGTGGTGGGGACGAACACCGGGCCGCTGGCCCTGCCCACGGGCGGGACCCTGCCGCCCACCGGGAGGCAGGTCCGGGTGCGCAGCTGCGACGTCGCGACGGTGGAGGACGGGCTCATCACCTCGCATCGCGCCTACTTCGACCAGCTGGAACTCCTGGGCCAGCTCGGGCTGCTGCCCGAGCCGGCCCAGGGGTAAGGGCCTACCCGCTATACGGCGGCAGCCGCGGCGACGTTCGGCGTCTCCTCCGATGCCCCGGCGAGACGGATCCAGGTGTCCACCACGGTATCCGGGTTCAGGGAGACCGAATTGACGCCCTCCTTCACCAGCCATTCGGCAAAGTCCGGGTGGTCGCTGGGACCCTGGCCGCAGATGCCCACGTACTTTTCCCGGGCGCGGCACGCCTTGATGGCCATGCTGAGCAGCTTCTTCACGGCGGCGTCCCGCTCGTCGAAGCTGTTGGCCACGATCGCCGAGTCGCGGTCCAGGCCCAGCGTCAGCTGCGTCATGTCGTTGGAGCCGATGGAGAACCCATCGAAGTACTCCAGGAACTCATCGGCGAGCAGCGCGTTGGACGGCAGTTCGCACATCATGATCACCTCGAGCCCGTTCTCGCCGCGGCGCAGGCCGTTCTCGGCGAGCAGTTCGATGACGCCCTGCGCCTCATCCAGGGTCCGCACGAACGGGATCATCAGCTTGACGTTGGTCAGGCCCATCTCGTTGCGGACGAAGGACAACGCCTCGCACTCAAGGTCGAAGCAGTCCCGGAAGGACGGCTCCAGGTAGCGGGAGGCACCGCGGAAGCCGATCATGGGGTTCTCTTCGTGCGGCTCGTAGGCCGGGCCGCCGATCAGGTTGGCGTATTCGTTGGACTTGAAGTCGGACATCCGGACGATCACGGGCTCCGGGGCGAAGGCGGCGGCGATGGTGGCCACGCCTTCGGCCAGGCGCTTGATGTAGTAGTCGCGCGGGCTGTCGTAGGCGCTGATGCGGTCCCGGATCTCTGCGGCAACGTCCGCCGGCTGGCTGTCCAGGTTCAACAGGGCCTTGGGGTGGATGCCGATCTGCCGGTTGATGATGAATTCCAGCCGGGCCAGTCCCACGCCGTGGTTGGGCAGCTGCGCGAACGTGAAGGCCTGCTCCGGGGTGCCCACGTTCATCATCACCTTCACCGGCGCCTCCGGCAGGTTGGTGATGCCGGTTTCCTCCACGCTGAAGTCCAGCAGCCCCTGGTAGATGGCCCCGGTCTCACCGTCGGCGCAGGACACGGTGACTTCCTGGCCGTCAGAGAGGGCGTCGGTGGCGTTGCCGGTGCCCACGACGGCCGGAATCCCCAGTTCACGGGCGATGATGGCCGCGTGGCAGGTGCGTCCGCCGCGGTTGGTGACGATGGCCGAGGCACGCTTCATGATCGGTTCCCAGTCGGGGTCGGTCATGTCCGCCACCAGGACGTCGCCGGTCTGGAAGGAGGCCATCTGGTCAATGGCGGTCAGGATCCGGACCTTCCCGGCCCCGATCCGCTGGCCGATGGCGCGGCCTTCCACCAGCACCGGGCCGGTGCCGTTGAGGCGGAACCGGCTCATGCTGCCGGGCGCCCGGCGCGACTGCACGGTTTCCGGCCGGGCCTGCAGGATGTACAGGCCGCCGTCGATGCCGTCCTTGCCCCACTCAATGTCCATCGGGCGGCCGTAATGCTTCTCAATGGCGACAGCGTGGCGGGCGAGCTGCTCCACGTCGTCGTCGGTCAGGCTGAAGCGGGCGCGCAGGGAGTCCTCCACCGGCACGAAGTCGATGGTGCGGCCGATCTCGCTGTTGGTGGTGTAGGTCATCTGCAGCGCCTTCTCGCCGAGGCCGCGCTTGAGGATCGCGGGACGGCCGGCGGCCAGGGCGGGCTTGTACACGTAGAACTCGTCCGGGTTCACGGCGCCCTGCACCACGGCTTCGCCCAGCCCGTAGGAGGAGGTGACGAAGACGGCGTCCTGGAACCCCGACTCGGTGTCCATGGTGAACATGACGCCGGACGCGCCGACGTCGGAGCGCACCATCCGCTGGATGCCCGCCGAGAGTGCCACCTCGGCGTGCTCGAACTTGTGGTGCACGCGGTAGGCGATGGCGCGGTCGTTGTAGAGCGAGGCGAAGACGTCCTTGATCGCCTGGAGGATGTTTTCGATCCCGCGGACGTTCAGGAAGGTTTCCTGCTGCCCGGCGAAGGAGGCATCCGGAAGGTCCTCGGCGGTGGCGCTGGAGCGGACGGCCCAGGACAGGTCGGCGGAGCCGGTGTGCTTGTCCACCAGTTGCTGGTACGCCTCGCGCACCTGTGCCTCGAAGTCCGGCAGGAAGGGGGTGTCGCGGACCAGGGCCCGGATTTCCTGGCCGGCGGAGGCCAGGGCGGTCACGTCGTCGGTGTCCAGCCCGACCAGCCGGTCGGCGATTTTCTGGTCCAGGCCCGAGTCGGCGAGGAACCGGCGGTAGGCGTCCGCGGTGGTGGCGAAGCCGTCCGGGACCTGCACGCCGGCGGAGGTGAGGTTCTGCACCATCTCGCCCAGGGAGGCATTCTTGCCGCCCACCTTGTCCAGGTCCTTGAGTCCAAGTTCAGAGAACCACAGAACGTCCGTCGTCATAATTGCTGCTCCTTTGCAGTGGGGTGGCGTAGGCGTGGACCGGCCGCCCACGGTAGTGGGCGGCCGGATGAAAATTCCTGTCAACAGTGGCAGGTTCCCGGCACACTTTCCACATGATGTGCCCCACACCACATCTGTTAAAACATTTGTCAGTGCTTGAGGTTCATCCGCTGCAGGATGGTGGCCGCCATTTCCTCCACGGAGACGGTGGCCGAGTTCAGGTACGGGATCCGGTGCGAGACATACAGCTGCTCGGCGCTGCGCAGCTCGAAACCGCACTGCCGCAGTGACGCGTAAGGCGAGCTGGGGCGCCGTTCGGTACGGATCTGGCTCAGACGCAGCGGGTTGGAGGACAGGCCGAAACACTTCGACACGAACGGCCGCAGCGGCTTGGGCAGCCCGTCCCGCTGGAAGTCCTCATCCACCAGCGGAAAGTTCGCCGCGAAGATCCCGTGCTGCAGCGCCAGGTACATGGTGGTGGGCGTCTTGCCGCACCGGGACGGGGCCACCAGGATCACCTGGGCCTTTTCCAGCGCACGCAAGCTCTGCCCGTCGTCGTGCTCCATCGCGTACTCCACCGCCGCCATCCTGGACTGGTAGCGTGCCGCGTTTCCCAGCCCGTGCGCCCTGCCCGGTTCGCCGCTGGCGGGCGTGCCCAGCGCCTCTTCCAGGACACCCACGTGGGTGCCGATCAGGTCCACGATGACGCCCTTGCAGCCGGCCAGGATCTGCCGGATCTCGCTGCTGACGGCGGTGGAGAAGACCAGCGGCCGGGGCCCGGTGGCGGCCAGGCCGTCGATGGTGCGCACCACGGACCGCGCCTGTTCGGCAGTGGTGATGAACGGGATGGTGACGCGGTCAAAGTCGGCCACCGGGAACTGGGTCAGCAACGTATTGCCCAGCGTTTCCGCGGTGATGCCGGTACTGTCCGAAAGAAAGTAGACAGGCCGTAGAGCAGCAGTGGTCATGGCATCGACTTTAGTGCCCGCCGGAGTCAGGCACCCAAACGGCCGGGACCCGGGGCGGGCAGCCGGGGATGCTCCACCTGCCCGCCGGTGCGTTGGCGTCAGGCCGCTTTGACCGGCGACTTTCCGCCGGAGGACGCGGCCTGGTTTTCGCGGGCCAGGAACGCGGAGAGTTCGCCGATGGTGCTCATGAGCGGGGCCGGGAAGACGACAGTGGTGTTCTTGTCGACGCCGATTTCCACGAGGGACTGCAGGTTCCGGAGCTGCAGCGCGAGCGGGTGGGCCATCATCGTGTCGGAGGCGTCACCGAGGGCAGCTGCCGCGATGGCTTCGCCTTCGGCGGCGATGATCTTCGCCCTCTTTTCACGTTCGGCTTCGGCCTGGCGGGCCATGGCGCGTTTCATGCTGTCAGGCAGTTGGATGTCCTTCAGCTCCACCAGGGTGACCTCCACACCCCATTCGACGGTGAGTACGTCGAGGATTTCGCGGATGTCGCCGTTGATCCGTTCGGTCTCGGACAGGGTCTGGTCCAGCGTGTGGCGGCCCACGACTTTGCGCAGGGTGGTCTGGGCGATCTGGTCGATGGCTGCGGCCACGTTTTCGATCGCGATGACTGACTTCACGGCGTCCACCACACGGTAGTAGGCCACCGCCGAGACATCGACGCTGACGTTGTCCTGCGTGATGATGCCTTGGGACTGGATGGGCATGGTGACGATGCGCAGGCTGACCAGCGGCAGCCGGTCAATGACCGGGATGATCAGGCGCAGGCCTGGATCCCTGACGCCAATAACCCTGCCAAGCCGGAACAGCACGCCCTTTTCGTACTGGCGCACGATCCGGATGGACATCCTGGCAACGACCAGCAGCAGGACCACAAGGACGATTACAACGATGGTGGTGGGGTCCATCAGGATCCCCTCCTGTGGGTGGCGGGACGTGCCGTCGCCGGGCCGGCGCCGTGACAGGTGCCCTGCCTCCATTGTCCCACCAAAAGGCGGCGAGGGCCCTGGGCCCTTGGGCCCGCGGGGAAGCGACCGACCCGGGGCTAGACTGGCCGGGTAAGGACGGATTGGGGGATCCATGGCGGCGCTGCCGCCGTTCCGCTGGTCGGTCGCAGCCAGCGGATCCAAGGACCACCATGACCTTCTTCCAAGACTTCCCCGTCCCTCCCCTGCCGCCGCGGCCGCGGTCTACCAGGCACGTCCCGCCCCCTTGGGTGGCTGCACCCGCGTATGAACTGCCTGCCGTTGTCCATCTCGGCCTGTTCGTGAGCCGGACGCCGGGAATGGTGGTGGCGGTCAAGAGCGCGGACGTGTTCTCCACCGGATGCGTGTTCAACCTGTCCTGGCTGTTCCGCCGGACCGATCAATCCGATAGGGACTGGGACGATTTGCAGCCGCTGTTCTTCCAGCCCGGCAGGGGCTTTCGCGGGCGCAGCGAACGGCATACCGGGTTGATGTTCGGCGTCGAATTTCCTGACGGTTCAAAAGCGAGCACCGGCAGCCAAATTCCCTACGGGCTGGTGGAGCCGGGCACCAACCCGGAGCCTCCGGTCCTCGCCCTGAACGGCGGCGGGGGCGGCGGGGGCGACGAAGAGTTCTCCGGCAGCGGCACCCTCTGGCTGTGGCCGCTTCCGCCTGCCGGCGACCTTCCGCTGGTTTGCCAGTGGACGGATTTCGGCCTGGAGGAAACCTCATTGATGCTCGACGGCGGGGCCTTGCGTCAGGCAGCGGCGTCCGTTCAGCCGTACTGGCCAGAGGAGGAGCGCAGCAATGGGTGACCTTACCGGGCTTGTCCTGTTTGTCCTCGTCGGCGCGGTCTTCTTCTACATCCTGTACGGCGTCATCCGTGCCGGCGTCCGCGACGGGATCCGCCAGGCCGACGAGCGGCGTGCCCGCCGCTCCGGGGAGTACACCCAGCACGGGCAGTAGGCCCCGCCGGCTTCAGGGAACCGGAGCATACTGATCCTATGAACGCGACAGGTGCCGCGCAGTGGCTCCCCTGGCTGGTCCTCATCCCCTGCCTGGCCGTTTGGGGCTACAGCCTAGTGGACTTCAGCCAGACGGACGAACGGGACATGCGGACCTTCGGCCGGGACGTCTGGCTGGTGCTCCTCGTCTTCGGCAGCGTGGTGGGCGGAGTCGCGTGGCTCGTGGCGGGCCGCCCCCGCCGGCCCGATGTCCGTCGTCGCACCTAGCCTGCGGCGGCCTGGACCCGACCGGCCCCCTAGATGGCAGTGACGATGCTTCCGTAGCCCTGCAGGAACATCCGGCGCCCCTGGCCTTCGTCCGTCCAGATCCAGATGATGGCGTAGTCGGACGTCACGGCGTCCACCACGCCGGTGCCGCCCAGGGTGCCTTCGGCGAAGCGGACCCGGTCACCCACCGCCAACCGGGGATGCCTGGTCCGCTTCCTCCTGGGCTTGAGGGCGGTTTGCCCTGCCGTTGCAGGGTCTGACGGGCAGGTACTGACGTGCTGGCGCATGATCTTCCTCAGGGCTCGCGGGCGGACGGTCAGCTCATTACGACCCTGCCCGCTGCTCCCAGGTCACGCGCTGGGCGTGGTGGAAAAAGACTAACGCGGCGGCGCCCGTTTGGGCACCGCCGCGTCCTTTCACACCGAGTGTGACTGGTTCATCCCGTCACCTGCTGGATGGTCAGTCCAGGCAGGTCAATCCGGGAAGACTCAGTCCAGCGCCGCCACGGAGCCCAGCGCATCCCAGGCGAAGCTGGCCAGCCAGTGGGTGGACATGAAGTCGCCGCTCTCCAGCCCGCGGAGGCCGGCCTTCAACAGCGGGTCCAGGGCCTCGTTGAGCACGGCCGCCGAGGCGGCGGCCTCCGATGTGGAGGATTCGCGGAGCGTAGCGATGATCCGGGCCACCTGCCCGGCGCGGGTCAGGTTCAGGCCATGCAGGTGCACCAGGTAGCCGTCCGTCTCATCCGTCACGCCCACCGGCTGCAGGATTCGCGACTCCGCGGTGAGGTTTGGCAGGAACCCGGCGAACCAGTCGGCGAACCCGTCAGCCGTCAGGACACGGCGCATCAGGTCCGCCTCGCTCAGGCCGGCGGAGAGGAAGTCCTGCCCGCTGAGCTCCCAGTCGCCCGGCCAGCCGCGGTCGTTTCCAAACCACGACCGGGCCGCTTCCTCGCAGGCCGCGGCAGCATCAGCCCGGCCCAGCGACCGGAACGCATCCAGCATGTAGCCCACGCCGAAGGCGGCGTTGGTGTGCAGCCCGTGCCGCACGGGATACTGCGCCTTGGCCATCCAGGCCGCACTGAGGTCTGCCACGGCATCCACCAGGGGATCCAGGGCGGCGCCCCATTCGCGGATCTCCGCATCCGGGGACGCGGAGCAGGTGGCGGCCAGCCGCATCAGCCACGCCCAGCCGTACGGCCGCTCCCAGGACGGGTTGGCCAGCAGGTAGTCCCGTTCCACCGCCAGCTTGGCGGGCGTCAGGTTGGCGCCCAGCGCCTGGCGCAGTGACGCAGCGGTGGAGCTGTCCACCCAGGCCGCCGCGCCGCCGTCGGACGCCTTTCCGGTCCCTTGCTGCGCGGCACCCAGCAGGCTGGCACCCAGCCAGTGCATGTGGACGCAGGAGTGCCAGTCGAAGGAGGTGTAGAAGGCGGGGTGGATTTCCTCCGGGATGGGCCGGTCCTGGGCGGACACCTGGGTGTGGTGGGCCGAGTGCGGGAAGGGCTCGGAGAGGTTGCCCAGCACCACGGCTGCGTAGTCCGGTGCCGCCTGTGCGCGAAGGTCGTTGTCCATCATGCTCCTTTGAAGGCCAGGGTGGGTGGAAAGGGTTAGTGGAAGGCCAGGAAGTACATCAGTGCGATGTTGACCGCCAGCAGCGGAATGGCCGTGCCCACCTGCGCCGTGATGACGCCGTATTTGTTCTTCATTTCCAGCAGCGCGGAGGGCACCAGGTTGAAGTTGGCGGCCATGGGCGTGCAGAGGGTGCCGCAGAAACCGGCGAGCATGCCGATGGCGAAGACGATCGCCGGGTCGCCGTGGAAGGTCTCCACCAGCACGGGCCAGCCGATGGCCGCGGTCATGATGGGGAAGGCTGCGAAGCCGTTGCCCATCAGCACGGTGAACAGGAACATGCCCACGCAGTACACGATCACGCCGGCGATCAGCGAGCCTTTGGGCAGCAGGCCGGAGGCCAGGGTGCCCACGGCGGTGCCCACGCCGGCCTTGGTGAACAGGATGCCCAGCGTGGTGAGCATCTGCGGCAGCAGCGCCGCCCAGCCGATGGATTCGAGGATCCGGCGGCTTTCGAAGATGGGCGTCGCCGGGTTCTTGGGCTTGAGGATGACCAGGGCGACGACGACGGCGGCCACGGCACCGATGGCCAGGGCTACCAGCGTGGTGTTCTTGGGGTCGAGCAGCGGGGTGCCGCCGATGGACAGCACGGGGGCGGCGAGCACGAGGATGACGGTGACCAGGGGCAGCGTCAGGGCCGGAATGAAGAGCTTGTTGCCGAAGCGCTTGGCGAAGGCCTCCCGCTCGTGGACGGTGGAGGTGCGGTGCTTGCCGTGGCCCAGCAGGCCGGTGGAGGCCAGCACCACCAGGATCAGGACGGCGATGCCCAGGATCCAGCCGGGTGCTGTGCCTGCCTGCACCCAGGTGCTGTAGAAGAAGCACAGGCCCAGCAGGCCCCAGAAGGCCGAGCTGCCCCAGCGGCGGGGGTGTTTGGTGTCGGCGGCAATCAATGATGCCCAGGCGACGAACAGAATGCCGATCAGCCAGTAGACGGCTTCAACGTTGATCATTTGGCTTCTCCTGCGGTTTCCTTCTGGGCGGTGAGCTCGTAGTCGCGGTATTCCTTGTCCAGCTGCTTGTCCAGGCGCAGCAGCCGGAAGCCGTGGATGAGGAAGGCCGCGATGGCGGTGGGGATGGCCCAGAGGGCCAGCTGAAGCGGTTCCAGGTGCAGGTGGTAGGTGGTGTCCACGAACGTGGTGATCAGCAGGATGGAGCCGACGGCCACGAACACGTCTTCGCCGAAGAACACGCCCACGTTGTCCGCACCGGCGGAGTGCCCCTTGATCTTCTCGCTGATCTTCTCCGGCACATGGCCGTAGCGGCGCAGCGCGGCGCCCTCGGCCATGGGGAACACCAGCGGGCGGACCGTCTGGGCGTGGCCGCCGATGCTGTTCAGGCCCACCGCGGCGGTGATCTGGCGGACGGCCAGGTAGCCGATCAGGACGCGGCCTGCCGTGAGCTTGGCGAGCCGGCCGATGAGGACCTTGGCCTGCTCCTGCAGCCCGAAGAACTCGATGATGCCCACCACCGGCAGCACCGCCACGAAGATGGTGACGGAGCGGCTGCTGGCGAAGCCGGTGCCGAACGAGTCGAGGATCTGCGCGGGGTTCATCCCGCCCAGGAGTGCGGTGACGATGCCGGCGACGGTGACGACAATCAGGGGGTTCAGGCGGATGGCGAAGCCAACGATCACCAGCAGCACCCCGATGAGTACAAGCATGATTATCCCTTCCCAGGGGACCCGTGACGGGTCTGCGAAAGTGGGGGCCGGCGCGTCCATGGGTTGGTCAAGTGGGGGTGACGGCGCCGAGGGGCGGGAGCCCCTGTCACGTTGGGGCTGCAGGGTTAAGTGAGCTGCAGAACAACGGTGTGATCTAAAGCATAGCTTTTTGTTCAACAATCCTGCAACCCCCCTTTTTGGGGAAGGGTTGGCTAGCGGCCGACGGCGTCGAGCAGCTGGGCCTCGGCGCGGTCCAGGTAGGCGGCCAGGAAGTCCGCTGCCGCGGCGAGTTCCCCGGTCTCCAGGAGTTCCACGATCTTCGCGTTGTCCTCCACGTAGGGTTCGTGGAAGGCGGGGTTGGCGGCCATGGAGTGGAACACCAGCCGCATCTCGGCCAGCACCTGGTCCATCAGGCTGTTGAGCCGCTCGCTTCCGGCGCGGTCAACGATGGCTCGGTGGAAGTCCTGGTTGGCTCCGGCCATGCCGGGGATGTCCCCCTCCGCGGCGGCGGCCCTGGCGGCCTTGATGATGCCCGCCAGGACCTCCGTCGGGGCGTCGCGGGACCAGAGCACCGCGGCGGGCTCCAGGAACCGCCGGACACGGTAGATTTCGCGGATATCGTCAGCGGTGGGGTGCGCCACGAACACGCCGCGGTTGGGGATCCGGGTGACGATGTGCTCGGCATGGAGCGCCGTGAAGGCTTCCCGGAGCGTGTTCCGGGACACGCCAAGTGCCTCCCGGAGGGCTTCCTCCGCGAGCTTGGAACCGGGCTTGAGCTGGCCGGCCGCGATCCTGCTGCGGAGCTGGGCGGCCACCCACAAGCCGGTTTCGGCGTGCTTGGTGGTTCTGGCCTGGGCTTGGAGATCGGCCAGTACCTCGTCAAACGTCATGGCACCACGATATCCGGCAGGACACCGGTACCCTGTCCGCACGGGACGTATTCCGCCATCATGGTGACCATGACGTGGCTTGACGGCCTCCGGTTCGACCCGATAGCCCCGCTGCTGTCGAGCGGTCACCCTGCCGTGCGCTCCTGGGCCGTCCGCGAGCTGGTCGCCGGGCCGGGAGGGCTGCCAGCCGCTCCCGCGGGTGCGCCGGACGAGGCACTCTGGGACCTTCCGGTCCCCCGCCGGATCCTGCGGCACCAAGCGGCGGATGGGTCGTGGGCCTATCCGGGAAAACGGCCCCGGGACCGCATGGACTACGACCTGCTGGAGACCTACCGGCAACTCGGGTTCCTCGTCGAGATGTTCGGGCTCACCCGCCGGCATCGGGCCATCGCCGCGGCCGCCGGTTATGTGCTTTCACACCAGTCCGGGCTGGGTGACCTTCGGGGGATTTACGGCAACCAGGTGTCTCCCAACTACACGGGGGCCCTCATCGGGCTCCTGTGCAAAGCGGGATACGGCGACGACCCTCGTGTAGAACGCGCGTTCAGCTGGCTTGAGGCGTCGCGGCAGGACGACGGCGGCTGGGCCCTTCCCATCCGCACCCGTGGGAGGAATCTGGACGCGCTGGACGAGCCGCAGACCATTCCCGGCGATCCGGCGCAGCCGTTCTCGCACCTGATCACCGGGGTGGTGCTCAGGGCCTATGCTGCCCATCCCGCGCACAGCGCAAGCACCTCCGCACAGAGGGCCGCGGAAATGCTGGCGGCCCGCTTCTTTGAGCCGGACGCCTATCCTGACAAGGGCCGCGTCTCCGACTGGACCGAGTTCTGCTTTCCCTTCTGGATGACGGACCTCGTTTCCGCCCTCGACGCCATCAGCATCATCCGCCCCGGCCTGCGAACGGAAAAAACCAACCAGGCGCGCGACTGGCTCTCCGCGCACCAGGAACCGTCAGGGCTCTTCACCGGCCACCTGCTCCGGGACAGGTTCCACGACCTCCAGCTCTGGTTCAGCCTGGCGGTGTGCCGCGTGTTCGCGCGGATGCCCTCGTGACGTGCGCTTAGGAGATGGTGGTGAGCACCTGCCCGGGCCCGACGGCGTCTCCGGCCGCGGCGTACAGCTCACCGACGGTCCCGGCGCGGTGTGCGGCCACGGCCGTCTCCATCTTCATGGCTTCGAGCACCAGTACCGCTTCGCCTTCCTCGACGCTGGCCCCGGGTTCAGCCAGCCACTTGACCACGGTGCCGGCCATGGTGGCCAGCAGGTCGCCGTCGTTCTTCTCCGGCAGCGTCTCCCCGCTGGCGTCCTGGCCTTCCGCACTCCGCCGGCCACCGCCGTCGAGCAAAGAATCCAGCAGCGCCTTGGGCAGTCCCAGCTCCATCCGCTTGCCGTCCACCTCGATGCCGATGGTCCGGCGGGGTTCATCCGGCGCGGCCGGGCTGAAGGCCGGGTCCGCGTCCAGGGCGGTGGCGAATTCGTTCTCGATCCAGGTGGTGTAGGTGTCCAGCCGGTCCTCGCGGGTGAAGTCCGGCGCCCCGACCACTGCCCGGTGGAAGGGCAGCACGGTGGCCAGTCCGCCGATCCGGAACTCCTGCAGGGCGCGGCGGGCACGCCGAAGGGCCTGCTGGCGGTCTGCACCGGTGACCACCAGCTTGGCCAGCAGCGAGTCGAACTGCCCGGGCACCGTAGAGCCGGCACGGACGCCCGTATCCAGCCGGATCCCGGGCCCGGTGGGCACCTCGAAGGATTCCACGGTCCCGGGCGAGGGCAGGAATCCGCGGCCCGGATCCTCGGCGTTGATGCGGAATTCGAAGGCGTGGCCGCGCGGCTCCGGGTCCTCCAGGACGGGGAGCTGCTCCCCCGCCGCGATGGCCAGCTGGGCAGCCACCAGGTCCACGCCGGAGGTCTCCTCGGTGATCGGGTGCTCCACCTGCAGCCGCGTGTTGACCTCCAGGAAGCTGAGGAAACCGGAGCCGTCCAGCAGGTACTCCACGGTGCCGGCACCGACATATCCGGCCTCCCGGCAGATGGCCTTGGCAGAGGCATGGATGGCGGCCCGCTGGTCCGGCGTGAGGAATGGCGCGGGGGCTTCCTCCACGAGTTTCTGGTGGCGGCGCTGCAGCGAGCAGTCGCGTGTGCCCACCACCACCACGTTGCCGTGCGTGTCCGCGATGACCTGTGCCTCCACGTGCCGGGGGCGGTCCAGGAATTTCTCCACGTAGCACTCGCTGCGGCCAAAGGCTGCAAGGGACTCGCGGACCGCCGAGTCGAAGCTTTCCTCGATATCGGCCAGGTTCCGGACCACTTTGAGGCCGCGTCCGCCGCCGCCGAAGGCAGCCTTGATGGCAACGGGGAGGCCCACCTGCTCGGCGAAGGCACGGACCTCGGCGGCGCTGTCCACGGGCCCGTCACTGCCGGGTGCCAGCGGGGCGCCGGCCCGGACGGCCACCTCGCGGGCGCTGACCTTGTCGCCCAGCAGGCGGATGGTGTCCGGGGAGGGGCCGATCCAGGTCAGGCCGGCGTCCAGCACGGCCTGGGCAAAGCCTGCGTTCTCGGACAGGAAGCCGTAGCCGGGGTGGACGGCGTCGGCGCCGCTCTTGGCCGCAATGGCCAGGATCTTGTCGATGTCCAGGTAGGTTTCCTGGGGCCTGGATCCGGCCAGCGAGTACGCCTCCGTGGCTGCTGAGACGTGCAGCGCATCGGCGTCGGGGTCGGCGTAGACGGCCACGCTTTCCAGGCCTGCGTCGTCGCAGGCACGGGCGATCCGGACCGCGATCTCGCCGCGGTTGGCTATGAGGACTTTACGCATGGGGGCTTTCCTTAGCTGTTTCGGGCAGTTCTGCCGGGGGTGCTGCAACGGTGAACCGCACGGCGGCGCCCGGGGGAAGTTGGGCCGCCTTGTCCAGGTCCGCGTGGACGACGACGGCGATCACCGGGTATCCGCCCGTCACCGGGTGGTCGGAGAGGAAGAGGACAGGCTGGCCTTCCGGCGGCACCTGGATGGCGCCCCGGACCGTTCCTTCGCTGGCCAGTTCACCGCCGCGGCTCCGGGTGAGGGCGTTGCCGTTGAGGCGCAGTCCGATCCGGTTGGACTGCGGCGTGACGGTCCAGTCCTGTTCCAGGAAGTCCTGCAGGGTTTGGGCACTGAACCAGTCCTGCCGGGGTCCGGGCACCACGCGGAGCACGGTTGCCGCGGACTGGTCCGGAAGGGGTGACGACTCGGGGTGGCCCACAATGCTGCCCGGCTTCGGTGCGAGCACGGGAAGGATGGTTCCAGCCTGGAGCGGTTCGGGCCCGATCCCGGACATGGTATCCGTGGACCGGCTCCCCAGCGCGTCGGGGCCGCCGATCCCGCCGCGGACGCCGAGGTAGCAGCGGAGCCCTGCCGTCGGGTTTCCCACCGTCAGCCTCTCCCCTGCCAGCAGCGCGAAGGGGGCGCCGCACCCGGGGTGCCGGGCCGCCATCGTACCTGCTGCCGCGTCTTCCGGCGGCGTGATCCCAAGTGGAACCTCTGCGCCGGTGACGGCCAGTACCTGGTCCGAGAGGGCCTCGAGTTCCAGGCCGCCGAAGAGGAGTTCGATGCCGGCCGCGTCCTCGGCGTTGCCCACCAGGCGGTTGGCGCGGCGGAGGGCCGCCCGGTCCATGGCGCCGGCGCTGCTGACGCCGAGGGAGGCGTAGCCCGGGCGGCCCAGGTCCTGGATGGTGGCCTGGAGTCCCGGCTTCCGGACGGCAAGCCCTGCGGTTGCGGGGTCTGTTCCCGCGGTGCTGGCCGCGTCCGGCCCGCGCTGTTCGGTCACAGCGTGGTCGGTCACGGTGGCCTGCGCCCGCACCGCGTTGAAACGGACCGTGTCGCCCGGCCGGATCAGGGCCGGGTTTTCTTGGTCCAGGTCCCACATGGCTGCTTCGGTCCGGCCGATCAGCTGCCAGCCGCCGGGCGACTGCCGGGGGTAGACCGCCGAGTACGCGCCGCCCAGTGCCACTGCACCGGCGGGCACAGCCGTCCTCGGTGAGTGGCGCCGCGGCACTTCCAGGCGGGAATCTTCGCCCGTGAGGTAGGCGAAGCCGGGGGCGAAGCCGGCAAAGGCGGCGGTCCAGAGCTGGCCTGTGTGGGCGGCAACGACTCCCTGGCGGTCCAGCCCGGTGAGCTTCGCGACCTCGTCCAGGTCCTCGCCGTCGTACACCACGTCGATGGTGACCAGCGTGCTCTCGGTGCCGGCCGGGGCTTCCAGGTCGATGCTGCGCACGTGAGTGGCCAGGGCCCGTGCCGCGTGGGGCGAGTCCGCGGTGATGAGGACGGTCCGGGCTGCGGCAATGACGTCAACCTGCCCCGGCTGGGGGTGTGCGGTGAGTTGCGCCTGGAGACTGAGGACGGAGTCCAGGGTGGGGAGCTCCACCAGGATGGCGCAGTCTCCGGCGGCCCGGACACCGGTCAGTGCGGCGTGTGGCGGCTTCTGTGCCTGCTGCTGTGTGGTGGGCATGGCTAGGCGAAACTTTGGATCTGGATGCCGGCGTCCAGCAGCGCGGCGCGGACGGCGGCGGCCATGGCAACGGCACCCGGCGTGTCACCGTGCAGGCAGATGCTTTCGGCCTTGACCTGTACCAGCGAGCCGTCGATGGCCCGGACCACGCCGTCCCCGGCCAGGCGCAGGACATGTTCGACGACGTCCTCCACCTTGTGCAGCACGGCGCCGGGCTCGCGGCGGGACACCAGGGTGCCGTCCGGGTTGTAGGCGCGGTCGGCGAAGGCTTCGGCCACGGTCCGCAGCCCGGCGGCGTCGGCCTGGCGCTGGATCTCGGAGTTGGGGAGGACCATGAGGGGCAGGGTGGGGTCCACGGCCAGGATGGCGGCGACGACGGCGCCGGCCTGCTGGGGGTGGTTGACGATGGTGTTGTACAGGGCGCCGTGGGGCTTGATGTAGCGCACGGCGGTCCCTGCGGCGAGGGCAACGGCCTGGACCGCGCCGATTTGGTAGACGACGTCTGCGGTGAGTTCCGCCGGAGTCATGTCCACGAAGCGGCGGCCAAAGCCGGCGAGGTCGCGGTAGCCGGGGTGGGCGCCCACGGTGACGCCGGCTTTCACGGCGGCCTGGCACGTGGCCATGATGCCCACGGGGTCGCCCGCGTGGAAGCCGCAGGCTACGTTGGCGCTGGAAACACTCTCGAAAATGGCGGCGTCGTCGCCGAAGGACCAGTTCCCAAAGGACTCGCCGACGTCGCTGTTCAGGTCGATGCTGGGCATTGTGATCTCCGTCTCGGATTGCTGTTCATCCAAGAATGCCCTAAAAACTCGGATTGTTCAACAATCTGCCCTCCCCTGTTTCAACAACCCCCTGCGACGCGCCATCACCTCCTGCCGGTTTCCCCGCGACGCGCCACCACCTCCTGCCGGTTTCCCGGGATGCGGGATCACATCCTGGGTTTCCAGGGGGTGCGTGATCAGTTCCTGCCGGCTTCCTCGGTTGCACCGTCCGTTAGGGCTGGTATCCGGTTGGTCCGGGACGGTATCTGAGGGTGCAGTTCGGGGTCCCCGGCCTGGCAAGCGGCCTGGGCAATGGGGTCTGCTGCGATGGGGGCTAGCAGGTTTTGTTAGTGCGGGCGATGCCCAGCGGTGGTTGGTGTGTTAAATGTGGGAGGCCCCAACCTGTGGTTGGGGCCTCGACCATGTAATGATGTTCCGGCGGTGACCTACTCTCCCACACCCTCCCGGGTGCAGTACCATCGGCGCTGTGGGTCTTAGCTTCCGGGTTCGGAATGGGACCGGGCGTTTCCCCCACGCTATGACCGCCGTAACCCTTCTACCCGCACCGCCCGTCACATGGTGTGGGGGTGGGGAAATCTTGTGGTTACAACTCGCTGACCTGTTGAGGACAGCGTTTGGTGGTGTTGTTATTCAATTGTTTGGTTCCTGTAACCGGTACCCCGGGTGGGGGTTGTTGGTTGGGAACCACATAGTGGACGCAAGCAGAATGTTGTATGTATCTGTGTGGTGTAAGTTGTTGGCCTATTAGTACCGGTCAGCTTCACGAGTCGTTAGTCCTCGCTTCCACATCCGGCCTATCAACCCAGTGGTCTGGCTGGGGGCCTCTCACACA